>NZ_CP117430.1:941567-1255423 GCF_030687395.1 Pseudomonas wuhanensis | reverse complement strand
CAATCGACTCGCCGTTGACGAACAGGCGCTTGTCGGCGGTGTAACGAATCTGGTCGCCCGGCAGCCCCACTACACGCTTGATGTAGTTGACGTTCGGGTCGCTCGGGTAGCGGAACACCATCACATCGCCGCGCTGCGGATCACCGACTTCGATGATTTTCTTGTCGATCACCGGCAGGCGGATCCCGTAAGAAAATTTGTTCACCAGAATGAAGTCGCCGACGTCCAGGGTCGGTTTCATCGAGCCGGAAGGAATCTGGAACGGTTCCACCAGGAACGAACGCAGCACCAGCACGATGAACAACACCGGGAAGAACGATTTGCCGTATTCGACCAGCAGCGGCTCTTTGTTCAGTTTCTCGACCACCACCATGTCAGCCTGGCTGACGCTACCCTGGTAAGAGTTAATGGCAGCCCGGCGCCGTGGCGCCAGGAACAGCAGATCGAGCAACGCCAACAGGCCGCAGACGAACACGGCGATGACCAGCAACAGCGGGAAATTTAGTGACATAGGACCTAACTATCCAACCTGAGCACGGCAAGGAAGGCTTCTTGTGGAATTTCCACGTTGCCGACCTGCTTCATGCGTTTTTTACCGGCCTTTTGCTTTTCCAGCAGCTTTTTCTTACGGCTGACGTCACCACCGTAGCATTTGGCCAATACGTTCTTTCTGAGTGCCTTGACGGTTGTACGCGCCACAATCTGACCACCAATGGCGGCCTGGATTGCCACGTCGAACATCTGCCGCGGAATCAGGTCTTTCATCTTCTCGGTCAACTGGCGACCTTTGTAGTGCGAGTTGTCACGGTGCACGATCAGCGCCAGAGCATCGACCTTGTCGCCGTTGATCAGCACGTCCAGTTTCACCAGATTAGCTGATTGATAACGGTCGAAATGGTAATCCAGCGAAGCATAGCCACGGCTGGTGGATTTCAGACGGTCGAAGAAGTCGAGGACCACTTCGTTCATCGGCAAATCGTAGGTCACTTGTACCTGGCTACCCAGGAACAGCATGTCGTGCTGCACGCCACGCTTTTCGATACACAGGGTAATGACGTTACCCAGGTGCTCTTGCGGCACAAGGATATTGGCCCGCACGATCGGTTCACGCATGTCTTCGATCGACGACAGGTCCGGGAGCTTCGACGGGTTATCGACGTAAATCGTTTCGCCGGTTTTCAGCAGCAGCTCGAAAATTACCGTTGGCGCGGTGGTAATCAGGTCCAGGTCGTACTCGCGCTCCAGGCGCTCCTGGATGATTTCCATGTGCAGCATGCCGAGGAACCCGCAACGGAAGCCGAAGCCCAGCGCGTCGGAGCTTTCCGGGGTGTACTGCAGGGACGAGTCGTTGAGCGTGAGCTTTTGCAGGGCTTCACGGAAATCTTCGAAGTCGTCGGAGCTGACCGGGAACAGACCGGCGTAAACCTGCGGCTGAATACGCTTGAAGCCTGGCAGCACGTCAACGTCTGGCGTGGAGCTCAAGGTCAGGGTGTCACCGACCGGTGCACCGTGAATGTCCTTGATGCCGGCAATGATGAAACCCACTTCGCCGGCCTTCAGGTCAACGGTGGCGGTGTGTTTCGGGTTGAAGACACCGACGCTGTCCACCAGGTGGATCTTGCCGGTGGATTTGACGAGGATCTTGTCGCCCTTCTTCACACGACCGTGACGCACGCGTACCAGGGAAACAACGCCCAGGTAGTTGTCGAACCAAGAGTCGATGATCAACGCTTGCAGCGGATCTTCGATGTTGCCGGTCGGCGCAGGAATGGTGGTGACGAGGCGCTCGAGCACTTCGTCGACGCCCAGACCGGTCTTGGCAGAGCACTCCACCGCGTCGGTGGCGTCGATGCCGATGATTTTCTCGATTTCTTCTTTGACGCGCTCTGGATCGGCCTGTGGCAGGTCGATCTTGTTCAGGACTGGCATGACTTCCAGGCCCTGCTCGATCGCCGTGTAGCAGTTGGCAACCGACTGCGCTTCAACGCCCTGACCGGCATCGACCACCAGCAACGCACCTTCACAGGCCGCCAACGAACGGCTGACTTCATAGGTGAAGTCAACGTGGCCGGGGGTATCAATGAAGTTCAGCTGGTACTTGATGCCATCGCGGGCGGTGTAATAAAGGGTGACGCTGTGGGCCTTGATGGTGATCCCGCGTTCACGTTCCAGGTCCATGGAGTCCAGCACCTGGGCTTCCATTTCGCGCTCGGCAAGGCCGCCGCACATCTGGATGAAGCGATCGGCCAGCGTCGACTTGCCATGGTCAATGTGGGCGATGATGGAGAAATTGCGGATATGACTCAAATCACTCACGGATCAACACTCAAAAAGGCTGCAGGCATAGCCCGCCGAAAAATAGCCGGGAATTGTACCTGATCCACGGCGCAAGCGTCACGTTCGCAGGTCAGACGGCGCTTACAAAAACGCCCCGGTCTTGCGACAGGGGCGTTTTGAGTGACAAGCCACATCGGGGAAAACCCGCGATCAACCGGCCCGGCGCAACAACCAGACCCCGGCCAGGGCACAGACACCGGCCGGTACCAGCACCGCAAACAGCGGCGAGAAACCGAATACCAGGCTCGAAGGCCCGAGCAAATCCTGGACGATGCGGAAGGTGAACCCCACCAGCACACCGGTAAAGACCCGCTGACCAAGGGTCACCGAACGCAGCGGGCCGAAGATGAAGGAAATCGCCATCAGCACCAATGCAGCGGTCACCAGCGGCTGCAACACCTTGACCCAAAACGCCAGCCAGTAACGACCGTTGCTCAGGCCCTGGTCAGCCAGGTAGTGGATGTAACTCCACAGACCGGTGATTGACAGTGATTCAGGCGCCATCACCACAGTGCTCAGCAATTGCGGGCTCAGGGCTACTTCCCAACGCTCCACCGGAGTCGTCACTACTTCGGTGTTCTTTTCATGGAACAACGTGGTCGTGACGTCGCTCAGTTGCCAGTGATCCGTGTCGAACTCCGCGCGTTTGGCGAAACTCGAAGACAGCATGTGGCGTTGGTCGTCGAAGCGATAACGGGTCACGCCGTACAGCAGACCATTGGGTTGCACGGAGTTGACGTGAATGAACTCGTCACCCTGACGGTGCCACAGACCGTGTTTGGCGCTTTGCGCATCGCCACTGCCCTGGGCCAGCGAGCGGTTGGCCTGAGCGGTAACTTCCGTGGCCGGCGCGACGTATTCACCGATCACCAGCCCCACCGCCATCAAAAGCAGCATCGGCTTCATGACAGCCCAGACGATCCGCCCGAGCGACACGCCCGCAGCGCGCATGATGGTCAGCTCACTGTGGCTGGCCAGGCTGCCGAGGCCGATCAGGCAACCGATCAGCGCCGCCATCGGCAACATGTCGTACAGACGGCGCGGCGCAGTCAGCAGCACATAGCTCAGGACATCCGCCAGCGTGTAGGTATCGCTGACGTCGCCCATCTCATCGATGAAGGCAAACAGCGTTGCCAGACCCAGAATGATCCCCAATACCGCCAGGATCGCCATGAACACGCTGCTACCAATGTAGCGATCGAGCTTATCCACGGGCCACCTCCAGCGCACTGCGGCGACTCGCCATCTTCAAGCGCAACGGCTCCCAGTACAGCAAGCCCAGGCCGATGGCCAGGAAGATCGCATGCACCCACCACAAGCCCAATGCCGACGGGATCTTGCCCTTTTCGAGGGCGCCGCGAGCGGCAATCAGGATGGTCAGGTAAGCCATATAAAGAAGAATCGCCGGCAGCAGCTTGAGGAAACGGCCCTGGCGCGGGTTGACCCGCGACAGCGGCACCGCCATCAGGGTCACGATGAAGACCAGCAACGGCAGAGACAGACGCCATTGCAGTTCGGTACGCGAACGGATGTCATCATTGCCCAGCAAGGAGCGGGTGGTCATCGCGTCACGGTCAGTGACTTCGTCGCTGACGTCCGGTTTGGGCAGCAATACGCCGTACTCGTCGTATTTGATGGCGCGGTAGTCGGCTTGACCCGGATTACCGTCGTAGCGGTAGCCGTTGTCGAGAATCAGGTAACGGTTGCCGTCGGGCCGAATTTCCTGACGACCCTTCTCGGCCACCAGGACGGAAATCCCTCGATCCTTTTTGTCGGAGTTTACATTTTTTTGCGAAATGAACACGCCGCCCAGATTGATGCGGTCATCCGACAATTGCTCGGTGTAGGTCACCCGAGTACCGTCGCGCAGGGCCTGGAAGCGGCCGGGCTCAAGGGTATCGAATTCAGTCAGTGCGTCCTGTTTGTTCAGCAGCAACTGGAACTGGTTGGCACCTTGTGGCGCCAGGCTCAGGCTCAGCCATGCCACCACCAGCGCAACCAGCGTGGCCGGAAACAGGGTGATGCGAAAAAGCCGCTGCTGGCTCATGCCGGTGGCCGACAACACGGTCATTTCGCTGTCGAGGTACAGACGACCGTAGGCCAGCAGGATCCCGAGAAACAGCCCCAAAGGCAGGATCAACTGCAGGAAACCTGGCAGACGAAAGCCCATGATCAGGAACAGCGAGCCCGGATCCAGGGCGCCAGAGGCCGCTTGGGCGAGGTATTTGATGAAGCGTCCGCTCATGATGATGACCAGCAGCACGGCGCTGACGGCGCTCAAGGTCAACAGGACTTCGCGGGATAGATAACGGAAGACAATCAAACCAGACACTCCAGGGTTGTCAGGCTAAGCGGCCAAACAAACAAACGTATCGGTCGGCCCGCAGGGCAGAGCCGCCGAAAAAGATGGCGCATTATCCTGTGATTGGGTGCGCCTGTCACTGCGCACGCTCAAGCAGACACCTGAACCACTGAAGTTCGCACGACCGAGGGTTGTCAGGCGCCGGTAGCGAGGTTCAAACTGCGGCCTTTGTCACGGGCACTGCTACCTGCGTCTTTCTACTTATAAGCATGCCTCTGCGCATCGCGCACTTTGACCATTAATTCAGGGACCCAGACATGGAACTGGTTGTAAAAAGCGTTAGCCCGGAAACGTTGAAGACCGCCACGCTGGTGGTCGCCGTCGGCGAAGGCCGCAAACTCGGCGCCGTTGCCAAACAACTCGACGAGCTGAGCGGTGGCACCATCAGTGCCGTGCTCAAGCGCGGCGACCTGGCCGGCAAAGTCGGCCAGAGCCTGTTGCTGCACAGCCTGCCTAACCTCAAGGCCGAGCGCGTGTTGCTGGTGGGCGTGGGCAAGGATGAAGAGCTGGGTGATCGCCCGTTCCGCAAAATCATCGCCGGTATCCTCAATAACCTTAAAGGCCTGGGCGGCAGCGATGCAGTGCTGGCACTGGATGAAGTCGTGGTCAAAGGCCGCGACAGCTATGGCAAGACCCGCCTGCTGGCCGAAACCCTGGTAGATGGCGAGTACACCTTCGACCAGTTCAAGAGCCAGAAAGCCGACCCGCTTGCCCTGAAGAAAGTCACCCTGGTGACCATCAAGGCCGCACAGGCTGAAGTCGAACGCGCCGTGACCCACGCCACCGCGATCGCCAATGGCATGGCCTTCACCCGTAACCTGGGCAACCTGCCGCCAAACATCTGCCACCCGACGTTCCTGGGCGAGCAAGCCAAAAACCTGGGCAAAGAATTCAAGAGCCTGAAAGTCGAAGTCCTCGATGAGAAGAAGATCAAGGACCTGGGCATGGGCTCGTTCTACGCCGTCGGCCAGGGCAGCGCCCAGCCACCGCGCCTGATCGTCATGCAATACAACGGCGGCAAGAAATCCGAGAAGCCGTACGCACTGGTCGGCAAAGGCATCACCTTCGACACCGGCGGCATCAGCCTCAAGCCGGGCGCCGGCATGGATGAAATGAAGTACGACATGGGCGGCGCCGCCAGCGTGTTCGGTACCTTGCGTGCCGTGCTTGAGCTGAAACTGCCGATCAACCTGGTGTGCATCCTGGCCTGTGCCGAGAACATGCCGAGCGGCAACGCTTCGCGTCCGGGCGACATCGTTACCACCATGAGCGGCCAGACCGTGGAAATCCTCAACACCGACGCCGAAGGCCGTCTGGTGCTGTGCGATGCCCTGACCTACTCCGAACGCTTCAAGCCGCAAGCGGTGATCGACATCGCCACCCTGACCGGCGCTTGTGTCGTCGCACTGGGTTCTCACACCTCGGGCCTGCTGGGCAACAACGACGAGCTGATCGGCCAACTGCTGAGCGCCGGCAAATCCGCCGACGACCGCGCCTGGCAACTGCCGCTGTTCGATGAATATCAAGAGCAACTGGATAGCCCGTTTGCCGACATCGCCAACATTGGCGGCCCGAAAGCCGGCACCATCACCGCTGCCTGCTTCCTGTCGCGCTTCACCAAGAACCTGAACTGGGCGCACCTGGACATCGCCGGCACGGCCTGGACCAGCGGCGGCAAGGACAAGGGCGCCACTGGCCGTCCGGTTCCCCTGCTGACCCAATACCTGCTGGACCGCGCCAAAGCCTGAAACCGATGACCCCGGGCGGCGCCACTTCCCAGTGGCGCCGCCCGGGGCTCAGGAACCGCAATGACCAAAGTCGACTTCTATATCCTGCCCAGCGCCGACCCTTCGGCACGGCTGGATTTCGCCTGCAAGCTCACCGAAAAAGCCTGGCGCATGGGCCATCGCATTTACCTGCACTGCAGCGATGCCGCCCAGCGTGATGACCTCGATGCGCGTTTGTGGGCCTTCAAGGGCGAAAGCTTCGTGCCCCACGGTCCCGCCGAAAGCGAGCCGGAGGGTTTGATTGTCCTGGGTCTTGGCGATGACTGCGGTCAGCATCAGGACCTGCTGGTCAATCTCGACCTGAAAGTCCCGGTATTTGCCAAACAGTTCGCCCGCGTGGCGGAAGTGGTGGTGGAAGATCCGACGATTCGTTCGGCTGCGCGTGAGAGTTTCCGTTTCTACCGCGAACAGGGCTATCCTCTGCAAGATCACCGTTTACAGCGACTCTGAGCATTCCGATGGACACTCCAAAACCGCAGCAAAATTCCGCGCATCTGCTGGATGACCTCGAGTCGATCCGCCAGTTGCTCGGCGATGACAACCTGCAACCGCCCTTGCTGACCGACACGGTCATCGAAGGTGATCAGGAACAGATCCCCATGCTGTTCGACACGGTCGGCAATGCGCCTCAGCCGGTCGAAACGCCACCGCCACCGCCACCCGCCCCAGCCGCGCAACCGTCGCCTGCCGCCAGCAAAGGCCCCGACGCCCTGCTGCACCTGGACAGCGAACTGCGCGCCGCCGCGCTATTGATCATGCAAGACGTGATCGACGACTTCGCCCCGCACATCGAAACCGAAATCAAACGCCGTCTGGATGCGCGGATGGAACGGTTGTTGAGCCAGTACGAATAAACACCAACCCCCTGTGGGAGCGAGCCTGCTCGCGATAGCATCACCTCGGTTTCCTGATAGACCGCGGCGCCTGCATCGCGAGCAGGCTCGCTCCCACATTTGATCTGCGTTGTAATTGATCAAGCGCCCTGTCCGCACCTGCTCGCCCTACGCCCCACGCCCCGCTATACTTGCCGGCTTTTCCTGAATAAATGCCAATAGGGTCCCGCCGCGCATGGATAAGACCTACCAGCCGCACGCCATTGAAACTTCCTGGTACAACACCTGGGAGTCTGAGAATTACTTCGCCCCGCAAGGCGCGGGCGAGTCCTACACCATCATGATCCCGCCGCCGAACGTCACCGGCAGCCTGCACATGGGTCACGGCTTCAACAACGCGATCATGGACGCCCTGATCCGTTTCCGCCGCATGCAGGGTCGCAACACCCTGTGGCAGCCGGGCACCGACCACGCCGGTATCGCCACGCAAATGCTGGTGGAGCGTCAACTCGAAGCCCAGGGCCAGAATCGCCATGATCTGGGCCGCGAAAAATTCCTCGAGAAAGTCTGGGAGTGGAAGGATCAGTCCGGTGGCAACATCAGCCGCCAGATCCGCCGCCTCGGCTCGTCCGTGGACTGGAGCCGTGAGCGCTTCACCATGGACGACGGCCTCTCGGAAGCGGTGAAAGAAGCGTTCGTGCGCCTGCACGAAGACGGTCTGATCTACCGCGGCAAGCGTCTGGTCAACTGGGACACCAAGCTGCACACGGCGATCTCCGACCTCGAAGTGGAAAACCACGACGAAAAAGGCTTCCTGTGGAACCTGAAGTACCCGCTGGCCGACGGCGCCAAAACCGCTGAAGGCAAGGATTACCTGATCGTCGCGACCACGCGTCCGGAAACCATGCTCGGCGATGCCGCCGTGGCCGTTAACCCGAACGATGAACGCTACAAAGCCCTGATCGGCAAATTTGTCGAGCTGCCGCTGGTTGGCCGCCGCATCCCGATCATCGCCGACGATTACTGCGATCCAGAATTCGGCACCGGTTGCGTGAAAATCACCCCGGCCCACGATTTCAACGACTACGAAGTCGGCAAGCGCCACAACCTGCCACTGCTGAACATCTTCGACAAAAACGCCAATGTTCTGCCTGCGGCCCAGGTGTTCAACCTTGACGGCACGCTGAACGAAAGCATCGACGGCAAGATCCCGGCCGAGTACGCCGGCCTCGACCGCTTCCAGGCCCGCAAGGAAATCGTGGCGGCGTTCGAAGCGGCCGGCCTGCTGGTCAGCGTCGACGATCACGCCCTGAAAGTACCGAAAGGCGACCGCTCCGGCACCATCATCGAGCCGTGGCTGACCGACCAGTGGTACGTGTCCACCAAGCCATTGGCCGAGCCTGCCATCGCTGCGGTTGAAGACGGCCGCATTCAGTTCGTGCCCAAGCAATACGAAAACATGTACTTCTCGTGGATGCGCGACATCCAGGATTGGTGCATCAGCCGTCAGCTGTGGTGGGGCCACCGGATTCCGGCCTGGTACGACGAGTCGGGCAAGGTCTATGTCGGTCGCGACGAAGCCGAAGTGCGTGCCAAGAACAACCTCGGCCCGGACGTTGCGCTGCAACAGGACAACGACGTTCTCGACACCTGGTTCAGTTCGGGCCTGTGGACTTTCTCCACACTCGGCTGGCCGGAGCAGACCGAGTTCCTGAAGAAATTCCACTCCACCGATGTGCTGGTGACCGGTTTCGACATCATTTTCTTCTGGGTTGCCCGGATGATCATGCTCACCATGCACTTGGTGAAAAACGAAGACGGCACGCCGCAGGTTCCGTTCAAGACCGTTTACGTGCACGGTCTGGTGCGTGATGGCCAGGGTCAGAAAATGTCCAAGTCCAAGGGCAACGTCCTGGACCCGCTGGACATCATCGACGGCATCGAGCTGGAAGAGCTGGTGCAGAAACGCACCTCCGGCATGATGCAGCCAAAACTGGCGAAGAAGATCGAGAAGCAGACCCGCGACGAGTTCGCCGACGGCATCGCCAGCTACGGCACCGATGCCCTGCGCTTCACGTTCTGCTCGCTGGCGTCGACCGGTCGTGACATCAAGTTCGACATGGGCCGCGTCGAAGGCTATCGCAACTTCTGCAACAAGATCTGGAACGCTGCGCGCTACGTGCTGGACAAAGGCGAAGACTGCGGTCAGAACGGCGAAGCCTACGAGCTGTCCTTGGCGGATCGCTGGATCATTTCGCAGCTGCAACGCACTGAAGCCGAAGTGACTCGTCAGCTCGACCAGTTCCGTTTCGACCTGGCGGCACAAGCCTTGTACGAGTTCATCTGGAACCAGTATTGCGACTGGTACCTGGAACTGTCCAAGCCTGTGCTGTGGGACGAAAATGCACCGGTTGAACGTCAGCGCGGCACCCGTCGCACGCTGGTTCGAGTGCTGGAAGTCGCGTTGCGTCTGGCCCACCCGTTCATGCCGTTCATCACCGAAGAAATCTGGCAGCGCGTCGCGCCGCTGGCCGGTATCGAAGGCAAGACGATCATGCTGCAACCTTGGCCAGTGGCCAACGAAGCACGCATCGATCAGGGCGCCGAAGACGATATCGAATGGCTCAAGGGCCTGATGCTCGGCACGCGTAACATCCGTGGCGAAATGAACATCGGTCCGGGCAAGCCACTGCCGATCTACCTGAAGAACGTCAGCGCTGAAGACCAGCGCCGCCTGACCGAGAACGAAGCGCTGCTGAAGAAGCTGGCGCGTCTGGAATCGATCACCGTTCTGAAGGCTGGCGAAGAAGCACCGCTGTCCGCCACCGCTCTGGTTGGCGAGATGGAAGTGCTGGTACCGATGGCCGGCCTGATCGACAAGGACGCCGAACTGGCTCGCCTGGACAAGGAAATCCTGCGTCTGCAGGGTGAAGTTCAGCGGGTCGGCGGCAAGCTGTCCAACGCCGGTTTCGTCGACAAGGCCCCGGCCGAAGTCATCGAGAAGGAACGCGCCAAACTGGCTGAAGCTGAACAGGCTTTGGGCAAGCTGGCCGAGCAGCATGCGCGGATTGCCAGCCTGTAACGGTAAATCGCAATGAAAAAGGGAGGCCCGCAACGGCCTCCCTTTTTTATGCCCGCCACTTGCCCACAAACACCACAACACCCTGTGGGAGCGGGCTTGCCCGCGATGAGGCCCTCATATTCAACATTGATGTGACTGACAGATCGCCATCGCGGGCAAGCCCGCTCCCACAGGGATTCGTGCTGATCTTCACAATTGCATTCACAACGCCTGGATGTGGGACAATACCCGCCACTTTTAGCCATACCCGAATCGACAACGCCCATGAACGCCCCCCGCACACCAAGACCTGCGCGCAAGAAGCCTGACTCCGCTACCCCGGCCAAAGCCGTGGAACCCCGCGAGAAAGCAAGCCTGCATCCGCGCAATCGCCACCAGGGTCGTTATGACTTCCCGGCGCTGATCAAAACAACGCCGGAACTGGCGCAGTTCGTGATCATCAACCCGTATGGCAAGGAAAGCATCGACTTCGCCAGCCCGGACGCGGTTCGGGTGTTCAACCGGGCGCTGCTCAAGTCGTTCTACGGCATCGCCCATTGGGACATCCCGGCCGATTACCTGTGCCCGCCAGTTCCGGGCCGTGCCGACTACGTGCACTTCCTGGCCGACCTGCTGGCCAGCGTCAACGACGGCGAGATCCCTCGTGGTGCGCCGGTCAAGGTGCTCGATATCGGCATGGGCGCCAACTGCGTCTATCCGTTGATCGGCTACAGCGACTACCGCTGGCACTTCCTCGGCTCGGAAATCGACCCGACGGCCGTGGCTGCCGCTAAAGCCATCGTGCAGTCCAACGGGCTGAACAAGGCCATCCAGCTGCGCCAGCAAAGCAATCCCAAGCACATTCTGCTGGGCCTGCTCGAACCCGGCGAACGCTTTGACCTGACCATGTGCAACCCGCCGTTCCACGCCTCGATGGATGAGGCCACCAAGGGCAGCGAGCGTAAGTGGCGCGCCTTGGGCCGCGCCGACCCGAAACGCAAACTGCCGGTGCTGAACTTTGGCGGCCAGTCCGCCGAACTGTGGTGTGAAGGTGGCGAAGCACGGTTTGTGACGCAACTGATCGCCGAAAGCGCGCACTTTCAACACAAGGTGCTTTGGTTCAGCACCCTGGTCTCGAAAGCCTCAAACCTGCCGGCGATCCAGACGGCGCTGAAAAAGGCCGGCGTATTGGAAAGCCAGGTCGTGGAAATGTCCCAGGGCCAGAAGCAAAGTCGCTTCGTCGCCTGGACCTTCCAGACCAAATCCGAACAGCAGGTCTGGCGCGAACGCTGGGCGCGTAAAAGCTGAGTAACTGACCGGCGCAGATCAACGGTGGGAGTGGGCTTGCTCGCTCCCACATTGGTTCAGCGGTTTTGCAGGTCAATCGCTAAATCGCAGACACAAAAAAACCGTGCCCGGATTGCTCCGGAGCACGGTTTTTTTTAACAAGTCTTACTTGTTAACAGCGTCGGTCAGGCCTTTGGCCACAACCAGCTTGATAACTTTCTTGGCAGCGATTTCGATGGCAGCGCCAGTCGAAGGGTTGCGGCCGGTACGGGCAGGACGCTCAGTCACTTTCAGCTTGCCGATACCTGGCAGGGTGATTTCGCCGCCGTTTTCCAGCTGATCAGCAACGATTTGGCCCAGTTGGTCCAGAGCGTTACGCGCGGTGGTTTTTGGCGCGTCGATAGCTTCAGCGATGTCGGCGATCAGTTGGTCTTTAGTAAGAGCCATGTAATGTTCCTTCCCTATCAAATTCATATGGATTGCAGAGTGCAGTGTCAGCCATCGAGCCCGATCTTCTGGATCTGGCACCCTCGGCCATAACCACGACGAGTCGGGGTTATAGATACCGAAATCAGGGTTTGGTTCGACCTGACAAATGCTGAATGCACGCTTAACGCAGTGACTTCGCGTAAGACCGGGCAAAACTAGCACAGAGACGGGGAAATATCCGCCTCTAGCTACCCATTTGGTCAGCTTTATTGCTCTAAATTGGCAAAAAACTGCATAAGGGCCGGCGGACAGCTGCAAATTGCCCCCCGGCACCACGCCAAAACCAGTGGTTGCGGTACACTGAGCGCTTTTTCGGGGGAGCACGCCCTCCTCTCTTCAATCAGCCGAGAAGCCCATGCCGATCCGTCATTGCATCGTCCACCTGATCGACAAAAAACCCGACGGCACACCCGCAGTTCTTCATGCCCGCGATTCCGAACTGGCTGAGTCCAGCGCCATCGAGTACATGCTTGCCGACCTCAACGAGAGCTACAACGCCAAACAAGGCAAGGCCTGGGGTTTCTTCCATGCCGAGTCCGGGGCGCATCCGTTCAGCGGCTGGCTGAAGGAATACCTCGACGGCGGTAAGGACTTCACAGCCTTCAGCCGAGTGGCGGTGGAACATCTGCAGAAGCTGATGGAAGAGTCGAACCTCTCTGTGGGCGGCCACGTGCTGTTTGCTCATTACCAGCAGGGCATGACCGATTACCTGGCCATCGCCCTGCTGCACCACAGCGAAGGCGTGGCAGTGACCGATCAGCTGGACGTGACCCCTTCGCGACACCTGGACCTTGGCCAGTTGCACCTGGCAGCGCGGATCAACGTCTCCGAGTGGCAGAACAACAAACAGTCCAAGCAGTACATCTCGTTCATCAAAGGCAAGAACGGCAAAAAGGTTTCGGAGTACTTCCGTGACTTCATCGGCTGCCAGGAAGGCGTCGACGGCCCCGGCGAAACCCGCACCCTGCTCAAGGCCTTCAGTGACTTCGTCGAAAGCGAAGACCTGCCGGAAGAGTCCGCACGCGAGAAGACCAAGACCTTGGTGGATTACGCCAGCAGCCAGGCAAAAATGGGCGAGCCCATGGGCCTGGAAGAATTGTCCGAGCTGATCGACGAAGAACGCCCGAAAGCGTTCTACGATCACATCCGCAACAAGGACTATGGCCTGTCGCCTGAGATCCCGGCGGATAAGCGCACCCTGAACCAGTTCCGCCGCTTCACCGGCCGCGCCGAGGGCTTATCCATCAGCTTCGAAGCGCACCTGCTGGGCTCGAAGATCGAATACGACGAAGAGGCCGGTACGCTGATCATCAAAGGCCTGCCGACCCAATTGACCGACCAGCTCAAGCGACGCAACTGATGCTCGGCGGCGTGTTGAAAAAATTCCTGCTGATCCTGCTGGTGGTCGTGGTTTACCAGAACTGGGGCAAGATCGAGCGGGTGTTTCATCCCTCGCAGGTGGTGTCCGAGCAGACCCAGGCCAAGGCCAACGTCGTGCTCTACACCACCGAATGGTGCGGCTACTGCAAGCTGACCCGGCGCTTTCTCGATCAGAAGGGCATTGCGTACAAGGAATTCGATATCGAGAAAGATACCCAGGCGCGTAAAGCCTATGAGGCGCTGGGAGGACGCGGGATTCCGCTGATCGATGTGAACGGAACGTTGATACGCGGGTATGACCCGGACAAGGTGCTTGCGGCGTTGAAATAGCTTTTCAGGCCGACCCCGTCCTTTGTGGGAGCTGGCTTGCCTGTGATAGCGGAGTGTCAGGCAACATCAATATTGCTGGGCTGACCTCATCGCAGCGGTGCGGCGATCCGACAAGCCAGCTCCCACAGGTTAGTGCATGACCAGAAAATCAGTGGTTAGCGTCTACTGCGCTTCGATACGAAACCCGAACCGCGGAAAGTGCACATGCACCACGCCAACCCGCTCGTCTTCGCGACGCAAAATCAATTCCTCGCTGCCCGCAAACAGCAACTCTCCCGCCACTGGATCAACGCCATAATCGGTCGCGGCGACCACCACCTGCTGGCCAACCTCGAACCCGTTCGGCTCATCAAACTGCTCATCCGGCAACGCAGCTGGCGTGGCGTTGCGCGCGACTTCAAGCGCTTCCTCAGAAGTCATCTCGCTGAACGCGCCATGACCAAAGCCCATCACCCGGCCAAACCATGCCGACACGGCCGGATAAGCATCCACCAACGGTGACGTCACGTGCGTTGCTTTGAGGAACCACAGTGAATGGGCCAGGGCAAAGTCGGCAATCGACGGCTCGCCGAACAGGAAGTCACCCTGTTCGCGCTGAAGCTGCTGCTCCAGACGCGCCATGATCGTTGGCCACTGATGCCGAGCCTGCTCGGCGGACAACCGTGTAGCGCTGCCACCGCTGAACAAACCGGCGCGATCGGCCAGGAACCCCTTGATCGCTTCCGGCGACAACTTGCCAAAGCGCACCGCCACCGATGCAGGTTGAAACACCAGGCTGACCGCATGCTGGAACACCACCGAGTCAACCCATGCAGCGAAGGTTGCGGTGATCATTTCCTGGCCTTCCGGGAAGAACGCCGGCAAGGCTTTTTCCTGCTCCAGACGACGAGCCATCAACGCGGTGTCGCAATAGACATCAGCCCCCACCTGCAATACCGGCGTCTTGCGGTAGCCGCCGGTCAGCGCTGTCAGATCGGGTTTGGGCATCACTGGCGAGATGTTCACCGAGCGCCAGGACAGCCCTTTGAAGCCCAGCAGCAGGCGGGCCTTTTCGGCGAAAGGGGACGTCGGGTAGTGATGAAGAATCAACTCGGACATTACGTAAGCCTCATTTTTAATTATGACTACAGCCCTTTAAATGCACAGGCCGCAGTGTTTTCTAAGTCATTCATTTCCACTTGATCGTCTTTCAATCCATCAAGTGTCCATACACCTCGGCTATCGGACTACTTCAACCAGGCCCCTCGGGCTGAAGTGGTAGCCAGCGCTCCAATCTCGCAAACGTCGTTACCTTTCGACATGGAAAAACGTTTTCTTCGGTCTGAGCCCTCCCTGATCACAAGGTAACATTGCGACAAATAATGAAAACAACGAAGGATCGCTGCACATGCTCGTGAATGTTGCGCCATTGATAAAAGAAGCAACAGGCCAACAGACTTGGATCGATCTTGCATTGCCGGACCTGAGGACGCTGACGAGGGAACTTCGCTCAGCCCCGATCGAAGAAGTGAAGAGGGCTGATGATGAGGAGGGAGCCCTACAAATCCTCTTGGCTCACTTCGGATTTATTGATGAAGCCCTGCTGGCAGTCACGATTATGACCCCGATAGGAAATGTGGCGATCATGAGAGACAAACTGGCTCACATTGTCGAAAAACGTCCCGACTCTCGTGAACGTTACGTTCGACATGCACTGGAGACCGTTCGAAGTATGGAGAGTACTTTATGACAACGGTGCATACCGCGTGGCGTTCATCAATGCCTACGAGGCCAAAAATGACATGCTTGTCGTTGTGGATGTCAGAGATGGGCACGTCATGTGGAGTTTTATGCATGCCCCAGCGCGAGCCATGAACAAGCATCGACAAGGAGAGCTTCTCTACAAGCGCTACGTTCTCGAAGACAAAGAAAAAGGGCAGCTGTGAGGCTGCCCTTTGAATTTGAATCCTGATATTGGCATCCTCAGGAAATGGGATGAAGAGGTCTCACCTTACACCGATGTTGCAGCATCGCTGAGGTACCTACGTCTGCTAAAGCCCTGCAAGGCAGCAGATTTCGCGCTCTTGTTGTCATTCTTGATAAAGATGACAGGCATGTCAACTCATTTGCTACCTCATCCGGTCACCGTAGCATGCTTGCCAAAGCCTCCCGCAAGTGGATCAACTTTTACGGTCCCTGCGTATCTGGTCCGCGCGGTGACAATCCACCAAGCGTTCAAGGATAGTCTTCTCCACCATTGGGCATGCGGCAACGGCCAATCCGCTTGAGCGCCATTGCTACACCTTTCCACGGGCCATGCTTGTCAATCGCCAATTGCGCGTAGTGAGAACAAGAAGGGTGGAAACGACAAGCCCCCCTTAATCGCTGAGGGGCGGTTCTCTGGTAGAGACGGATTAGAGCCTTCAAAAAAAGTGTGATCACCGAGGCTTACGGAAGGTGATGACGTAGTAATTGGCGAGACTGGCCTTCTTGCCCCTCAACGCATCAAGGCAACCTGCGTTCACCTGAACACCAATAGTGTCGATCCGGTAAAATTCCCAACCCTCATCGGCCTGCTTGTTGGCAATGCTCTGCAAGTAAACAGCAGCTTCGTTACCCTTTTCCTTGCTGGCCTGAACCTGAATGTTAGGTGGCACCTGAACCATTTTGTAGTGATACATCGACTGTCCTTAATGACGTAAGTGGCGGTGTGCCACGACGCTCACTCTACAGACAACAATTGCGGATCAGTAGCTTAATGGGCATTTTCAGAAAGAGCTGACACCGCCGAAGACAAATGACCTACACCGATGACATAGCGCTCGCCACCAGACATTCCTTGGCGCTTTTCTTGAGTTTTTTGATCAAGCGTTCCTGGCGCAGTGCTTCGCTTTTGTCACGGCAGATTTCGGTGTAGACCAGTGCCACGGCCGGGCTGGACAGGAAGAAGCGCGCGCCTTTGCCACTTTGGTGAGTAGCGAAGCGGCGGACGGGATCGTCGCTGATCCCGCAGTAGAGCGAACCATTGGCCGCGCGAACGAGGTAGACGAACCAGGGTTTGCTGACGGGCAGCGGCGGTTCGGCGGCAATGACGGAAGATTCGCTCGAGGTGTTCACGTGACGATCAAGGCTTGTAGGAAACAAGCCGCGATCTTATCAGCGACTGGCCTGAAATGCCTTCAGCCCCTTCAAGGCCTGAGCGCGCACGGCGTTTTTCACCACTGGCGTCCAGCCCAACAACAGCCCTTTGAAACCCAGCGCCTGACGGGACCAGCGCCACAGATCAAAGTTGTCGTGGTGCTCGCAGATCTTGCCGTCGCGAAACACGAAGCGCGCCTGGATGTCGTTGACCACGGCATTGCCGGTCTGACTGAACAGGTAGGTCGCGACCCAATGGGCACCGCCCGTACGCTCATCGCTGCGCACGTTATCGAAGGTCAGGGAGAAGTCCTTGGCCCGCGTGGTGAGCATGCGCCACATGTCGCCGGCATCGCGCCCACGCAGTTCGCCGAACGCCGGATCACTGAACACCACATCGTCGGTGTAGCAAGCGCTCATGGCCTCGGCATCCAGCCGCTGGAAGGCTTGGTAGAACCGGGTGATCAAGGCGTTATGGGCATCACTCATAGACAGACTCCGGAGAATAGGCAGATTGCCAGCACGATAATCTGCAAACGGACGAAACACCATCAGCATTCGCACTCCGAATACCGACGGTGTGCGCGAATCAGATCTTTTCGCTTTCGACCTGCACGTACAGCGAACGCCCGGCACCGAGGCCGGCGATGATCGCGCTGAGGCCGATGACACCGAAAATCCAGCCCAGGGCGCTCCAGCCGCCGGTCCAGTCATGTACCACGCCGACCGCGAACGGTCCCATGGACGCCAGGGTGTAACCGAAGCCTTGGGCCATGCTCGACAGGTTGGCCGCGACATGGGCATCCCGCGAGCGCAGCACGATCAGGGTCAACGCCAGGCTGAACGTAGCGCCCTGCCCCAACCCCAGCAGGATCGCCCAGCCCCATAGGCCGTTGATCGGTGCATAAAGGCAACCGAACAAACCGCCGAGCGTCATTACCATGACGATCACGATCGCCAGCCGCTGATCCTTGCCGCGCGTCGCCAGCCAGGGTGCTGCCAGCGAGCTGATCAACTGGACAATCACCGAACCCGACAACACCAGACCGGCCTGGGTTGGCGTCAGCCCGCGGCCGATCAGAATCGACGGTAGCCAGCCAAACACGATGTAGGCCAAAGACGATTGCAGGCCCATGTACAAGGTCACTTGCCAGGCCAGTGGATCACGCAGCAGACCTCGGACCCGATAGGCAACGTGGTGCGCGCCGTGTTTCTGGCCGACTTGCGGCAGCCAGAACATCGCCGCGACCAGTGCTGGAACTACCCAGAAGCCCAGGCCCATGGCCCAGCTCTTGTCGAAATGTTCACTCAACGGCACGGTCGCCCCAGCTGCCATGGCCGCCCCCAGGCATAGGGCCATGGTGTAGACGCCGGTCATGGTGCCGGCCTGTTTCGGGAAGTCGCGTTTGACAATGCCGGGCAGCAGCACGCCGATCACCCCAATGCTGGCGCCGGCCAACACGCTGCCGGCGAACAGACCGATCTCGCCGAACGAACTGCGCAAAATGATCCCGCCGGCCAGCATCAGAAGAATCCCCAACACCACCCGCTCGGCCCCAAAACGTCGCGCCAGCACCGGTGCCAACGGCGCGAACAAACCGAGGCAAAGTACCGGCAAGGTCGTCAGCAAACCGGCATGAGCAGCCGATAGCCCCAGTGTCTTCGAGACCTCGCTGAGCATCGGCGCCATGCTCGACAACGCCGGACGCAGGTTCAGCGCCACCAGAATCAGGCCGAGCAACAACAACCACGGTCGCCGCAGGACCGGGTGAGTTTGCTGAACCTGTTCGTCATCGGCTTCGGCGTCGATCAATAGCTCATCGAGCTCCGCCGTACGCTTGAGCTCAGTGATGCTGCTGTTGCTGGCCTGCTGGGTGGGCATGGGGTTCTCGGTTTCAAGGTTCATTGATCAACTGCCTCGACAAGGCTTTTGCCCGTTCCGGGTCGCGTTGCTCGACGGCATCGAGCAGTTCGACATGAAGGTCGAACACCGATTGGCGTCGGGGTGAGATGTTCAGGGTCTGGCGCAAGTGCGCGCCGACGATGCTGGAGAAATAGCGATACAACTCGCTGAGGGTCGGGTTATGCGCCGCATCCACCAGTCGACGGTGAAACACCAGATCGCAAGCGATGTAGGTGTCGAGATCGCCGTGGTAGTGACTGCCGCTGACGCCTAGCGCTTCGCGCAATGCCACCAGGTCTTCCTCAGTGCGGCGTAACGCCGCGAGGCCGATGGCTTCGACTTCCAGAATGTGCCGGGTTTCCCGAGCCTGTTCCTGAGTGCATCGGGAAAGCGCCTTCATGGTGTCCAGCGGATCAATCACCGCCCGCAGATAGCTGCCGTCGCCCTGGCGAATCTCGATCAACCCGGAAAACGCCAACACGCGCATGGCTTCGCGCACGGTGTTGCGGCTGATGCCCAGCTCAGTCGCCAGTTCCGGCTCGGTGGGCAAACGCTGGCCGACCGTCCAGACGCCTTCGGTGATGCGCAGGCGTAACTGGTCCAGAGCCTGATCGACCAGGGATCGCTTAATTAATGGAGAAATGTCTGACATAAGATTCGCCCTTTCATCCAATCATAGGATGAATTTTCTGACATGTTAGTCAGCTTCGTTTGAGAGGACAACCTGCCCTACCAGAGCGGTCGCAGCTTCAAGGCACTTTTCTCGGAGGTTTTTCCTAGAACCTACTGTGCAAGTGGCAGAAAACCTTCGCACGCGGAGTGATTTCCCACCCCCCTCGCAAGAATGAGCTGACATCCCTCGGAACCTACGAGCGTCAGACTTCACGATGTTGATTCGCGGGCATTTTCGCCCGCACTTGAATAGAAGGAAGAGAAAAGCACATGGAAGAAGTCAATTTCGGCAAGAAGGGTGGCCGCTCTTTTTTTTTGAAGAAAAGTCAGGACCTGCTCGCCGTACGCAGCCGGGCGGGGAAAAGTCTCGCTGCAACCCTGTGCTGCGAAAAAGCCGATCAAGCACTGGGTGGCGGTCAGCTGTTACTGCACATTGAGGACGCCGACGTGCAGGTCTTCAAACTGCCGCAAGATTCGGATGTATCCCGATGCAAGGCTTTGCTGCGGGAATTGCCGGACGTGCGTTTCGCCGCAAGCGTGCTCGTCGATCCTCATACTCAAGAGCCCGTTCTTTACACCGAGAATATTTTTCTTAAGTTTGTTGATCTACTCACCCCGACACAGTGCCAGGTCATACTCGATGAGCTGGGTCTGACCATCAAACAGCAGGTTCCCTACGCGGCGAACGCCTTCTTCGTCCAACACAAGAATTGCCGCGGCACTGACGTGTGCTCATTCGCACTTGAACTGCTAAAACGTGAGGATATCGATTACTGCCACCCGGAAATGTTGCGCCAGGGACAACGTCGGGCGATCCACGACAATCAATGGCACCTGAAAAAAACCACCGTGACCTATCACGTCCAGATTGATGCCAGTGCCAATGTCGAAGCGGCCCATGACCTGGCCCAGGGTGAAGGGGTCGTAATCGCAGTCATCGATGATGCCTTTGATATCGACCACCCTGAATTCGCCGGATTCGGCAAAGTCATCGGGGCGCAAAACTTTGACCGGCGCAATGCCAGGCAAGGTCCACGTCCGAAAAACGACCTTGAGCGCCACGGAACGGCAGCCGCCGGTGTCGCTTGCGCCAATGGTGAAATCGGCGCCAGCGGCGTTGCTCCTCGGGCCAGCCTCATGCCGTTAAAGCTCACCAAGCCGTTGGGCGCACGGGCTGAAGCGGACGCGTTTTTCTGGGCAGCCGACCAGGGCGCCGACATCATTTCCTGCAGCTGGGGCCCGGCCGAAGGGCATTGGGCTGACCCTACCGATCCTCGGCACACGCAGGTTTTTCCGCTTGCCGCCAGCACGCGACTGGCCATCGAGTACGCCGCGACCAAGGGCCGCAATGGAAAAGGATGCCTCATCTTTTTTGGTGCCGGCAACGGTAACGAGAGCGTGGATAACGATGGGTACTCCAGCCATCCCTTGGTCATTGCCGTCGGTGCCTGCAATGACCAAAACCGACGCAGTGCCTACAGCGACTACGGAAAAGCGCTCTGGTGCTGCTTTCCCAGCGGCGATCAATCTCACCCGGACCCAAAATTCCAACCCGCCACTTCAATGCCGCAAACTCGAGGCATTCGCACCACGGATTTGAGCGGCAAGTTTGCCGCCCCAAACAATGCGGCCTACACCGAATCGTTCAGCGGCACCTCCAGCGCCTGCCCGGGGGCGGCAGGCGTGGCAGCGCTGGTTCTGGGGGTCAACCCATTACTGGATCGCGAATCTGTCCGACAGATCCTGGCCGATTGTTGCGACAAGATCGGCCATGCCGACGATGGCCCGCTCGGTCAATACGACCGGAGCGGCCATAGTCATTACTACGGATACGGTCGTCTCAATGCACTTCGAGCGGTGCATCTGGCGCTTGAACGCAAGGAAACGCAGAACTGAATGTGGGTTGGCTGCGGTCAGCTCTCGGCAGGTCTTTCACCCACAAGATTGCGTCATGCTGGTCGCACCAAAAATAAACCCGGAACATAGTCCGGGTCTATTTCACTGCCTGGCGTCGATCAATGCAGGATCTGGCTCAAGAACAGCTTCGTACGCTCATTCTGCGGGTTGTCGAAGAAGTCGTTCGGCGCGGCCTGTTCGACGATTTCACCCTTGTCCATGAAGATCACGCGGTTGGCCACGGTACGGGCGAAGCCCATTTCGTGGGTTACGCAGAGCATGGTCATGCCGTCTTCGGCCAGGCCGATCATGGTGTCCAGAACCTCTTTCACCATCTCTGGGTCGAGTGCCGAAGTCGGTTCGTCGAACAGCATGATTTTCGGTTTCATGCACAAGGCGCGGGCAATCGCCACACGCTGTTGCTGACCGCCGGACAGTTGCCCCGGGTATTTATGCGCCTGCTCCGGAATGCGTACGCGCTCCAAGTAGTGCATGGCGATTTCTTCAGCCTTGCGCTTGGGCATCTTGCGTACCCACATCGGCGCCAGGGTGCAGTTCTGCAGGATGGTCAGGTGCGGGAACAGGTTGAAGTGCTGGAACACCATGCCGACTTCACGGCGGATCGCTTCGATCTGCTTGAGGTCGTTGGTCAGTTCCACGCCATCGACCACGATGCGCCCCTGCTGGTGTTCTTCCAGACGATTGAGGCAACGGATGGTGGTGGATTTGCCGGAACCCGATGGGCCGCACAAAACGATACGCTCGCCTTGCTTGACGTTCAGGTTGATGTCTTTCAACACGTGGAACTGGCCGTACCACTTGTTTACGCCCTGCATCTGAATAATGCCTTCAGGGCTCACAGGCTTTTTGATCGCTTCACTCATCACAAAACTCCTAACGCTTGTGGCCAGTGTCCAGCTTGCGTTCCAAATGCATGGAATAGCGGGACATACCAAAACAGAAAATCCAGAACACCAGGGCCGCGAACACATAGCCTTCAGTGGCCATGCCCAGCCATTTCGGGTCGGCGGCGGCTTGCTTGACGCTGTTGAGCAAGTCGAACAGGCCGATGATGATCACCAGGCTCGTGTCCTTGAACAGCGCAATGAAGGTGTTGACGATGCCAGGGATCACCAGCTTCAGGGCTTGCGGCAGAATCACCAGACCCATGCTGCGCCAGTAACCCAGGCCCATCGCTGCAGCCGCTTCGTACTGACCTTTGGGGATCGCTTGCAGACCGCCACGCACCACTTCAGCGATGTAGGCCGACTGGAACAGGATCACGCCGATCAGCGCCCGCAGCAGTTTGTCGAAGTTCATGCCTTCGGGCAGGAACAACGGCAACATCACCGAAGACATGAACAGCACCGTGATCAACGGCACGCCGCGCCAGAATTCGATGAAGGTCACGCAGACCACGCGAATCGCCGGCATGTTCGAACGACGGCCCAGGGCCAGCACGATACCCAGCGGCAATGCGCCGACGATACCAACGGTAGCGATCACCAGGGTCAGCATCAGGCCGCCCCACTGGCTGGTCGGCACTTCGGTCAGACCAAACCAGCCACCGTGCAACAAGGTGTAGGAAATGATCGGATAGAGCACCAGAAAGCTCAGGCCGTAGATTGCCTTGTGCGGAACACGTGCGATGAACAACGGCGCCACGCCAATCACCGCCAACCATACGGTCAGGTCCACGCGCCAGCGCAGGCCTGTCGGGTAGTAGCCATACATGAACTGGCCGAAGCGCTGCTGGATGAACACCCAGCAGGCGCCCTCCTTGGTGCAGTCGGCGCGGGTGGTACCGACCCAGTTGGCATCGAGAATCGCCCAGCTCACGATAGGGGGGACTATCAGGTAAATCAGATAGAACGCGAACAGCGTCAGCAGGGTGTTGATCCAGCTGGAGAACATGTGCGCCCGCATCCACGCCACGATACCGATGCTACTGCTCGGTGGTGGCATGTCGGGTTTGAAAGTATGAGTCGTCATGCGCTTTTCCTTACCGCTCGATCAGCGCAATGCGCTTGTTGTACCAGTTCATCAGCAGGGAAATGCTGATACTGATCGCCAGGTACACGCTCATGGTGATGGCAATGACTTCGATTGCCTGCCCGGTCTGGTTCAGCACCGTACCGGCAAACAACGACACCATCTCCGGATAACCGATACCGGCCGCCAGCGAGGAGTTTTTCGCCAGGTTGAGGTATTGGCTGGTCAGCGGTGGAATGATCACGCGCAGAGCTTGCGGGATGATCACCTTGCGCAGGGTCGGACCGTTGCGCAATCCCAACGAGTGCGCCGCTTCGGTCTGGCCATGGCTGACCGACTTGATGCCCGAACGCACGATTTCGGCGATGAACGCCGCGGTGTACACGGTCAGCGCCAGGGTCAGCGCCAGCAGTTCCGGGATCAATACCCAGCCACCTACAAAGTTGAAACCTTGCAGCTGTGGCATTTCCCAATGCAGCGGCGCGCCGAAGATCAAGGCGCACAACGCAGGTATCACCAGGAACAGCGCCAGGCCGACCCAGAATTTGTGGAACGGTACGCCGGTCGCTTCGAAACGCTTGTTGGCCCAGCGGCACATCAGCACGATCGCGACAATGGCCACGACGATGCTCGCCACAAACGGCCAGAAACCATCCGCAGTCAACGCTGCCGGCATGTTGAGCCCGCGGCTGCTGACAAAAAAGGTGTCGCCGAAGTTATGGCTGTTGCGTGGCCCTGGCATGGTCAGGAACACCGCGAAGTACCAGAACAGGATTTGCAGCAGCGGCGGAATGTTACGGAAGACTTCGACATAAACCGTTGCCAGTTTGGCAATGATCCAGTTCTTCGACAGCCGCGCCACACCGACGATGAAACCAAGGATCGTCGCCAGGATCACACCGATAAAGGTGACCAGCAGGGTGTTGAGCAGGCCGATGACAAACACCCGGGCATAGCTGTCCGATTCGGTGTAGTCGATCAGGTGCTGAGCGATGCCGAAACCGGCACTGCGCTCAAGGAAGTCGAAACCCGAGGTGATGCCCCGGTGCTGGAGGTTGGTTTGCGTGTTATCGAACAAAAACCAGCCCAGCGAGACCACCGCCACAATGGTGATGATCTGGAATACCCACGCACGCACTCGTGGATCGCTGAGGCTGAGCCTCTGCTTTGGTGCGCCGATTGAATTTTGCATGAAGTGCCCCGGAAATAATGGAACAGAACATCACCCGGCGGTTGGCCCGCCGGGTGATAGAACCATCAGCGCACTGGTGGTGCGTATTGAATGCCGCCAGCATTCCACAGGGCGTTCAGCCCGCGGTCGATTTCCAGCGGAGTTTTCTTGCCGAGGTTCTTCTCGAACACTTCGCCGTAGTTACCGACTTGCTTGACGATCTGCACGACCCAGTCTTTCTTCACTTTCAAGTCTTTGCCGTACTCGCCGTCAGAGCCCAGCAGACGAGCGACGTCCGGGTTCTTGGTGGCTTTGGCTTCGGCTTCGACGTTCGCCGAAGTGATGCCTGCTTCTTCAGCGTTGAGCATGGCGTAACCAGTCCAGCGCACGATGGCCAGCCACTCGTCGTCGCCATTACGCACGACCGGGCCCAGTGGCTCTTTGGAGATGGTTTCTGGCAGAACCACGTAGTCCTTCGGCGAGGCCAGCTTGCTGCGCTGGGCGAACAGCTGGGACTTGTCGGAGGTCAGCACGTCGCAACGACCGGATTCCAGCGACTTGGCGCTTTCATCGGAGGTGTCGAAAGTGATCGGGGTGTACTTCAGACCATTGCCGCGGAAGTAGTCGGAAACGTTCAGCTCGGTGGTGGTACCGGCCTGGATGCAGATGGTCGCGCCATCCAGCTCTTTGGCGCTCTTGACGCCCAGCTTGTTGTTTACCAGGAAGCCGATGCCGTCGTAGTAAGTGATGAAGCCAGGAAACTTCAGGCCCATGCCCGCGTCACGGGAACTGGTCATGGTGGTGTTACGCGACAGAATGTCGATTTCACCGGACTGCAGCGCGGTGAAGCGCTCTTTGGCGTTCAACTGGCTGAATTTGACCTTGGTCGCATCGCCGAAAACGGCAGCGGCCACAGCACGGCAGAAGTCAGCGTCGATGCCGACGATCTTGCCGGTGGAGTCCGGAACCGAGAAGCCCGGCAGACCGTCACTCACGCCACACTGTACGAAACCTTTCTTCTGCACTGCATCCAGGGTTGCACCCGCCTGAGCGAACCCACTGACACCGAGCACTGCGGCTGCAGTCACGATGGCCAGGGTGGATTTCAATAACTTCATTCAAACCTCCAGTTTTGCTCTTGTTGTGTCGGAGCTTGAGCCCTGTCGCACCCTTATGAGGCGTTGTTGACCCGTGTTGGCTTTTTTTAGGGTCAACCGACGCAGGACCGTCGCTATGAGTCTAGTAGGAGAAAATCCACGTCATGGATAACTCCCTTCTCACCAATCGGCCGAACGGGCGGTAGCCCTTTCACGTTCGCGAAGCCCGTAGCGGCCTTTGGCGAACATCCATCACCGGATTCTTTGCTATCCCACGACCAGCCGTACACTGATAGTGTTACCGCCAGGCATGAGATTGGTTGCACAGGATCTCCCATAGCAAAGCCCGTACCAGACCGCTCGCTAAAGCGATTCAGCGCAAGGTCAATAGCAAAACTTGCAACCGTGCGACATCTTCTTAACTGATCAACCCATCGCGCACTTCAACCTCGCACTTAATGAGCGCGCATGCACAACAATGGAGCAGACATGACCGAGCCCCTGATTCTTCACCCCGTCAAGCCCGCAGACGCCTGCGTAATCTGGCTGCACGGGCTGGGTGCCGACCGCTACGACTTTTTGCCGGTCGCCGAAGCGTTACAGGAAAACCTGCTCACCACCCGTTTCGTTTTGCCCCAGGCCCCGACTCGCGCCGTCACCATCAACGGTGGCTACGAGATGCCAAGCTGGTACGACATATTGGCCATGAGCCCGGCACGCGCCATCAGTCGCGAGCAGTTGGAGGAGTCCGCGCAACGGGTCGTGGATTTGATTGAAGTGCAGAAGGCCAGCGGAATAGACGCCTCGCGGATCTTTCTCGCCGGTTTTTCCCAAGGCGGTGCCGTGGTATTGCACACAGCCTTCCTGAAATGGCAGGGACCGTTGGGCGGCGTACTTGCGCTCTCGACTTATGCCCCGACCTTCAGCGATGAACTGGAGCTTTCCGCCAGCCAACAGCGTATTCCCGTGCTGTCGTTGCATGGTCAGTATGATGACGTCGTGCAAAACTCCATGGGCCGGACCGCCTACGAGTATTTGAAGCAGCATGGTGTCACCGTGACATGGCAGGAATACCCAATGGGCCACGAAGTGTTACCCGAAGAAATTCGCGACATTGGTGTCTGGCTCGCCGAGCGTTTGCGCTAAAAGCTACCCATTGATCCATCGCACTACGCCGCGCCCGATTCTTGCATTACACTGGCCGGCGTATATTCCTTAACCAATTGATGAGATGACCGTGCTCAAAGCACTCAAGAAAATGTTCGGTAAAAGCGAGACTGAGCAGCTCGCGCCAGTCTCCAGCGCTCCTTCTCATACTCCCAGCCACCGCACCGACGGTAGTCAGCCTGGCCGGACCGCAACCGTAGCGGCACCGAAGCACGAGCCGGTGACCACACCGACCGCCCCCGCAGCCCCGGCCATCGCCTCTGAGCAGCCGCGCAGCGAAGCCCCGAAACCGGCAAAACCGCGTCGCGAACCAAAGCCAAAAGCGCCGGTTATTCCCTGGAAACTCGAAGACTTCGTCGTCGAACCCCAGGAAGGCAAAACCCGCTTCCACGATTTCAAACTCGCCCCCGAACTGATGCACGCCATTCAGGACCTGGGCTTTCCGTACTGCACGCCGATCCAGGCACAGGTGCTTGGCTTCACCCTCGCGGGCAAAGACGCCATCGGTCGCGCCCAGACCGGCACCGGCAAAACCGCCGCGTTCCTGATTTCGATCATCACTCAGCTGCTGCAAACCCCGCCGCCCAAAGAACGCTACATGGGTGAACCACGGGCGCTGATCATCGCCCCGACCCGGGAACTGGTGGTGCAGATCGCCAAGGACGCCGCCGACCTGACCAAGTACACCGGCCTCAACGTCATGACATTTGTCGGCGGCATGGACTTCGATAAGCAACTCAAGCACCTCGAAGCCCGTCACTGCGACATCCTGGTGGCCACTCCGGGCCGTTTGCTCGACTTCAACCAGCGCGGCGATGTGCACCTGGACATGGTCGAAGTGATGGTGCTGGACGAAGCCGACCGGATGCTCGACATGGGTTTCATCCCACAAGTGCGTCAGATCATTCGCCAGACTCCGCCGAAGAACGAGCGTCAGACGCTGCTGTTCTCCGCAACCTTCACCGAAGACGTGATGAACCTCGCCAAGCAATGGACCACCGACCCGTCGATCGTCGAGATCGAAGCGCAGAACGTGGCCAGCGAAAACGTCGAGCAACACATCTACGCGGTGGCCGGTGCCGACAAATACAAACTTCTCTACAACCTGGTCAACGATAACGGCTGGGAGCGGGTGATGGTCTTCGCCAACCGCAAGGACGAAGTGCGGCGCATCGAAGAACGCCTGGTACGCGATGGCGTCAACGCGGCGCAATTGTCTGGCGATGTGCCGCAGCACAAGCGCATCAAGACCCTGGAAGGTTTCCGCGAAGGCAAGATCCGCGTGCTGGTGGCCACCGATGTGGCCGGTCGCGGCATTCACATCGACGGCATCAGCCACGTGATCAACTTCACCCTGCCGGAAGTCCCGGACGACTACGTGCACCGCATCGGTCGTACTGGCCGTGCTGGCGCGGATGGCGTGTCCATCAGTTTTGCCGGTGAAGATGACTCCTACCAGCTACCGTCCATCGAGGCGTTGCTGGGTCGCAAGATCAGTTGTGAAACGCCACCGACGCATCTGCTGCGGGCGGTTGAGCGCAAGCGCCCGTAACCAGGGCCTTTCAGAAAGAGGCGCAGCCGGAAACGGACTGCGCTTTTTTTTCGTCCGGCTTTTTTCAACAGGACTTGCTAGAGACAACTAAAAGTCCATAATGGACAAATTAGTTTACTTTCAGCGCCCGGAGCCGACCATGCCCAGCACGCCTTACGTGATCACCCAACCTCAGGCCCGCGAACTGCTGGCGCAAGTTGATGTGCCGCAGATTCTGCGCAAGCTGTTCCGCGACCTGGCCGCCGGGCAAGCCGTACAACCCGCGCAACAGCTGGTGGAATTCCCGCAAGGTGCCGGGGACTTCATCAATTACCTGGGTGTGCTGGCCGAAGACGGGGTATACGGCGTCAAGACGTCGCCTTACATCGTGCGCGAGCAAGGTCCGCTGGTAACCGCCTGGACGCTGCTGATGTCGATGCAGACCGGCCAGCCGTTGCTGCTGTGCGATGCTGGTGAGCTGACCACCGCACGCACCGCAGCGACCACGGCGGTGGCGGTCGATGCCCTCGCGCCGTTGAAGGCCCAGCGCCTGGCGATCATCGGCAGCGGTAAAGTGGCCCAGGCGCACCTGTACTACGTCAAGGACCTGCGAGACTGGCAAAGTATCAGCCTCTATTCGCCGAGCCTGAATGGCAAGAATCCCGAAGCACTGGCCCAACTCAAAAGCCTCGATCCACGACTGACCCTCGCCGACAGTTGCGAAGCCGCGATTCAGGACGCAGACGTGATTATGCTCTGCACCTCGTCCGCCGGACCGGTGATCGACCCGTCAATTTTGAGCAAGCCGGCGCTGATCACCTCCATCAGCACCAACGCACCACGCGCCCATGAAGTGCCACCGCAGAGCCTCAATGACATGCAGGTGTTCTGTGACTATCGTCAAACCACCCCAGGCTCGGCCGGCGAGATGCTGATCGCCGGTGAGCAGCATGGCTGGGACAAGCATTCGATTGTCGGCGACCTGCCCGACTTGCTCAGCGAAAAAGTCCAGCGCCCTGAATACGACCGCTCTGTGTTCTTCCGCTCCATCGGCCTGGGCCTGGAAGACATCGCACTGGCCAATGCCCTTTACCGCTTGCAGCAATAGCACCTCAATCCCTGTGGGAGCGGGCTTGCCCGCGATGCAGGCGCCGCGCTCTGTCAGGCACACCGCGGTGATGCCATCGCGGGCAAGCCCGACTCCCACAGGGTTTATCTATAACCATGGCATTTGCGCCCCACAGGAGACGTTCATGAGCCAGGCAGATTTCATCATCATCGGCGGCGGGATTGCCGGCGCTTCCACCGGTTTCTGGCTGTCGCAGCACGGGCGGGTGATTGTGCTCGAGCGCGAATCCCATCCGGCCTATCACTCTACCGGACGCTCGGCGGCGCTGTTCACCGCCGCCTATGGCACGCCGCAGGTTCGGGCATTGACCCAGGCCAGCCGCGACTTCTTCGACGCACCGCCGCCCGGTTTCTGCGAACACCCGCTGCTGACCCCACGTGGCGAGATGACTGTCGACTTCACCGGCGATCCGGCCGAGCTGAGCAATCAATACCTGAGCGCCAAAGCCACGGTGCCGCAAATGCAGCGGCTGAGCGCCGACGAAGCGTGTGCGCGCCTGCCGATCCTGCGTCGGGAAAAAGTCCATGGCGCGATCTACGACCCGACCGCCAGCGACATCGACACCGACGCTCTGCATCAGGGCTATCTGCGCGGTATCCGGCGCAATAAAGGTGAAGTTCATACCGACAGCGAAGTGCTGAACCTGACCCGTGATGCCGAAGGGCAGTGGCAAGTGCAAACCAACACTCAGACCTTCAGCGCTCCAATCATCATCAACGCCGCCGGTGCCTGGGCCGACAAGATTGGCGAGCTGGCCGGCGCCAAGCCGCTGGGTTTGCAACCCAAGCGCCGGGCAGCCTTTATCTTTGCCGGCCCCGAGGGCTTGGATATCCATGACTGGCCAATGCTGGTCAGCCTCGACGAATCCTTCTATATGAAGCCCGACGCCGGCATGTTCCTCGGCTCACCGGCCAACGCCGACCCGGTAGAACCCCACGACGTGCAGCCCGAAGAGCTGGACATCGCCATGGGCATTTACCAGATAGAAGAAGCCACCACCCTGACCATCCGCCGCCCGACCCGCACCTGGGCAGGCCTGCGCAGTTTCGTGCGCGACGGGGACTTGCTGTCCGGCTTCGATCAGCAGGTACCGGGGCTGTTCTGGGTCGCGGCGCAAGGCGGCTACGGCATCCAGACGTCGCCAGCCATGGGCCAGGCCAGCGCCGCCCTGGTACGCGGTGAAGCCTTGCCCGAACAGCTCACCCGTTTCGGCCTGGACGCCGAGATGCTCTCCCCCGCCCGCCTGGGCTGATCCTGATCCTGCCCCCTCAGGTGACGTGTCCACACGATTGCGGCAAACTTCCAGTGCCCCTTTTTTAACGGGGCGCTGACGCTGCCTGGAGTTCCACTGTATGAACGCACCTGAAAAAGACTCGGCCCTGGACGCTACGTCCATGGACAACTTCCGCGCGATTGCCGATGCGATCGCCACGTTGTTCTTCCCTCACGCCGAGGTGGTGCTGCACGACCTGCGCACGCAAAAGGTCGATTACATCGCCAACAACCTGTCCAAACGGGAAATCGGCGATGACTCGTCGCTGGAAGACATGCTCAGCGAAGACGTCAGCGAACGAAACATCGGGCCGTATGAAAAGCTCAATTGGGACGGCCAGAAGATTCGCAGTCTCAGCAGCGTACTGCGCGACAGCAAGGGTCGTCCGCTGGCGGTGCTGTGCATCAACCTGAATATCTCGTTGTTCGAAAACGCGAAAGCGGCGCTGGATTTGTTCCTGTCGCCGACCAAGCTGATCCCGCAACCGGACTCACTGTTTCGCGATGACTGGCAGGAACGGATCAACACCTTTCTGCACGCCTGGCTGCGCGAGCGTCAACTGAGCCTGAATGTGCTGACCCGCGACCACAAACGCGAACTGGTGCTGGCGCTGCACGCCGAAGGCGCCTTCAAAGGTAAAAGCGCCTCCAACTATGTGGCCAATGTGCTGAACATGGGGCGGGCGACGGTGTACAAGCATTTGAAGGAATTGAAGGGCTAAAAATTTGTAGTGACTGTTCCGGCCGCATCGCGGGCAAGCCCTCTCCCACAGGGTCCGTTTCGTACACAAAACATGAGTACACCGCAGAACCTGTGGGAGATTTGTAGTGACTGTTCCGGCCGCATCGCGGGCAAGCCCTCTCCCACAGTGTCCGTGTCGTGCACAAAACATGAGTACACCGCAGAACCTGTGGGAGCGGGCTTGCCCGCGATGGCGATTAATCAGTCGCCGTAGATGTCAGACTTGAAATACTTCTGCGAAATCTTCTGATACTCGCCATTGGCGCGAATCTCGTCGATCGCCTTGTTCAGATCCGCCACCAACTGCGTGTTGCCCTTGCGCACAGCAATCCCGGCGCCCTCGCCCACGTATTTCGGATCCTTGAGTTCCGGCCCGACAAAAGCGTAACCGGCGCCACGCGGCATCGCCAGGAAATCACTCAACGGGATGGTGTCGGCAAAAATCGCATCGAGGCGACCGGCTGCCAGATCCATGTAGATTTCTTCGTTGTTGCCGTAGCGCTTCACGTTGATGCCCTTGGGCTCGAAAACCTCGGTGGCATAACGGTCGGTGGTGGTTGCACGCTGCACGCCGACATTCTTGCCCTTGAGGCTGGCGTACTGATCATCCACCACTGCACCGTCCTTCATCACCAGACGCGATGAGGTGAAGTAATACTTGTGAGTGAAATCCACCGATTTCTTACGGTCTTCGTTAATGGTCATGGACGACAGCGCCATGTCGATTTTCTTCACCTTCAGGGAAGGAATCAGACCGTCGAACTCGCCTTCGACCCACTCACACGTGACCTTCATCTGCGCGCACAGGGCATTGCCGATCTCGTAGTCGAAACCGACTATCTTGCCTTCCTGGGTTTTGGACGCGAACGGCGGATAAGCCGCTTCGATGCCGATGCGCAGGTTTTTCTCGGCGGCGAACAGGCTACTGCACGCCAACAGGCTCATGGCCAGACCGGTGATGAGGGGGAATTTCTTCATATTCGTTCTCTCGCGGGTTGTTGTTGGTTTGGCAAGACAGAAGAAGCTGAAACGGGGGAAAACCTTTTTTGTACTTAGAATTCCATACTGGACTTTTATGTATTTTCCGTCAATCAGGTAGGCAGCCTCATACCCGGCCTCTGGTCGGGTGCTAGCCAAATGCAAAAAAGGCCGGGTCGGTGCTTCGCAAACAAGCGAAACACCGACCCGGCCCTCGGGAACCGCCCAGACAGTTATTCCAGTGCGGCAGCCGGCCCGAAGAACTCGTAACGGCTCTGCTTCTCTGGCACACCCAAGGCCTTGAGGTGACGTTTGATCGCCGCCATGAAGCCCTTAGGTCCCAGGAAGTACGCATCCACGTCACGCTGTTCCGGCAACCACTCGCCAAGTTGCGCCTGGCTCAACAGGCCAACCTTGTCCGCCGCCGGGCTGACACCATCGTCTTCGGCGTAGCAGTAAAAACGCTTGAGCTGCGGATGACGCTCGGCCAGGCCATCGATCCAGTCACGGAAAGCATGCACGCTGCCGTTGCGCGCGCAGTGGATAAAGTGCACTGGCCGCTCGGTCGCCAACGCCGCTTCGAGCATCGCCAGCGTCGGGGTGATGCCGACGCCGCCACTGATCAGCACCAGCGGTTTGTCGCTGGCGGTCAGGGTGAAATCGCCCGCTGGCGGGAACAGCAGGATGCTCGCGCCGACGTGCAGTTGATCGTGTAAATGGTTGGAAGCGCGGCCACCGGTTTCGCGCTTGACGCTGATGCGGTACTGGCCCTTGTTGGCCAGCGCCGACAGCGAATAGTTACGTCGAATTTCTTCGCCATCGAGGATCAGTTTCATGCCGATGTACTGGCCAGGCTCTGCCGCGAGAATCGGGCCCTTGTCCGCCGGTTCGAAGTAAAACGAGATGATTTCCGCGCTCTCCTCGACCTTGGCCGCCACGATGAACTCCCGCGCACCACGCCAGCCGCCCGGCGCCTGTGCTTTCTGGTCGTAGATGCTGGCTTCGGCGCCGATCAGGATCTCGGCCAATTGACCGTAGGCCGCGCCCCAGGCACTCATCACTTCGGGCGTGGCGATCTCTTCGCCCAGCACTTCGGAAATTGCTCGCAACAGGCAGCTACCGACGATCGGGTAATGTTCCGGGAGGATTTGCAGGGCCACGTGCTTGTTGATGATCTTGGCTACCAGGTCGCCCAATTGATCGAGCTGGTCGATGTGCCGCGCATACATCAATACACCGTTGGCCAAGGCGCGAGGCTGATCGCCGCTGGCCTGGTGAGCCTGGTTGAATAGCGGGCGGACCTCCGGGTATTCGGAGAGCATCATGCGGTAGAAATGAGTGATCAACGCTTCGCCGCCGCTTTCCAGCAACGGCACGGTGGACTTGACGATGGCACGGTCTTGAACGCTAAGCATAAAGGGCGACTCCTGAGCTTTATGTGAATACCCTTTACCTATCAGTTTCCATGCCAACAATTAAAACGTTATAAATCAATTAGTTAAAAACAAAGTAGTCATATCGACATACGAGGCTTTATAGTCACACCGACTACATGGAGTCATTATGACTGCAAAATTATTGCTCACGACCCTCCTACCCCTGGTCTCCGACCTGTCCCGCGAATTGCCCGAAGGCGAGCGCTACCGACGCCTGCTCGAAGCCATGCGCGCCCTGCTCCCTTGCGACGCCGCGGCCCTGCTGCGACTCGACGGTGAGTGGCTGGTGCCGCTGGCCGTGGATGGGTTGAGCACCGACACCCTCGGTCGACGTTTCAAGATCAGTGAACATCCGCGCTTCGAAGCGCTGCTCAGCAGTCCCGGCCCGACTCGCTTCGCTGCCGACAGCGAGTTGCCCGATCCTTATGATGGCCTGGTCGATGGTCTGCACGATCACCTGGAAGTCCATGATTGCATGGGCTGCCCGCTGTTTATCGACGAGCGCCCGTGGGGTTTGCTGACCCTCGACGCGCTCGACCCTGAACGTTTCGAACCGATCGAACTGGACGCCTTGCAAGCCTTCGCCAGCCTCGCCGCCGCCACGGTCAACGCCGCAGAACGCATCGAACGGCTGGCCAATCGCGTCGAAGACGAACATCAACGCGCCGAGGTTTACCGTCAGGCCAGCGGCCAACAGAACCGCGAAATGATCGGCCAGAGCAAGGCTCACAAACGCTTAATGGAAGAGATCAGCCTGGTGGGCGGCAGCGACCTGACGGTGCTGATCACCGGCGAAACCGGAGTCGGCAAAGAGCTGGTGGCCCAGGCTATCCACGCGGCGTCCCCACGAGCCGACAAACCAATCATCAGCCTCAATTGCGCCGCCCTGCCGGACACGCTGGTGGAGAGCGAATTGTTCGGCCATGTGCGCGGTGCGTTCACCGGCGCGACGAATGATCGGCGCGGCAAGTTCGAACTGGCCAATGGCGGCACGTTGTTTCTCGATGAAGTGGGCGAGTTGTCGCTGACCGTGCAGGCCAAATTGCTGAGAGTGTTGCAGAGCGGGCAATTGCAGCGCCTGGGCTCGGACAAGGAGCATCAGGTCGACGTGCGATTGATCGCAGCAACCAACCGCGACCTGGCTGAAGAAGTGCGCAGCGGTCGCTACCGTGCCGACTTCTATCATCGCCTGAGCGTTTACCCCCTGCTGGTGCCCGCACTGCGCGATCGCGGCCGGGATGTGCTGCTGCTCAGCGGCTATTTCCTGGAACAAAACCGCTCACGCATGGGCCTCAACAGCCTGCGCCTGACCAGCGATGCGCAAGCGGCACTATTGGCGTATGACTGGCCGGGGAACGTGCGGGAGCTGGAGCATTTGATTGGTCGTAGTGCGTTGAAGGCGCTGGGTAACTGCAAGGAGCGCCCGAAAATCCTGAGCTTGAGCGCGGCGGATCTGGACTTGCGCAATGGCAGGATTGAACACACGCCAGAACCCGTGGTTACTGCGCCAGCGGCTGCATTGGCTTCAGGGGATTTGCGTGAGGCCACCGAGCATTATCAGCGCCAACTGATCAGCGTTTGCCTGGAACGGCACCAGAACAACTGGGCCAGCGCGGCGCGGGAGCTGGGGCTGGATCGGGCGAACCTGGGGCGGATGGCCAAGCGGTTGGGTATGAAATAGTCTCACCTGGATAATGTCGTACCGTTTGGCTGGCAATGGGCATTTCCCCTAAAGCCTGCCCCCGACAAGTCGATAACCCGGCATCGATAGCTGTTGGCGATCTTCACAATCGCCCATCACCTTTTTCCACAGAAGGTTTTTATGTCTTCCAACAAAGCCCGCGCAGATTCACTTTCGCTTCTGCTGTTTACCTTGCGCAGCGGCAAGCTGATGGCGATCAACCTGCTGAAAGTCAGCGAAATCATCCCTTGCCCGCCGCTGACCAAGCTGCCGGAGTCGCACCCCCACGTCAAAGGCATCGCCACCCTGCGCGGCGCGTCGTTGTCGGTGATCGACCTGAGCCGCGCCATCGGCGAGCGACCGCTGGAAGACCCGAACGGCGGCTGCCTGATCGTCACCGACGTCAGCCGCTCCAAGCAGGGTTTGCACGTTCAGGCGGTGAGCAAGATCGTCCATTGCCTGACCACCGACATCCGTCCACCGCCCTTCGGCTCCGGCGGCGTGCGCTCGTACATCACCGGCGTGACCTCGGTCGACGGCACGCTGGTGCAAGTGCTGGACATCGAAAAGGTCATCCACGGCATCGCTCCGGCGCAGATCGAAACGGCCCCGACCGAACTGAGCATGGAAGACGCCGAAGTACTCGGCAACGCGCGGATTCTGGTGGTCGATGATAGCCAGGTCGCCCTGCAACAATCGGTGCACACCCTGCGCAACCTCGGCCTGCAATGCCACACCGCTCGCAGCGCCAAAGAAGCCATCGACTGCCTGTTGGACCTGCAAGGCACCGCCCAGCAAATCAACCTGATCGTCTCGGACATCGAAATGTCGGAAATGGACGGCTATGCCCTCACCCGCACATTGCGTGAAACCCCCGACTTTTCGCACCTCTATGTGTTGCTGCACACCTCGCTGGACAGCGCGATGAACAGCGAGAAGGCTCGACTGGCCGGGGCCAACGCGGTGCTGACCAAATTCTCCTCACCGGAATTGACCAAATGCCTGATCGCGGCGGCCAGGGCCGTCGCCGAACAAGGTCACTGAGTTTTGGCCGAGGACTTTTGTTTTCTGATGCGGCGCAACCTGGCTGAGGATGTGCCGCCTTTCACTTGGCCAAATGGCATTGAGTTGACCGAGTACCGTCCCGAACTGGCCGAAGATGTTCATCACTTGATGGAGCTGGGCTATCGGGAAGGTAGTGGTCGCGTACCGACGCTGGAAGTCTGGCAGCAACGTTTTGAAACCGATCCCGAATATGATCCGACCCTGTGCTTTATTGCCCTGGATGCCGAAGGTATTGTCGGCGTCGCCCAGTGCTGGACCAGCGCTTATATCAAGAGCCTGGTGGTGCACCCGCGCGCTCAAGGCCTCGGACTTGGCCGTGCGCTGCTGCTAAATGCGTTCAACGTGTTTCAGCAACGCCGCGAAGGCTTTGTGGATTTGAAGGTGCTGGAAAACAACCTTCGGGCCCAGCGCTTGTATGAAAGTGCCGGGATGTATGTGGTCCGCCGGGAACCGGTTCCAACCTGACACCGCGAAGAGGCCCGCATAACCAATCCAAAACCATCAGGCATACTCCGACCTCGGCCACTACCCGCCAAGGATGCCTAAACCATGAAAGCCATCACCCTGACCGTCCTCTGCCTCACCACCCTCGCCACCCAAACCCACGCCTCCAGCCCCGACGCCTGGGCCGCCTTCGATAAAGCCGTGCTCGCCAGTTGCACCAACGCCAGCGGCCTGAAGAACGTCAAACCCGTCGGCAATGCCGCGCAGTTCGATGACCGGGTGGGTTATACCGCGCTCCTGCTGCAAGGCCAGTACCCGCAAAAACACATGAAAGGCCAGCAAGGCACCGAGCTGTGCCTCTACAACAAGAAAAGCAAAACCGCCTACGTGACCGAATGGGACTCCATCCGCCCCACAGCAAAAGCGCAGTGAATGGCGCATAACTTGCTTCGGCACAGGCCTTTGCGGTGGCTTTTTGTCGCCATTTCATGCCCCCACAGGTGACTGGCCGTTCAATGAATACAACGTTTTCCTGCGTAGGTTGTGGCAAATGCTGCAACGACCATCATGTGCCCCTGACACTGGCAGAGGCCCGGATGTGGGCGGCCGATGGCGGTCAGGTGATCGTGCTGGTGGAGGCCTTCCTCGCCAATGGCCTGGGCCTGCCCGCGCAGCAACGCGAACACGCCGAACGCCGTTCGGTGGCGGTTCTAAGTGGTGCCTGCGAGGTGCACGTGGCGATCACCTTTGCCGCCTACAACGTCGGTCCCTGCCGGAATCTTGACGAAGACAACCTCTGCCGCATCTACGAACGCCGACCGCTGGTGTGCCGCATCTATCCGATGGAAATCAATCCGCACATCCCACTCAACCCGACGGTAAAGGAATGCCCACCCGAGTCGTGGGAAAAAGGGCCGGATTTGATCATCGGTGGTGAACTGGTGGATCAGGAACTGGTGGGATTGATCCAGCGCTCCCGTCAGGCGGATCGCGATGAGATTCAGGCCAAGGATGCGATTTGCGCGTTATTGGGGATTCGGACGACAGCGTTGAAGGGCGATGGCTTTACCGCTTATCTGCCGGATATGAACGCGTTTTCCACGGTCATCGATCAGGTTTCAGCGCAATCGCAGATGGAGTCGGGCGGTGACTGGTTGTTTCACGTGTCAGGCGATGATATTGCCGGGCAAGTGCTGGCGGCCGGGGCGCAGGTGGCGACTGAAGTGCCGCTGAACTATGCGTTTATTTCGTTGCGGGCCTGAGCCAGAGGTATGTGGTGTCTGTGCGGGCCCCTTCGCGAGCAAGCTCGCTCCCACATTAGTTGATTTGTGTCGTACACCGAATCTGTGAACGACGATGAACCACTGTGGAAGCGGGCTTGCTCGCGAAGATGGCAGATCAGGCACCGCAGAGGTAAAAACTCAGCGCTTACCCATCGAACGACGAGTGCCAGGAGGCGCTGCCCCCGGGGTCTTGGTGTGACCATTCTTGGCGCCGTTCTTGTACCAAGGCTGGCTGGCATTCTTCGCCGCAGCCAATTCACCCGGCTTGAACGGAAACTTGAACGCTGGAATCGCCGCTTTGGTTTCGCTGTCTGCGCTGGAGTCGACGCTGTCTGGCAGGTCTGCCTGGTCGTCGCTCAAAGCGTCGGCAACCGGCGGTTGTGTCGGGGAAGTCATGAAAGCTCCGGGTGATGCTCAAAGAGTCCGGCCCGGTAGGCGAGCCGCGAAAGGCGGCAGTATACCTGTCTCGGGAGTCGCAAGCTGCAGTTGGTCAGTTGGGTTTTGTGTTGACTGACCAACCGCTTTCGCGGGCAATCCTCGCTCCTGCAGGTGCATTGTGTCGTACACCGAATCTGCGAACGACGATGAACCCTGTGGGAGCGGGCTTGCCCGCGATAGCGGTGTGTCAGGCTCAGGGATGTTGGATGTGCCACCGTTATCGCGGGCAAGCCCGCTCCCACATTAGTGGAGCGGTGTGCACCCGTCCCTCACCACTCATTAGCTCGCCTGCCGCTTTTGATCACGGGAATCAGCATCAGCCCAAAGAGGTCCAAACTGACAGCGCCGTCAGTTACCAGTCACTCTCCTGACGGGCTAACAGGTTTATAAAGGAAGGTATAAACCTGACAAAACTCCGACCACTTTGCCCGGCGCCCCATTCGCATGCGAATTCAGAAAAAAACCGCCCTGCTCGCCGCCCTTCTGATCACCCTGGCAGTGCTGGGCGTGTGGTACGCCGCCAAACCCGCCACGACCAAACCGGCCACCTCCACCGCCATCCCCGTGCGAGTGGTCAGCGTCGCTGAAAAAGACGTGCCCCGCTACATCAGCGGCATCGGCTCGGTGCTGTCGTTGCACAGCGTGGTCGTGCGCCCGCAGATCGACGGCATCCTCACCAAACTGCTGGTCAAGGAAGGCCAACTGGTGAACAAAGGTGATCTGCTGGCTACCATCGACGATCGCTCGATCCGCGCCAGCCTTGACCAGGCCCGGGCGCAACTGGGCGAAAGTCAGGCGCAACTGCAAGTGGCGCAGGTCAACCTCAAACGCTACAAACTGCTGAGCGTCGACGACGGCGTGTCCAAGCAGACCTACGACCAGCAACAAGCGCTGGTCAACCAACTCAAAGCCACCGCCCAAGGCAATCAGGCATCGATCGACGCCGCTCTGGTGCAGCTTTCCTACACACAGATTCGCTCCCCGGTCACCGGTCGCGTCGGTATTCGCACAGTGGATGAAGGCAACTTCCTGCGCATGACCGACACCCAAGGCCTGTTCACCGTAACCCAGATCGACCCGATCGCCGTGGAGTTTTCCCTGCCGCAGCACATGCTGCCGACCCTGCAAAGCCTGATCAACGATCCACAGCACACGCCGGTCAAGGCTTACATCGGTGCCGACACCGACGGCGAAACCGGCAACCTGCTGGGCGAAGGCCACCTGACCCTGATCGACAACCAGATCAACGCCAACACCGGGACCATCCGCGCCAAGGCTGAATTCGCCAACCCTGCACAGAAACTCTGGCCGGGCCTGCTGGTAACGGTAAAGATTCAGACAGCGCTGGATAAAAATGCGCTGGTGGTGCCGCCCACCGTCGTACAACGTGGCCTCGATCAACATTTCGTCTACCGGGTCAACGGCGACAAGGTCGAAGCCGTTCAGGTGCAGGTGGTTTATCAAAGCAGCGGGCAGGACATCATCAAAGGCGTGAAACCGGGCGATGTGCTGGTCAGCGACGGCCAGTCGCGGCTCAAACCTGGCTCGACCGTGCAGGTAGTGACCGACCCACCGCAAGTCGTGCAATCGGAGCCGAAACCATGAAGGGCCATGGCTCGATTTCTGCGTGGTGCATCGATCATCCGGTGGCAACGGTCCTGCTGACCTTTGCCTTGGTGCTGCTGGGGGTCATCGCCTTTCCACGACTGTCGATTGCGCCGCTGCCGGAAGCAGAATTCCCGACCATCCAGGTGGCTGCGCAACTGCCCGGCGCCAACCCGGAGACCATGGCCTCGTCGGTGGCCACGCCGCTTGAAGTGCAATTCAGCGCCATTCCCGGGATGACCCAGATGACCTCGAGCAGCGCCCTGGGCTCGACCATCCTGACCCTGCAATTCACCCTCGACAAAAGCATCGATACCGCCGCGCAGGAAGTCCAGGCCGCGATCAACACCGCCGCCGGCAAACTGCCCAAAGACATGCCGAACCTGCCGAACTGGAGGAAGGTCAACCCGGCCGACAGCCCGGTGCTGATCCTCAGCATCAACTCGCCGCAAATGCCCGGCACCGAAGTCAGTGACCTGGTAGAAACGCTACTCGCCCGTCAGATCAGCCAGATCGATGGCGTAGGCAATATCAACATCACCGGTCAGCAACGTCCGGCGATCCGCGTGCAGGCCTCGGCGGACAAACTCGCCGCCATTGGCCTGACCCTGGCCGACATTCGCCTGGCGATCCAGCAGACCAGCCTCAACCTGGCCAAGGGTGCGTTATATGGCGAGTCGAGCATTTCGACCTTGTCCACCAACGACCAATTGTTCCACCCCGAGGAATACGGTCAGTTGATTGTTTCCTACAAGGACGGCGCACCGGTTCATCTCAAGGACGTGGCCAAAGTTGTCAATGGTTCGGAAGATGCCTACATCCAGGCCTGGGCTGATGGTCAGCCGGGGGTGAACCTGGTGATTTTCCGGCAACCGGGGGCCAACATCGTCGAAACGGTCGACCGTATTCAAGCGGCCCTGCCGTCGCTGGAGGCCATGCTGCCGGCCTCGGTGCAGGTCAAGGTGTTGATCGACCGCACGCAGACCATCCGCGCTTCATTGCATGAAGTGGAAGTCACCCTGCTGATCGCGATCCTGCTCGTGGTGGCGGTAATGGCGCTGTTCCTGCGGCAGTTGTCGTCGACCCTGATCGTGGCGGCGGTGCTCGGTGTGTCGCTGATCGCCAGTTTTGCCCTGATGTACATCATGGGCTTCAGCCTGAATAACCTGACGCTGGTAGCGATCGTGGTGTCCGTCGGGTTTGTGGTCGACGATGCGATTGTGGTGGTGGAAAACATTCACCGTCACCTGGAGGCCGGTGACGGCAGGCGCGAGGCGGCGATCAAGGGTGCCGGCGAGATCGGTTTTACCGTGGTCTCCATCAGTTTCTCACTGGTGGCGGCGTTCATTCCGCTGCTGTTCATGGGCGGCGTGGTCGGGCGGCTGTTCAAGGAATTCGCCCTGACCGCCACTTCGACCATCATGATTTCGGTGGTGGTGTCCCTGACCCTGGCACCGACGTTGGCCGCGCTGTTCATGCGTGCGCCGGAACACAGCCAATCGGGTTTTGGCGAACGCTTGCTGGCGTTGTATGAGAAAGGCCTGCGCCGCGCCCTCGCCCATCAGAAACTGACGATCGGTGTGTTCGGCCTGTCCCTCGGTCTGGCCATTGCCGGGTACATTTTCATTCCGAAGGGTTTCTTCCCGATACAAGACACCGGTTTCGTCCTCGGCACGACCGAAGCAGCGGCGGACATTTCCTACGGCGACATGGTGAAAAAACACCTGGCGATGGCCGAAATCGTCGCCGCCGACCCCGCCGTCGAGACGTTCTCCCACTCGGTCGGCGTTGCGGGCAGCAACCAGACCATCGCCAACGGACGCTTCTGGATTTCGCTGAAAAAACGTGGTGACCGTGATGTGTCTGCCAGCCAGTTCATCGACCGGATTCGCCCGCAATTGATGAAAATCCCGGGCATCGTGCTGTATCTGCGCGCCGGGCAAGACATCAACCTCAGCTCCGGTCCGAGCCGCGCCCAGTACCAATACGTACTCAAGAGCAACGACGGTGCCCTCCTGAGCACCTGGACCCAGCACCTGACGGAAAAACTGCGCAGCAACCCGGCGTTCCGCGACATTTCCAACGACCTGCAACTGGGCGGCAGCATCACCCACATCAGCATCGACCGCAGCGCGGCGGCGCGCTTCGGCCTGACCGCCAGCGATGTCGACGAAGCGCTGTATGACGCCTTCGGCCAGCGGCAGATCAACGAGTTCCAGACCCAGACCAACCAGTACAACGTGATTCTGGAACTGGACACCAAACAGCGCGGCAAGGCCGAAAGCCTCAACTATTTCTACCTGCGTTCGCCGTTGAGCGGGGAAATGGTGCCGCTGTCGGCCCTGGCGAAATTCGATGCGCCGACCATCGGCCCGTTGTCCATCGCTCACGACGGGATGTTCCCGGCGGCCAACCTGTCGTTCAACCTGGCACCCGGTGTCGCGTTGGGCGATGCGGTGATCATGCTTAATCAGGCCAAGACCGACATCGGCATGCCGGCGGCCATCAGCGGTAATTTCCAGGGCGCGGCCCAGGCATTCCAGAGTTCGCTGGCCAGCCAGCCGTGGCTGATTCTGGCGGCGCTGGTGGCGGTGTACATCATTCTTGGCGTGCTGTACGAAAGCTTCGTGCACCCGCTGACGATCATCTCGACCCTGCCTTCGGCGGGGCTCGGGGCGGTGATCATGCTGTGGATCTGCGGCCAGGACTTTTCGATCATGGCGCTGATCGGGCTGGTGCTGCTGATCGGTATCGTCAAGAAGAACGGCATTCTGATGATCGACTTCGCGCTGGATGCCCAGCGCAAACGTGGCCTGCCGCCGGAAGAGGCGATCTATGAGGCGTGTATGACGCGGTTCCGGCCGATCATCATGACCACCCTCGCGGCCCTGCTCGGCGCCCTGCCGTTGATGCTCGGCTACGGCACCGGCGCCGAACTGCGCCAGCCATTGGGCATCGCGGTGGTCGGCGGTTTGCTGGTGAGCCAGGCGCTGACGCTGTTCACCACGCCGGTCATATACTTGTGGCTCGAGCGGCTTTTCCATAGACCCACACCAGCACAGCAGCCGGTGCTGGCGACCACAGACTGAGGCGGGGTCATGCGCGTTCTGATTATCGAAGACGAGGAAAAAACGCGGACTATCTGCACCGTGGTTTGACGGAACAGGGCTACACCGTGGACGTGGCCCGCGATGGTGTCGAAGGCCTGCACCTGGCGCTGACGATTACCTCGGCAAACCGTTTCCGGGTAATTGTCGACTACCCTCTGAATGTCTTCTAAGCTTCAATTAGCAAAAGGCCAGCATGTTTTGCTGGCCTTTTCTTTGTCCGGGATTTATATAGGCGCGACGGTTTCTGGGACTCTGCCCGATTCTTGTAAAAGCACTTTCATAATGCCTTATTTGCAGAAGTCAGAACCATGAGTGTGAACAGTGCGAAATCCCGTGATCCGATCCGTTCGACACGGTCGGAGCGGCTTTTGGTTCTCAGTAGTGTGTTGTTGGTGATTGCGATACTGAGCATCGTCGCATTCCTGCTGATCCGTGAACGCGCCAATGCCGAATTGTCCGCCGCTCGTGCCGCCAACAATATCGTGCAATTGATCGACGCCGACGTACTGCGCAATGTCGAACTTTATGATGTGTCCCTGCTGGGTTTGATCGCTGCCTCCCAGCGTGAAGACCTCAAGAGCGTTTCTCCAGCCATTCGCCATCTGGCCTATTTCGATCGCGCCACTGCCGCGCCGTATAAAGGCAATATTTTGTTGCTCGACAACAAGGGCGACGTGATCGCCGACTCGGCCTCGGTGGAGCCCAGGCAGGGCAACTTCGCCGACCGCGAATACTTCCAGTCTCACGTCAACAACCCGGACCCGGGCATGTTCATCAGCCCCCCCTTCAGAGGCAGGTCGCCGGAACAGGATTGGCGTATCAGTTTCAGCCGCCGGGTGAACGGCCCCCAGGATGAGTTCCTGGGCGTGGCCGAAGCCGCCATGCGTTTGAGTTACTTCGATCAGTTGTTCAACAGTTTGAGCATCGGTCGCGACAGTACGGTCAATCTGATCAGCAAAGACGGGATTCTGCTAGCCCAGCAACCCCGCTTGGCCGAAGAGCTGATCGGCAAGGATTTCAGTAGCCGCCCCAATTTCCAACGCATCGTCAAGGAAGGCAACGGCAGCTTCACCGGCCTGTCCAGCCGCCACAAGGATAAGCGCCTGTACACGTTCTCCAAGGTCGGAAACCTGCCGTTGATCGTCATTGTTGCGCTGTCCAGTGATGAGGTCTTTGCGGCCTGGAAACGTACTGCGGTGGTGGTCAGCTCGGCAACCATTGCCCTGTGCGCAAGTCTGCTGTGGCTGACCGGGTTGCTTTGCCGGGAACTGCGTCGGCGCCACAGTGCAGAGCAGGAACTGTCACAACTGGCCGCCACCGACCCCTTGACCGGCTTGGCCAACCGCCGAAGCCTGGATCAGGCGCTACATCATGAATGGTTTCGTGCCCAACGTTCCGCTCAGCCGTTGTCGCTACTGATGATCGATATCGATCACTTCAAGGCGTTCAACGATCGCCATGGCCATCAGGGTGGCGATGATGCCTTGCGCTTGGTGGCCAAGGTAATCAGTACCCATGTTCGACGGCCAGCGGACCTGGTCGCCCGTTACGGTGGCGAGGAGTTTTCGGTGATCCTGGCTGAAACCGACAGCGCCGGCGCGCAACAGATTGCCAACAACGTCCGTACAGCGGTGGAGCAGTTGCCGTTGGTGGGGGGTGATGCGTCGCCGATTACTGTCAGTATCGGTATCAGCACATGGACGACGGCGTCCGATATCAGCCTGGAGCAGTTGCTGTTTGCGGCGGACAAGGCGCTGTATCAGGCCAAGGAAAACGGGCGGAATCGGGTGGTCGCTACGTAGTGAAATTTCCGTTGTGACGGCCGGCCCCATCGCGGGCAAGCCCGGCTCCCACAGGTCATGCGTCGTACCCGACTCCGCGTCAACCGCACAACCTGTGGGAGCCGGGCTTGCCCGCGATGGGGCCAGAACAGGCACCCCAGTACTTTCCCGCAGTCATAAAAAAAGGCCACCCGAAGGTAGCCTTTAAAAACTAGAGAGGTTTTTTGCTTACACGGCCGCAACAGGACGCATGTAAGAGATCGGTGCAGTGCTGGCGTCTTCGAAAGTCACGACTTCCCAAGCATCTGTCTGCTCAATCAACTTGCGCAGCAGCTGGTTGTTCAATGCATGTCCGGACTTGAAGCCCTTGAACTCACCAATCAGGCTATTGCCCAGCAGGTAGAGGTCACCAATTGCATCGAGGATCTTGTGCTTCACGAATTCATCTTCATAGCGAAGGCCGTCTTCGTTCAGTACACCATCCGCGTCGACCACAATAGCGTTTTCAACGCTGCCGCCGAGTGCGAGGTTGTGCTTGCGCAGGTACTCGATGTCACTCATGAAACCAAAGGTACGGGCGCGGCTGACTTCTTTTACGAACGAAGTGCTGGAAAAATCCACGCTTGCACTTTGTGTGCGGTCACGGAAAACCGGGTGATCGAAATCGATCTCGAAGCTCACTTTGAAACCTTCGAAAGGGACGAAAGTGGCGCGCTTGTCGCCGTCTTCCACTGTCACTTCCCGCAGGATCCGGATGAACTTCTTGGCGGCGTCCTGCTCTTCCAGGCCGGCCGATTGAATCAGGAATACGAAGGGTCCAGCGCTACCATCCATGATCGGGACTTCGGACGCGGAGAGCTCGACGTAGGCGTTATCGATGCCCAGGCCAGCCATGGCCGAGAGCAGGTGCTCCACCGTGTCCACTTTGACGTCACCGTTAACAAGCGTGGTCGACATAGTGGTTTCGCCAACGTTTTCCGCGCGGGCAGGAATCTGCACCACAGGGTCGAGGTCAGCACGACAAAACACAATGCCGGTGTCGACGGGCGCTGGCTTGAGGGTCAGGTAGACCTTCTCCCCGGAGTGCAGGCCGACACCTGTGGCACGGATAATATTCTTCAGGGTGCGTTGTTTTATCATGGCATGGGCCGCTTCAGCGCAAATTGCGAACTGGTATCAACAAAGGCTGGCGATGATAGCAGACCAGACCTTTGCTGAACACCAATCACCCTAATACCCCTGATACATTTCATCAATCGGCCTGACGACGCAGGAAAGCCGGGATGTCCAGGTAGTCCAGATCATCTTGCGGGTTCATCTTCGCGGCAGTCGCAGCACCGGCCTGAGCCTGATTGCGCATGACGGTCGGACGGTCCAGGTCACGGTAGTTCACCGCAGGCTGTTCCTGACGAACAGGGGCTTGTTGTTGTGGCTGGGAAGCCATCGACGTGTGGACGGTATTGTCGATGACCTTCACAGGCTTCTCGATTTTAGCGCCCAAACCGGTAGCAACAACAGTCACGTGCAGCTCGTCGCGCATGTCCGGATCGATAACGGTACCGACCTTGACCATTGCGTGCTCGGAAGCGAAGGCTTCGATGATGCTACCCACGTCGGAGTACTCACCCAGGGACAGGTCAGGACCGGCGGTGATGTTCACCAGGATGCCGCGTGCACCTTGCAGGTTCACGTCTTCGAGCAGCGGGTTGCGAATGGCCGCTTCGGTGGCCTCGCGTGCACGGTTCGGACCGCTGGCGCAGCCAGTGCCCATCATCGCCATGCCCATTTCACTCATCACGGTACGCACGTCGGCAAAGTCGACGTTGATCATGCCCGGACGCTTGATGATGTCGGAGATACCGCGAACGGCACCGGCCAGTACATCGTCGGCCTTGGCGAAAGCCGACAGCAGGCTTGCGTCTTTACCGAGGATGGTCAGCAGCTTCTCGTTGGGAATGGTGATCAACGAGTCGACGCTTTCAGACAGCAGACGAATACCTTCGTCGGCGATCTGCATACGCTTGCGACCTTCGAACGGGAACGGACGGGTCACCACCGCAACGGTGAGGATCCCCATTTCCTTGGCCACTTCAGCAATGATTGGCGCAGCACCGGTACCGGTACCACCGCCCATGCCGGTGGTGATGAACACCATATTGGTGCCCTGCAGGACTTCGGCAATGCGCTCACGGTCTTCGAGAGCGGCCTGACGACCTACTTCAGGGTTGGCGCCAGCGCCCAGGCCTTTGGTCACGCCGGTGCCCAGTTGCAGGATGGTCCGCGCGCCGATGCTTTTCAGCGCTTGGGCATCAGTGTTGGCGCAGATGAATTCAACGCCTTCAATGTTGCTCTTGACCATGTGATTGACAGCGTTGCCGCCGCCACCGCCAACACCGATAACTTTAATTACCGGGCTTGCGGGGATGTTGTCTACGAGTTCGAACATTTTCCCTCTCCTTACATTCTCTAGTTTTTTCGCCTACTGCTGTTTGAAGCGGTGTTGCGGTAAAGCTTTAAAAATTGCCTTGCACCCAGCTCTTGATGCGATCGAGCAGAGCGGCTTTCGGTTCGTCGTTGCTGTAGCTGTCGCGGCTGCCGATGCCCGAGAACGAAATCCCGTCGGACTGTTTCTGCAGGCCGTACATCAACAGGCCAACGCCGGTGGAATAAATCGGGTTGCGGACTACGTCGTCCAGGCCCTTGACGCCATGGGGCACGCCCAGGCGAACCGGCATGTGGAAGATCTCTTCGGCCAGTTCCACCGCGCCTTCCATCTTCGAGGTACCGCCAGTCAGCACGATGCCGGCCGGAATCAGGTCTTCGTAGCCACTGCGACGCAGTTCGGCCTGGATCAGCGTGAACAGCTCGTCGTAACGCGGCTCGACCACTTCGGCCAGGGCCTGGCGGGACAGTTCGCGCGGTGGACGGTCGCCGACGCTCGGCACCTTGATGGTTTCACCGGCACCGGCCAGTTTGGCCAGGGCGCAGGCGTAGCGAATCTTGATTTCTTCGGCGTACTGGGTCGGGGTGCGCAGCGCCATGGCGATGTCGTTGGTCACCTGATCGCCCGCAATCGGGATCACTGCGGTGTGACGGATCGCGCCTTCGGTGAAGATCGCGATGTCGGTGGTGCCGCCGCCGATGTCCACCAGGCACACGCCCAGCTCTTTCTCGTCGTCGGTCAGGACCGAGTAGGCCGAGGCCAACTGCTCGAGAATGATGTCGTCGATTTCCAGACCGCAGCGGCGCACGCATTTTTCAATGTTCTGTGCGGCGTTGACGGCGCAGGTGACCACGTGAACCTTGGCTTCCAGACGCACGCCGGACATACCCAGCGGCTCGCGAACGCCTTCCTGGTTATCGATCACGTAATCCTGCGGCAGGGTGTGCAGCACGCGCTGGTCAGCCGGGATCGCCACGGCCTGGGCAGCGTCGAGAACGCGCTCAAGGTCGGCGGAACTGACTTCGCGATCACGAATCGCCACGATGCCGTGGGAGTTCAGGCTGCGGATGTGATTGCCGGCCACGCCGACAAACGCCGAATGGATCCGGCAACCGGCCATCAGCTGCGCTTCTTCAATAGCGCGCTGGATCGACTGGACGGTGGACTCGATGTTCACCACTACGCCTTTTTTCAGGCCGCGGGACGGGTGAGTACCGATCCCGACGATTTCGAGCGTGCCGTCGTCCGAGACCTCGCCTACCAGCGCCACCACCTTGGAGGTGCCGATATCGAGACCGACGATCATTTTGCCGCTTTGCACGTTTGCCATGGTCCTGCCTCTTCTTAATTCTTCGCGACAGCGGGTTGGGCTGTCGTGGGCGCTACAGGTTCCCGCCAGCCAACAGCGAGGCCGTTGGCGTAGCGCAGATCGATGCGCGCAATGTTCGTAATCTGTTCTTTGAGCGTCTTGTCATAGATGGCAATGAAGCGGCGCATCCGTTCCACCAGCTTGCCGCGTCCCAGCAGCAGTTCGATTCCAGGGCCCGCGCTGCCGGCGCCGGTGGTCAGGAACCAACTGCCTCGTTCACGCAACTCCAGGCGTGCAATCGAGAAACCCAATGGCCTGAGCATCTGGCTCAGCACCTGGTATTGCTGCATCACTTGCTGCTGGGCCCGCTGCGGGCCGAACAGCTGTGGCAAATGTTCGTAGTTCGCCAGCTCACGCGGGGTGAACGCCTGCCCCTGATTGTTCAACAGCGACTCATCGCCCCAACGGGCCACCGGCAGCTGTTCTTCCAGGCGAATCACTACTTGATCCGGCCATACCCTGCGCACTTCGGCGTGGGCAATCCATGGCATCTGTTCAAGCTCGGTGCGCATACCCGCCAGGTCGATGGTGAAGAAGCTCGACGCCACGTAGGGGGCGATCCGCTGCTGCACCGCTTGCTGGCTGATGTAACTCAAGTCGCCCTGCACCGCGATCTTGGTGATCGGCCGGTCGGCGTACGGCAGCAAACGCTGTGCGCCTTCATAAGTGCCGAACCCCAGTGCAACCAACAGCACGGGCCAGAACAGGCTTTTCAGAAAACCAAAGTTGGCTTTCGGCAGGCGCGCGGACATCGGCTCTTTGGCCACCATTCGGCTGGCACCCCGCGGCACCGGCTTGCGGCCGGGTGCGGAGGGCTGATGTCTCAGCTGTGCGCCTTGCATGGTCTTAACCTCGCGGCTCTTTGTTGCTGGCAGCATTACCAGCAACGCTTGCGGCCAGAATCGCCAGAACCAGTTGCTGGAAATCCAGGCCAGCGGCACGGGCCGCCATCGGAACCAGACTGTGATCGGTCATGCCCGGCGCGGTATTGACTTCCAGGAACCAGAACTGCCCGTCGGCGTCCTGCATCACGTCTGCCCTGCCCCAACCGGCGATACCCAGCGCCTCACAGGCTTTGGCCGTGAGGTCCATGAGTTCTTTTTCTTTATTGCTGTCCAGGCCACACGGAATCCGGTACTGGGTATCGGAAGCCACGTACTTGGCGTCGTAGTCGTAGAAACTGTGGGTTGTGCCCAGGGCGATTGGAGGCAACACCTGGTCACGCAGGGTGGCGATGGTGAACTCCGGACCTTGAATCCATTGCTCGACCAACACTTGCGAATCGTAGGTACTGGCCGCTTTCCACGCCTCGATCAACTCGGGCGCGGAAGTCACTTTGGCCATCCCGATACTGGAGCCTTCATGGGCCGGTTTGACGATCAAAGGGAAGCCCAGTTCCGTGGCCGCCGAAATACAATCGGCCTCAGAGCTCAGTACCGCATGGCGTGGCGTCGGAATACCGAGGCTGTGCCAGACCTGCTTGGTGCGCAGTTTGTCCATGGCCAGTGCCGAGGCAAGAATGCCGCTACCGGTGTACGGAATCCCTGCGCATTCGAGCAGGCCTTGCATGCTGCCGTCTTCACCGCCACGACCGTGGAGGATGATGAAGGCGCGATCGATTTTTTCGTTCAGCAGACGCTGCAGCAAGTCGTCGCCCACATCGATACCGAACGCGTCCACGCCGGCGCTTTGCAGTGCCTCGAGCACTGCGTTACCCGACTTCAGGGAGACCTCACGCTCGGCACTCTTGCCGCCGAACAGCACGGCGACACGGCCGAAGTCTTTCGGCGCGATAGTGGAGACGAGGTTGGCGTAAGCAGCAGTCATTTCAACTTCCCCACGCTTGGCGCGGCAACCGCGCCAGCGAACAACGGACTGTTCAATAGTTTCGGTGCGAGACCGCCGATATCACCGGCGCCCTGGCACAACAGAATGTCGCCGGCACGCAGCAGCGGCTTGACGATCGGTGCGAGGTCGATGCCGCGCTCGATGTAGATCGGGTCGAGCTGACCGCGCTGGCGAATGCTGTTGCACAGCTTGCGGCTGTCAGCGCCCGGAATCGGCTCTTCACCGGCCGGGTAGACTTCCATCAGCAGCAGCACGTTGGCGTCGGCCAGTACATTGACGAAATCGTCGTACAGGTCGCGGGTGCGGCTGTAACGGTGCGGCTGGTAAACCATCACCAGACGGCGCTCCGGCCAGCCACCGCGCACGGCTTTGATCACAGCCGCGACCTCGGTCGGGTGGTGACCGTAGTCGTCCACCAGCATTACGTTGCCGCCTTCAACCGGCAGTTCGCCGTACACCTGGAAGCGACGACCGACACCCTGGAACCCGGACAGGCCCTGGACGATGGCTTCATCGCTGACGCCTTCATCGGTGGCGATGCAAATGGTCGCCAGCGCGTTCAGCACGTTGTGGTTGCCCGGCATGTTCACCGACACATCCAGCGGCTCGCGATCAGGGCGCAGCACGGTAAAGAAAGTCTGCATGCCCTGCTGACGCACATTGATGGCACGCACGTCGGCATCGTCGCCAAAGCCATAAGTGACCGTCGGACGTTTCACCTGCGGGAGGATTTCACGCACCACCGGATCGTCCAGGCACACCACCGCCAAACCGTAGAACGGCAGGTTGTGCAGGAACTCGACGAAGGTTTTCTTCAGTTTGTTGAAGTCGCCGTCGTAGGTCGCCATGTGGTCGGCGTCGATGTTGGTGACCACGGCCACCAGCGGCTGCAAGTGCAGGAAGCTGGCATCGCTTTCGTCGGCTTCGGCGATCAGGTAACGGCTGGTGCCGAGCTGGGCATTGGTGCCCGCGGCATTCAAACGACCACCGATCACGAATGTCGGGTCCAGGCCACCGGCCGCGAACACCGAAGCGATCAGGCTGGTGGTGGTGGTTTTGCCGTGGGTACCGGCGACGGCGATGCCGTGGCGGTAGCGCATCAGTTCGGCCAGCATCTCGGCACGCGGCACCACCGGAATACGGCGCTCCAGAGCGGTGGCGACTTCCGGGTTGGAAGTGTTCACAGCGCTGGAGGTGACCAGCACATCGGCGTTCGCGGCGTTCTCGGCGCGGTGGCCGATATAGATGTGGGCACCGAAGGATTCCAGGCGCTCGGTCACCGGCGATGCTTTCAGGTCGGAACCGGACACTTCATAGCCCAGGTTCAGCAACACTTCGGCGATGCCGCACATGCCCACGCCGCCGATACCGACGAAGTGGATGCGACGGATGCGGCGCATTTCCGGGTGCGGCATGGCTTTCTTGTTCTCAACCATGGGCCACCTCCAGGCAGGTATCGACCACGTTACGAGTGGCATCGGGTTTGGCCAGGCGGCGTGCCGCGCTGGCCATGTCGTTGAGTCGTTGCGGTTGCATCAAGACCTCTGTCAGGCGAGCGGCAAGATCCGCTGCGCCAGTCGTTCTTTGCGGCATCAGGAAGGCAGCGCCTTCACGGGCCAAATAATCGGCGTTGCGGGTCTGGTGATCGTCGATCGCGTGGGGCAAAGGCACCAGCATCGAGGGCAGACCGGCAGCCGCCAGTTCACTGATGGTCAGCGCGCCTGCGCGGCACACCACCAGGTCGGCCCAGCCATAGGCTTGGGCCATGTCTTTGATGAAAGGCTGCACTTGCGCCTCGACGCCAGCCGCGCGATAGCGCTCTGCAGTCACTTCATCGTGGTTTTTGCCAGCCTGATGAAACACGTCCGGGCGCAGGTCGGGGGCGACTTGCGACAGGGCTTCAGGCAGCAACTTGTTCAACGGCTCTGCGCCCAGGCTTCCGCCCAGGATCAGCAAACGCGCCTTGCGACCGGCCAGGGCAGGTCGCGGTGTTTCGAGGAACAGCTCGGTGCGCACCGGGTTACCGGTGGTGCGACGGCTGTTCGACAGGGTAAAGGTGTCGGGGAACGCTTCACAGACTCGGGCGGCCAACGGCACCAGCAACCGATTGGCGGTACCGGCCACGGCGTTCTGCTCATGAACGATCACCGGCACGCCGGCCAATTTGGCTGCAACGCCGCCGGGGCCGGTCACAAAACCACCGAAGCCGACCACGCAGACCGGCCGCAGCTGGCGAATGATCGCCCGCGCCTGCCAGATCGACTTGAGCAACATGATCGGCGCCTTGAGCAGAGACAATTTGCCCTTGCCGCGCAAACCGCTGGCGTGGATCCGATGCAATTCAATACCCGCCGCCGGCACCAGATCGTTTTCGATCCCGCGCGGCGTGCCCAACCAATGCACGGTGTAACCACGGGCCTGGAACTCTCGAGCGCAGGCCAGTGCCGGGAACACGTGCCCCCCGGTGCCGCCGGCCATGATCAATACGTTAGCGCCCATGGGTCGGCTCCTCGGCGAAGTCGCTCTCATGGAACTCCATCTCTTCGCTGCCCAAGTGGGTTCGACTCTCCCACTCGATGCGTAGCAACAAGCCAAGACAGGCACAGCAGATCACCAACGAACTGCCGCCATAACTGAGGAATGGCAAAGTCAGACCTTTGGTTGGCAGCAGGCCGACGTTCACGCCAATGTTGATCAGAAACTGACCAATCCACAGGAACGACAGGCCGTACGCGATATAGGCGGCGAAAAATTGCTTGGCCTTCTCGGCCCAATAACCGATGTACATGCCCCGAATACAGACAAAGACGAACAGCGCCACCGTGCACAAAGAACCTACGGCCCCCAGTTCTTCGGCCAGGACCGAGAACACGAAGTCCGTGTGGGCTTCCGGCAGGTAGAACTGTTTCTGCACGCTGTTGCCCAGGCCAACGCCCAGCCATTCGCCGCGACCGAAAGCGATCAAGGCTTGAGACAACTGATAGCCAGCACCGAACTGGTCGGCCCACGGGTCCGCGAAGTTGGTCAGTCGCGCCATTCGATACGGCTGCATTTGAATCAACAACACCACCGCACCGACAGCCAGGACAACCATCAAGGAAAAACGGAACAGCCCGACCCCGCCGAGGAACAGCATCGCCGCAGCAGCCCCCATCATCACGACGGTGGCACCGAAGTCCGGTTCCATCAGCAACAGACCCGCCATCGGCAGCAGAACGATGAACGGCTTGAAGAAGCCCATCCAGCTTTCACGCACTTCTTTCTGGCGACGCACCAGATAACCGGCGAGGTAGATCACCACGAATACCTTGGCAATCTCGGAAGGCTGGACGTTGAAGAAACTGAAGCCGATCCAGCGCATCGAACCGTTCACTTCACGGCCGATCCCGGGGATGATCACCATCACCAGCAACCCGAACGCACCAATCAGCATCAGCCAGCCCAGGCGTTGCCAGGTAGCGATCGGAATCATCATGGTGACGATGCAGGCACCAAGGCCCAGCACCACGTAGATCAGGTGGCGAATCATGTAATACAGGGCACTGCCCGACTGCACCGCCGCCACTTCGGTCGATGCCGATGCAATCATGACCAGCCCAAGGCCCAGCAGCGCCAGGCAGCCGGCGAGCATCGGGAAATCGAGGTCGATGCCGCGCCCGGTGATGATCGGCGACGGATACGGCTTGATGATATTCAGGAGGCTCATGCCAAGTCCTCCACGGCGCGGACAAACTGGTGACCGCGATCTTCGTAGTTCTTGAACATGTCGAAACTGGCGCAGGCTGGGGACAGCAGCACCGCGTCGCCCGGCTCGGCGATGGCGCGGCATTGCGCGACGGCTTCAACCAGCGAACCCACGCGAATCAGTGGTACGGCATCGCCGATGGCCTCACCGATCTTGTCGGAATCACGGCCCATCAAAATAACGGCGCGGCAGTTGGCCGCCACCGGACCGCGCAAATCCTTGAATTCAGCACCCTTGCCGTCGCCACCGGCAATCAGCACGATCTTGCCGTCGATGTCCGCGCCAAGGCCTTCGATGGCGGCCAGTGCGGCGCCGACGTTGGTGGCTTTGGAATCGTTGTAGTAGCTCACGCCGTTCAGGTCGCGCACCCATTGGCAGCGATGCTCGAGGCCGGCGAAGGTGCGCAGGCTTGAAAGCATCGCCTCGAACGGCAGCCCCACGGCGTGGCCCAGCGCCAAGGCCGCCAAGGCGTTGGACTGGTTATGCGCGCCACGAATCTTCAGCTCGCGCACCGGCATCAGGTTCTGGAATTCGAAGGCCAGGTATTTCTCGCCATCCTCTTCCCGGATACCAAAGGCCTTGAAATCGGGTTTGCTCAAACCGAAGGTCCAGCAAGGCTGACCTTCACCCATCAGCGGACGACTCAAGGCGTCCTGACGATTAACCACAAACTGCCTGGCGCCGCGGAAGATCCGGTGCTTGGCCAAGTGATAAGCCGGCAGACCGCTGTAGCGGTCCATGTGGTCTTCACTGATGTTGAGTACGGTCGCCACTTCGGCGTTGAGTTGATCGGTGGTTTCGAGCTGGAAGCTCGACAGTTCCATCACGTACAACTCGACGTCATCGCCGAGCAAATCCAGCGCCGGCGTGCCGAGGTTGCCGCCGACGGCAACACGCTTGCCGGCCGCAGCCGCCATCTCGCCGACCAGGGTGGTGACGGTGCTTTTTGCGTTGGAACCGCTGATGGCGACAATCGGCGCCTTCGCGTTACGCGCGAACAGCTCGATATCGCCGGACAACTTCACGCCACGGGCGGCGGCAGCCTGCAGGGCCGGGGTCGCCAGCGCCAGGCCCGGGCTCACGTAGAGCTCGTCGGCACGGCACAGGAATTCGACGTCCAGCTCGCCACAACGCACTTCCACGTGCGGATAGTCACGCTTGAGCGTGGCCAGTTCCGGTGGATTTTCCCGCGTATCGGCGACAGCAAACGACACGCCCCGGTTCGCCAGGAAGCGAACCAGGGACATGCCGCTCTTGCCGAGGCCGACAACGATGCGGAAGTGGTCAGAAGCGATCAGAGACACTCGTTCTACCTCAGCTTCAGGGTGGCAAGGCCGACCAGTACCAGAATCACGGTGATGATCCAGAAACGGACGATCACACGTGGCTCGGGCCAGCCCTTGAGTTCAAAGTGGTGGTGTATCGGTGCCATGCGAAACACACGGCGACCGGTCAGCTTAAAGGAGGCAACCTGAATGACGACCGACAGGGTCTCCATCACGAATACACCGCCCATGATGAACAGGACGATTTCCTGACGGACGATCACCGCGATGGTGCCTAGGGCAGCGCCCAACGCCAGTGCGCCGACGTCGCCCATGAACACTTGGGCCGGATAGGTGTTGAACCAGAGGAAACCCAGGCCCGCGCCGATCAACGCGCCGCAGAACACGATCAACTCACCTGCGCCCGGTACGTAAGGAATCAGCAGGTATTCGGCGAATTTCACGTTACCCGACAGGTAGCAGAAGATCCCCAAGCCGCCGCCGACCATCACGGTAGGCATGATCGCCAGACCGTCGAGGCCGTCGGTCAGGTTGACCGCGTTGCTCGAGCCGACAATCACGAAATAGGTCAGGACAATGAAACCCGCGCCCAGCGGAATGCTGTAGTCCTTGAGCATCGGCAGGATCAGGGTGGTTTCTACCGGCGTCGCGGCAGTCATATAAAGGAAGATCGCCGCGCCCAGGCCGAACACTGACTGCCAAAAATACTTCCAGCGGCTCGGAAGACCGCGAGAGTTTTTCTCGATGACTTTGCGGTAATCGTCGACCCAGCCGATGGCGCCGAACAGCAGGGTCACCAACAACACGACCCAAACATAACGGTTGGCCAGGTCGGCCCAGAGCAAGGTGCTGACGCCGATGGACGAAAGAATCAGCGCGCCGCCCATGGTCGGGGTGCCCGACTTGGACAGGTGCGATTGCGGACCGTCATTGCGAACGGATTGACCGATCTGACGGTTCTGCAAGGTGCGGATCATCCACGGGCCATAGCACAGTGACAAGACCAGCGCGGTCAGCACACCGAGGATCCCGCGCAGGGTCAGGTACTGAAAGACCGCGAAGCCTTTGTAGAACTGTTGCAGATACTCCGCTAGCAGCAGCAGCATTAATGTTTCTCCAGACGGGTCCCGCACAAAGCGGCGACGATGTTTTCCATCGCGGCGCTGCGCGAGCCCTTGATCAAAATGGTGGTGTTTGTGTCCTGCTCGGCTTCCAGGGCCTTGATCAGCTCAGCCTGTGTGCTGAAGTGAAAAGCCTGCTCGCCGAAAGCGTTCACGGCATGGGTCATCATTGGCCCAACCGCGTAAAGCGCGGAAACCTTGCCGCGGGCGTACTCGCCCACATCGCGGTGCCCCTGCTCCGCCCAATCGCCCAACTCGCCGATATCTCCGAGCACCAAAACGGTGCGACCGGAAAAGCCGGCGAGTATATCAACGGCGGCGCACATGGAGGTGGGGTTTGCGTTGTACGTGTCATCGATCACGCGCATGCCATTGCTGGCCAGTTGCGCGACGGTGCGGCCCTTGACCGGTTGCACGGCGCCGAGACCCGTGGCGATACCGAACAGCGACACGCCCAAGGCATGGGCGGCAGCGGCGGCGGCCATCGCATTGGCGACGTTATGGGTGCCGAGCAGGTTCAACTGAACCCGCTCCACACCTTCAGGGCTGTGCAGATTGAACGCCGGGCAACCGCGGGCATCGCGGTCCAGATCGCTGGCGTAGAAGTCGGCGCTGATGTTGCTCAGGGCAAACGTCAGCACTTTGCGACCGGCGGCTCGGGTTTTCCAGATTTCAAACGCCTTGTCGTCGAGATTCAGCACGGCGACGCCATCGGCATCCAGCCCTTCGAGAATCTCGCCCTTGGCTTCAACGATTTTTTCCGGCCCGCCGAACTCACCGACGTGGGCGGTACCGGCGTTGTTGATGACAGCCACGTGGGGCTTGGTCATGCCGACGGTGTAGGCAATCTCGCCGAGCCGCGAAGCGCCGAGTTCGATCACGGCGGCGGTATGTTCCGGCGCCAGTTCGAGCAGGGTCAGCGGAGCGCCGAGGTCATTGTTCAGGTTGCCACGGGTCGCCAGCACCGGACCGCGCGTGCGCAGGATGCTTGCCAGCATTTCCTTGACCGTGGTCTTGCCGCTGGAACCAGTGATGGCCACAACCGGCTGAGTGAATGCCGCACGGTTTATCGCGCCCAATTGGCCGAGGGCCTGACGGGTGTCCTTGACCAGCAGTTGCGGCAATGCGCTGTCGGCAACTTCGCGCTCGACCAGGGCACCCACGGCGCCTTTGGCGGCGACATCATTGAGGTAGTCATGGCCATCGAAACGCGGGCCGGCCAGAGCAATAAACAGCTGCCCGGGCGTGATCGCGCGGCTGTCGATGCTGACGCCGTCGAAGCTGGCGTCGCTGGCAATCAGACGGCCATTCAACGCGCTGGTCAGTTCGCTCAGTTTCAAAGCTTTAAGCATGGGCCACCTCCCACGCGGTCAGGGCGTGATCGGCCTCGACCAGATCGGAGAAAGCGTGGCGCTCGCCGTTGATTTCCTGATAGTCCTCGTGACCTTTACCGGCCAGGACAATCACGTCATCCGCCGAAGCGCTGGCGATCAATTGGGCAATCGCCTGGCCACGGCCGGCGACGAAGGCTACTTTATCCACAGCGGTGAAACCGGCGCGGATGTCGTCGAAAATCACAGCCGGGTCTTCGGTGCGCGGATTGTCATCGGTGACCAGTACGCCATCGGCCAGACGCTCGACCACTTCCGCCATCAACGGACGCTTGCCGCGATCGCGATCACCACCGCAACCGAACAGGCACAGCAACCGGCCTTTGGCGTGAGGACGCAGGGCCATCAAGACTTTTTCCAGCGCATCCGGTGTGTGGGCGTAATCGACCACCACCAACGGCTGAGTACCGCCGCCCAGGCGCTGCATGCGACCGGCCGGGCCTTCGAGTTTCGGCAGCACTTTGAGAATTTCGTCCAGCGCGTAGTCCAGCCCGAGCAAGGCGCCGACCGCGGCCAACACGTTGCTCAGGTTGAAACGGCCGAGCAAGGTGCTGCGCAAATGGTGTTCGCCTTGGGGCGTGACCAGCGTGGCGCGCACGCCTTCGTCGTCGAACTGCGCTTCGCGGCAATACAGGTAGGCGCTGGAATCTTCCAGGCTGTAAGTGATCAGCCGCGACTCGCCCTCATCAGCCGCCAGTTGCCGACCAAAATCGTCGTCGAGGTTGACCACCCGGCACTTCAGATCATTCCAGGCAAACAACTTGGCCTTGGTTTCGCCATAGACCTGCATGGTGCCGTGGTAATCCAGATGATCGCGCGACAGGTTGGTCATCACCGCCACATCGAACGCCAACGCAGTCACGCGGCCCTGATCCAGGCCGTGGGAAGAGACTTCCATGGCCACGGCTTTGGCGCCGGCCTTTTTCAGGTCAGCGAGGGTCGCTTGCACCGCAATCGGGTTCGGTGTGGTGTGCAGACCGCTTTCCAGCGCGCCGTAGAAACCGGAGCCCAAGGTGCCGACAATGCCGCAGTGCTGACCGAGCAGGTCAAGCGCCTGGGCAACCAATTGGGTCACGCTGGTTTTACCGTTGGTGCCGGTGACGCCGATCAGGTTCAAATGACGGCTCGGGTCGCCATAAAAGCGCCCGGCGATGTCCGACAATTGCGCCGCCAGGCCTTTGACCGGAATCAACGGCACGTCGGTGATCGGCAGCACAGTCGCGCCTTCGACCTCATAAGCCACGGCAGCAGCGCCGCGTTGCAAGGCGTCGGCGATGTGCGCACGCCCGTCGAACTTGCCACCAGGAACCGCGAGAAACAGATCGCCTGCTCGTACGTTGCGGCTGTCCAGCGCCAATTCGCGGATCAACAGATCGCGGCCGGCGTGGGCGAAAATCTTGTTCAGGCTCAGCGACATCAGCCGCGCCCTCCATTAGCTTTCAGCGGAACGACCGGTGCGGCGTTCGCTTGTTGAGTGGCTGGCAGGTTGTCCGGGGTGATGTTCATCAGGCGCAAGGTCCCGGACATCACTTTGCTGAACACCGGCGCCGATACCAGACCACCGAAATAACCGGCCTTGGTCGGCTCGTCGATCACCACCACGATTGCGTAGCGCGGATCGCTCATCGGGCCGAAGCCGGCGAACAGCGAGCGGTAGGAATTCTCGGCGTAGCCCTTGGTGCCGACCGATGTTTTACGCGCGGTACCCGACTTGCCGCCCACGTGATACGCCGGCACCTGCGCTCGGAATACACCGCGCGGGGCTTCAATCACTTGTTGCAGCATGGTTTGCATGGTTTTCGCGACGGCTTCCGGTAATACCTGTGTGGTTTGCGGCGCCTTGTCGGTTTTGATCAGGGTCAGCGGCGCGAGACGACCATTGTTGGCCAGGGCCGAGAAGGCGTGGACCAACTGGATCGCGGTCACGGAAATACCGTAGCCGTAGGACAGCGTGGCGGTTTCAGCCTTGCGCCATTCGCGGTAGTTCGGCAGGTTGCCGACGCGCTCGCCCGGGAAGCCGAGGCCGGTGTCCTGGCCGAGGCCGACTTTCTGCGCAAGGCGGAAAATCGTTTCGCCGCCGATATCGAACGCGACCTTACTCATGCCGACGTTACTGGAATTGATCAGGATACCGGTCAGGTCGAGCACCGGGCCTTCACTCTTGGAGACGTCCTTGATGGTGTACTTACCAATCTGCAAGGTGCCTGGATACACCTCGACGGTATCGGTCGGCTTCCAACGCCCGGTTTCAATCGCGGCGCTCATGGAAATCGCTTTCATGGTCGAACCCGGCTCGAACACGTCGATCATTGCGCGGTTACGCATCATCGCCGGCTGCAGGTTGCGACGGTTGTTCGGGTTGTAGGTCGGCTGGTTGACCATGGCCAGGATCTCGCCGGTCTTCACGTCCATGATCACCAGGCTGCCAGCCTTGGCGCCGTTCTCGATGATCGCGTTGCGCAGTTCCCGGTTGGCCAGGTATTGCAGACGCAGGTCAATGGACAACGCCAAGGGCTTGCCGGCCTTGGCGTTTTTGGTGACCTGGACATCTTTGATCAGCCGGCCGCGCCGGTCCTTGATCACCTGTCGCTTGCCGGGCACGCCGGCCAGCCATTCGTCGTAGGCAAGCTCGACGCCTTCGCGTCCGTGGTCATCGATGTCGGTAAAACCGACCATGTGGGCGGTGACTTCACCGGCCGGGTAGAAACGCCGGAACTCTTCGATGCCATAAACGCCCGGCACTTTCAGATCGAGCACAGCCTGGCCTTGCTCGGGGGTCAGCCCGCGCACCAGATAAATGAATTCTTTGTTGGCCTGGGCTTCGAGACGTTCGGCCAGGGCTTTCGGGTCCTGCCCCAAGGCAGCCGCCAGTGCCGGCCACTTCTCTTTGGCCGTTTGCATTTCCTTGGCGTTGGCCCACAGGGTGGTGACCGGGGTACTCACGGCCAACGGCTCGCCGTTACGGTCGGTGATCAGACCACGGTGAGCCGGAATCGGAATATGACGAACACTGCGCGCATCGCCCTGACCTTTAAGGAAGGCACGGTCGACCACTTGCAAATCGATGATGCGCCAGGCAATCGCCGCCACCATGATGCCGAGCAAACCCACCACCAGACGGAACCGCCATGGGAAGAGCGCGCCTTCGAGTTTCATCATGGCGCCACCATCTGCACTTCAGCGGCGCCAGGAATGCGCATCTTCAGTTGCTCGGTGGCCAGGACTTCGATACGGCTATGGGCGGTCCAGGTGCTCTGCTCGAGAATCAACCGGCCCCACTCCGCCTGCGCCTTGTCGCGCACACTCAATTCGCCGTACAGGGAATTCAGCAACTGACGGTTCCAGTGCGCGCTATAGGACACGCCGATGGCCGACACAAGCACGCCGACAAACAGCAGCAGCATGAAAAAGCTTCCGCCGGGAAGTGGCTTGGCGAAAAGCTTGCTCACCGCAACTTCTCCGCGACACGCATGATGGCGCTACGGGAACGTGGGTTGGCTTTGAGTTCGGCCTCGGAGGCGGACTGCGCTTTGCCATGGATTTTGATTTTCGGTTCGAAAGCGACGTGACGGACCGGCAGGTTGCGCGGCAGGTTGTCGGCTTCGCCTTTCACCAGTTTGCGCATGAACAGTTTGACGATGCGGTCTTCCAGCGAGTGGAAGCTGATGACGACCAGACGGCCGCCCACTTCCAGGCATTCCAGCGCGGCTTCGAGGCCGGTTTCCAGATCGCCCAGTTCGTTGTTGACGTGAATACGCAGGCCCTGGAATGCACGGGTGGCCGGGTTCTTGCCCTTTTCCCATGCCGGGTTGGCGACTTTCAGCACTTCAGCCAGATCGCCAGTGCGCTCGAACGGCTTGATGTCGCGACGCTCGGCCACGGCACGCGCCATGCGACCGGAGAAACGCTCTTCGCCGTATTGCTTGAACACCCGGGCGATTTCTTCCACCGGCGCGGTGTTTACAAACTCGGCGGCGCTGATCCCGCGGGAGGGGTCCATACGCATGTCCAACGGACCGTCGTTGAGGAAACTGAAACCGCGCTCCGGGTCGTCGAGCTGCGGCGAAGACACGCCGAGGTCGAGCAGAACACCGCTGACCTTGCCGGCCAGACCGCGTTCGGCAACTTCCGAACCGAGCTCGGCAAAGCTGCGCTGCACAACGACAAAGCGGCCGTCTTCGGCCGCTAGCGTTTGCCCGGTGGCAATCGCTTGAGGATCTTTGTCGAATCCGAGCAACCGGCCATCAGGCCCGAGCTGGCTGAGGATCAACCGACTGTGCCCGCCACGTCCGAACGTACCGTCCAGATAGCAGCCATCAGGACGTACGGCGAGAGCCTCGACGGCTTCGTCAAGCAGTACGGTGATGTGGTTAAAGCCGCTATCAATAGTCACAGGATCAAATCACGCAGTTCATCAGGCATGGCGCCCGGTTGTTGAATAGCAGCCAGGTCAGCGGCAGAAACCGCATTCCAGGCATCCTCGTCCCACAATTGGAACTTGTTCAGTTGGCCTACCAACATTGCGCGCTTATCCAACTTGGCATATTCGCGAAGACGCGGTGGAACCAGAAAACGACCACTGCCATCGAGCTCGAGGTCGACGGCATTACCAATCAGTAAACGTTGCAGGCGGCGGTTCTCTTCGCGAAGCGAAGGCAGTGCGCGCAGTTTGGTTTCGATAATTTCCCACTCATCGAGGGGATAAACACACAAACACGGATCAACGGCATCGATGGTGACGATTAATTGACCGGAACTACGCGAAACCAGCTCGTCACGGTACCGGCTCGGCATAGCGAGACGGCCCTTTGCATCGAGACTGATAGCGTTAGCTCCGCGAAACACGTCAGCGTTTCTCCAAATATTAGCGTTTTACGCTCAAAAAACCCACTTCATGCCACTTTCCGCCACTTGCGCACACTATAGGAATGCGCCCACCACACCGTCAAGGCGCGGATTAAAGGAAAAGCCTTACAGAACGGAGATTTAGGAGCGTAAAAGGAGGGTTAACGAGAATCTGACGGATGAATTCGCTCAATAACTTGAATCAGCACAGAAGGCTGCGCTCAGAAGTTAAAGTAGTTTGTTAAGAGTAAGATTTTTTCGGTATTACAAAAGCGCTTCTGCTATTGATTCAGCAGGGAGGGAAATTGCCATTACACACATCGCTGCCAATGACTCGGCAGAGAGGAAAAAAGGTGGAGAGTCGATCTGTAAGCCGGGTTCTGTCTTGAACAGTCATTCGTCTACGATGGCCATCACTGGACATCTTTAGCAACCTACCCGGTCCCAGCGCGGGCCACGCCTTGGGACCCTATTTGGTCTTGCTCCAAGTGGGGTTTACCTAGCCACGAACTGTTGCCAGACGTGCGGTGCGCTCTTACCGCACCTTTTCACCCTTACCGGCGCCGAAGCGCTTAGGCGGTTATTTTCTGTGGCACTTTCCGTAGGCTCACGCCTCCCAGGCATTACCTGGCACTTCGCCCTATGGAGCCCGGACTTTCCTCCCCCCCCTAATTTTCATAGAGGGCAGCGACTGTCCGATCGACTCTCCGCCGCGAAGATTAACGGCAGAGCGGCCGAAGAACAAGCGCTAAAAGCCTCTGGCCGGCGCTGCATGTGGGTTTACTCGCCCTTCTGTTTATCCAGCGCGACCTGATAGAGCACATTCTTGCGCTCGCCGGTAATTTGCGCGGCCAATGCCGCCGCACGCTTGAGCGGCATCTCTTCGAGCAGCAGATTGAGAATACGCATCGCCTCACTGCTGACTGCGTCTTCGGTCTCGGGGGCAGTCCAGCCCGCCACCAGCACCACACACTCGCCACGTTGCTGATTGCTGTCCGATTCGACGAACTCGCGCAACTCGGCCAACGGCAAGCCTTTAAGGGTTTCGAAGGTCTTGGTCAGCTCTCGCGCCAGCAATGCCGGACGCTCGGCACCGAATACCAGCTCCATGTCTTGCAGGCATTCGAGGATGCGGTGCGGTGCTTCATAGAAAATCAGCGTGCGCGGCTCTTCTTTTACCAGCTCCAGACGAGCACGTCGGCCGACAGCCTTGGCCGGCAAAAACCCTTCGAAGATGAAACGGTCGGACGGCAGCCCCGCCGCCGACAACGCCGCAATCAAGGCACATGCACCCGGAACCGGCACCACATTGATTCCCGCGGCACGGGCCTGACGCACCAGGTGATAACCCGGATCGGAAATCAGCGGCGTCCCGGCGTCGGAGATCAACGCCACATCGTCGCCAGCCAGCAAGCGCGTGATAAAGCGGTTACCCTCCTCCCGCTCGTTGTGTTCGTGGCAGGCCGCCAGCGGCGTGGGAATGCCGAAATGCTGCATCAACCGCTGGGAATGGCGAGTGTCTTCGGCCGCGATCAAGGCGACCTCGCGCAGGATTTTCAGCGCGCGCGCACTGATATCGTCCAGGTTGCCGATGGGCGTCGCCACCACATAAAGCGAGCCAGCAGCGGAATTCAAAGCACCTGGAGCAGTCAAAGCGCACACCTCATGATCGGTAAAAGGCGACATTGTAGCGCGTAGCGGCGCTTGCGATACGTCTCGCCCTCCCCGGGTTTTCCAGCCTTTTGTGCAGTGCTGCAACATTTGCACGAGCTAAATTGATCGATTCACGCCAGTAACATCGCGCCCCGGCCAGTGCTTGGGTACAATTCCACGCTAATTTGATCGAGTATCAGGAACACTTACATGATCGCTTGCCTGCGGCTGCTCACTGCCCTCTGCCTCGCTGCCTTGCTGGCGGCTTGCGCCAGCTCGCCCTCCTCCAGCCTTGGCGAACTTCCACGGACCCCGGACGCCAGTATCGAGCAACTGCTCGAACAGGCCACTAAAAGCAAAGATCCGGAAAAAGCCGCTCTATTGCGCTTGAGCGCGGCAGACCTGGCTTATCGTCAGGGTAATGCCGGGCAGTCCGCGCAAATCCTGCAACAGGTCCCGGTGGAACAACTCAAGCCTGGCCAACAAGTCTTCGCCAACACCCTGGCGGCTGAACTGGCCATGGTCCGCAATCAGCCCAAAGCGGCGCTGACTGCCCTGAGCCATCCGAGCCTGCAACGCCTGAGCGAACTGCCCGTCGAACAACAGGTTCGCACCGGCACCGTTCATGCCCGCGCCCTTGAGGCTGATGGCCAGACCCTGGCCGCCGCACGGGAGCGCATCTTTATTGCGCCGATGCTTGAAGGTGAAGCAGCCAGCAAAAACCACGAAGCGATCTGGACTCTGATCGCTTCGCTGCCGACCGATCAATTGCAGCCGACCACTGACGATGACCTCGGCGGCTGGATCCGTCTGGCGCTGGCGGTGAAAACGGCCGGCACCCTGGAACAGCAGCAAGCCGCGATCGACAACTGGCGTGAAAAGAATCCAAAGCACCCGGCTGCCATCCAGCTGCCGCTGCCACTGACCAAACTCAAGGAGCTGGCCAGCCAGCCCCTGAGCAAGATCGCCCTGCTGCTGCCGCAAGACGGCCCGCTGGGTTCGGTTGGCAAAGCACTGCGCGAAGGCTTCATGGCCGCTCACTACCAGGCGCAACAAGCCGGGCAGAAGCCGCCGGCCATCGAGTTCTATGACAGCTCGCGCCTGACCTCCCTCGACGAGTTCTATCGCAAGGCCCAGGCCGATGGCGTGCAACTGGTGGTCGGCCCACTGGAGAAGCCGCTGGTCAAACAGCTCAGCGCGCGCCCGCAACTGCCGATCACTACCCTTGCACTGAACTACAGCGAAGGCGAACAAGGTCCAGCCCAACTGTTCCAGTTCGGTCTTGCCGCTGAAGACGAAGCCCGCGAAGTGTCCCGTCGCGCGCGCGCCGATGGCCTGCACCGCGCCGCAATCATGGTGCCGAAAGGCGAATGGGGCGACCGGGTACTCAGGGCGTTCAGCCAGGATTGGCAAGCCAACGGTGGCAGCATCGTTGCTATCGAGCGCGTCGACCAACCGGTGCAACTGGCCCAGCAGATTGCCGACATGTTCCAGCTGCGCCAGAGCGAAGGCCGCGCCAAGAGCCTGCAAAGTACCGTTGGCTCGCAGGTTGCCGCACAACCTTCGCGTCGTCAGGACATCGAATTCATCTTCCTGGCCGCAACGCCGCAACAAGCTCAACAGATCAAACCGACCCTGAACTTCCAGTACGCGGGTGACGTGCCGGTTTACGCCACCTCCCACGTGTTCAGCGCCAGCGGCGACCAGAACCAGTACAACGACATGAACGGTATTCGCTTCTGCGAAACCCCATGGCTGCTGGATGCCAACGACCCGCTGCGCAAGCAGGTCACCGCACAATGGCCACAAGCCGGCGGCAGCCTGGGTCGCCTGTACGCGATGGGCGTTGACGCCTATCGCCTGGCACCGCGCCTGGGGCAACTCAAGGCCTTGCCGGACAGCCGCATCCAAGGCCAATCGGGCAGCCTGGGCATGACTCAGAATCAACGGGTCGAGCGTCAGCTGCCATGGGCAGAGTTCGCCAACGGTCAGGTTCAACGCCTGCCGGACACCTCGCGCTGATGCCTGACAGGTCACGCCAGCAAAGCGGTAAAGATGCCGAGCGTCATGCGCTCGAGCATCTTCAGCGACAAGGTCTGCGCCTGCTGGCGCAGAACTGGTTGTGTAAACGCGGCGAGCTTGATCTGGTCATGCTTGATGGCGATACAGTAGTATTCGTCGAAGTCCGCTACAGAAAAAACACCCAATGGGGTGGCGCGCTCGATAGCATTGATGGGCGCAAACGGCAGAAACTGATTTTTGCCGCGCAGTATTTTCTTCAGCGCGAGTCGCGTTGGGCCAATTCCCCCTGCCGCTTCGACGTGGTTGCCATCGACAGCAACCTTGATCAGTTGAACTGGTTGCAGAATGCCTTCGACAGCTGATCGCTTGCGCCCCGAACCGGACACCTTCACCCAACACTTTTGCTCTTTGCTTTGCGGGCTGCACATTCATGTGCCGAGTAGCCGCGCTAATTAAGGTCACACAGATGGACATGCAATCGCGAATTCGCCAGCTTTTTCAGGCCAGTATCGACACCAAGCAACAGGCGATGGACGTACTTGCACCGCACATCGAGCAAGCCAGCCAGGTCATGGTCAACGCCCTGCTCAACGAGGGCAAAATGCTGTCCTGCGGCAACGGCGGTTCCGCCGGTGACGCACAGCACTTCTCGTCCGAGCTGCTCAACCGCTTCGAGCGCGAGCGCCCGAGCCTGCCCGCCATCGCGCTGACCACCGACAGTTCGACGATCACCTCGATCGCCAACGATTACAGCTACAACGAAATCTTCTCCAAACAGATTCGTGCCCTCGGCCAACCGGGTGATGTATTGCTGGCGATTTCCACCAGCGGCAACTCGGCAAACATAATTCAAGCGATCCAGGCCGCACATGATCGCGAAATGATTGTCGTAGCATTGACCGGTCGTGATGGCGGTGGCATGGCGTCACTGCTATTGCCTGAGGACGTCGAGATTCGCGTACCGGCCAACGTCACTGCACGTATTCAGGAAGTCCACCTGCTGGCGATCCATTGCCTTTGCGATTTGATCGACAGCCAACTGTTCGGGAGTGAAGAATGACCCCTAATCGCCTAGGCCTTCTGGCCTTGACCCTGTGCCTTGGCATCAGCGGCTGCACTTCGGTGGTTAACGCCAGCCGTGAAGCGCCGATCGACGATGACCGTGGTACCCGCACCTTCGGTAGCAAGATCGACGACTCCCTGATCGAAACCAAGGCCGGTGTAAACATCGCCAAGGCCGATCCGGACCTGGACAACAACTCGCACATCGTCGTCACCAGCTTCAACGGCGTGGTGTTGCTGGCCGGACAAACCCCGCGCGCTGACCTCAAGGCCAAGGCCGAACAGGTTGCCGCCTCCGTTCAGCGCGTGAAGAAGGTGCACAACGAACTGCAAGTGCTGCAGCCATCCTCGCTGCTGGCGCGCCAGAACGACACCTGGCTGACCACCAAGATCAAGACCCAGATGCTCACCGATCCTTCCATCCCGGGCTCGCGCATCAAGGTTGTGACCGAAAACGGCATCGTCTACTTGCTGGGTCTGCTGACCAAGCAGGAAGCGGCGCAGGCGACCAATCTGGTGCAAGGCGTTTCCGGCGTGCAGAAGATCGTGAAGTTGTTTGAGTACATCGACTGATACCTGCTTACTGGCGATGGCGTCCCTGAGATCGCCTTCGCCGGCAAGCCTGGCTCCTAGGGAAGCAATAAAAAAGGCGATCCATTCGGATCGCCTTTTTTATTACTTCACCACCTTCAAACTCGGTCGACCGCTGGGACGCGGCGGCTCGCTGTCGGGTGGCGGAACATCATCATCCGGTTCGATCTCGTCCTCGTCTTCCAGAGGCGATTCCATATCGAACACCATGCCCTGACCGTTCTCCCGAGCGTAAATGCCCAGGATCGATGCGATAGGCACGTACAGGGTGTGCGGCACGCCACCGAAGCGCCCCTCGAAACTGACTGCCTCGTTGTCCATATGCAGATGACGCACGGCCGCCGGGGAAACGTTCAGGACAATCTGTCCGTCACTGGCAAAACCCTGAGGCACCTGCACCGATGGATACTCGGAATTAACCAGCATGTGCGGGGTGCAATCGTTGTCCACAATCCACTCGTAGAGCGCGCGGACCAGATAAGGTCGACTGGAGTTCATAGCGGCTCCTTAAGCCTTAGCGCATATCGCGTTCGACACCAGACAGACTCGCCTGGAAAGCCTCACGCGCAAACGAGCGCTCCATATAATCAAGCAGCGGCTTGGCAGGCCGCGGCAGTTCAATACCCAGAATCGGCAATCGCCAGAGTATTGGCAATAGGCAGCAATCCACCAGACTTTGTTCCTCACTGAGGAAAAACGGCTTGTCGGCAAACAACGGCGACACGCCTGTCAGGCTTTCGCGCAGCTCTTTACGAGCCACGACACGGGCTGCTTCCTTGGTCCGCGAATCCAGAATCAGATCCACCAGACCACACCAGTCACGCTGAATGCGATGAATCAGCAGACGGCTGTTGGCACGCGCCACAGGATAAACCGGCAGCAATGGCGGGTGCGGGTAACGCTCATCCAGATATTCCATCACCACGGTCGACTCCCACAACGCCAGGTCACGATCGACCAGGGTGGGCAGGCTTCCGTAAGGGTTCACCTCAATCAGTTTAGGCGGCTGGCGACCAGCCTCCACGTAAATGATCTCGGCGCTGACACCCTTCTCTGCAAGTACGATGCGCACTCGGTGGGAATAGTGGTCGGCGGGGTCGGAGTAACAGGCCAACCGATTGGTCACGCCCATGGCGGTCCTCCTCGCTTGTTGAAATTATCGGAAACGGAAAAACACGCGCGCCCAGAGGGCGCCTCCCGTAACGCCTGGATCACCAGACTCGTTACACCTTCAGAGACGCCCTTGGGCGCGCGCGATTAACAGCAATGGCTTACAGCTCTATCAATGGACGTCTTTCCAGTATTCACGCTTGAGCAAGTAAGCGAATACGAAGAAGAACGCCAGGTACAGCAACACATAGGTACCGATGCGCTGATGCTGCAGCTTCACCGGGTTGGCCGAGTAGGCCAGGAAGGTCACCAGGTTCTTGACCTTCTCGTCGAACTGCTCTTCGTTCAGCGTGCCGGTTTTCGGCAATACCGTCAGTTGATCGCAGGCTTCATGGGTCAAAGCGGTGCCGGTCAGCGGATCGTATTGCTTCTTGCCGTCTTCGACGATTTGAACTTGTTTACAGCCTACCACCTGACGCCCCTGCAGGCCGACCAGAACGTTAGGCATGCCGACGTTCGGGAACACCTTGTTGTTCACACCCCAAGGACGCGACGGGTCTTCATAGAAGGAACGCAGGTAGCCGTAGAGCCAGTCTGTGCCACGAACACGAGCCACCAGCGTCAGGTCGGGTGGCGCCGCACCGAACCAGGTCTTGGCGTCAGCCGGCTGCATGCCGATGTTCATGTGGTCACCGATCTTGGCGCCGGTGAACACCAGCTTCTCAAGCATCAGCTCGTGAGGAATGCCCAGGTCATCGGCAACACGCTCGTAACGCTGGAACTTGGCGCTGTGGCAGCCCATGCAATAGTTGGCGAACGTACGCGCGCCGTCCTGCATGGCAGCCTTGTCGGAAACGTCGATATCGACCTTTTCCAACTCCGGGCCACTCGATGTCGATGCGAAAGACAGTACAGGCATCGCCGCAAGAATCAGTACAGCAAATAGCTTTTTCATCAGCCAGTCACCCTTTCCGGAACCGGTTTGGTCTTCTCGAGCCTGGTGTAGAACGGCATCAGAATGAAGTAGGCGAAGTACAGGAAGGTACATACCTGCGACAGCAACGTACGGCCTGGAGTTGGAGCCAGAACACCCAACACACCCAGGATCACGAACGAGATGCAGAACACCCAGAGCCAGATCTTGCTCAGCCAGCCTTTGTAGCGCATCGACTTGACCGGGCTGCGGTCGAGCCATGGCAGGACGAACAGCACAGCGATGGCCGCGCCCATGGCGATAACGCCGAGGAGCTTGTCCGGAACCGCCCGCAGAATCGCGTAGTACGGGGTGAAGTACCAGACAGGGGCGATATGCTCAGGGGTCTTGAACGGGTTGGCCTGCTCGAAGTTTGGCTTCTCGAGGAAATAGCCACCCATTTCCGGGAAGAAGAATACGATCGAGCAGAAGATGAACAGGAACACCACCACGCCGACGATATCTTTCACGGTGTAGTACGGGTGGAAGGCAATGCCGTCCAGCGGTACGCCGTTTTCGTCTTTGTACTTCTTGATGTCGACGCCATCCGGGTTGTTCGAACCGACTTCGTGCAGCGCCAGAATGTGCACGACCACCAGACCGAGGATCACGATCGGCAGGGCAACCACATGCAAGGCGAAGAAGCGGTTCAGGGTAATACCGGAAATCAGGTAGTCACCACGAATCCACTGGGTCAGGTCGTTACCGATGACCGGGATCGCACCGAACAGCGAGATGATCACCTGGGCACCCCAGTAGGACATCTGGCCCCACGGCAGCAGATAACCCATGAAGGCTTCAGCCATCAGCGCCAGATAGATCAGCATGCCGAACACCCACACCAGCTCGCGCGGCTTCTGGTATGAACCGTAGAGCAGGCCACGGAACATGTGCAGATAGACCACGATGAAGAACGCCGAAGCGCCAGTGGAGTGCAGCAGACGCAGGATCGAGCCGTACTCGACGTCGCGCATGATGTATTCGACGGAAGCAAATGCTTCTTCCGCCGACGGGGTGTAGCTCATCGTCAGCCAGACACCGGTAACGATCTGGTTGACCAGAACGAGCAGCGCCAGGGAGCCAAAGAAGTAGAAGAAGTTGAAGTTCTTCGGGGCGTAGTACTTGCTGAGATGGTCTTCCCACATTTTGGTCGCGGGAAAGCGCGCATCAACCCAATCCATGAACTTGCTCATCACGCTTTCTCCGTATCGACGCCAATGACAATGACGTCATCGGTCTCATAGGAATGCGGGGGAACTGGCAGGTTCAAAGGCGCGGGTTGCGACTTGTAGACGCGGCCAGCCAAATCGTAGTGAGAACCGTGGCAAGGGCAGAAATAACCACCTACCCAATCCTTGCCCAGGTCTGCAGGTGCCACTTCTGGACGGAAAGTTGGTGAGCAACCCAGGTGTGTGCAGATACCGATCAGCAACAGAACTTCTGGCTTGATCGAACGCGTCTCCGGGTCGACATAGGTCGGTTGCGTCGAGTTCTTGGAGGTCGGGTCAGACAGCTGGCCCTCGATCTTTTTCAGATTCCCCAGGATTTCCTCCGTACGGCGGACAATGAACACCGGCTGGCCGCGCCACTCAGCAATCATTTGCTGACCTGGCTCGATTTTGCTGACATTCACTTTCACCGGTGCACCTGCAGCTTTCGCCTTGGCACTGGGAAACCATGACCCCACGAACGGGACCGCAGCCCCCACCGCTCCTGCAGCACCCACCACGGATGTGGCTGCTACCAAGAAGCGACGCCGGCCTGCATTCACGCCGTCATTGCTCATTCAGTCCTCTCCCATCAGCTTTGTGGCCTGTTAAATCAGGCGTCTACTAAGTAAAAATCTGAACTTATAAAAATTTTGCCGAATGGTAATGAAAAGCCCCAATTCTGACAAGGTAATTACCGAAGGGCTCCACTGCCAAGCCTTGCAGTATAGGGCCTCTGCGGATGTGGCAAGTTGTCACAGCACAATTCATTGATAAATCGCACCCATAAAAAAACGCCCAGCTTCGCGAGGAAACTGGGCGTTCTTTTTGAACGCGAAAGCGAATTAACGCTTCGAGTACTGCGGACGCTTACGCGCTTTACGCAGACCAACTTTCTTACGTTCAACTTCACGAGCATCGCGAGTAACGAAGCCAGCTTTGCGCAGAGCGCCACGCAGGGTTTCGTCGTACTGCATCAGTGCGCGAGTGATACCGTGGCGGATTGCGCCAGCTTGACCACTTACACCACCGCCGATCACGGTGACGTAGATGTCGAACTTCTCGACAGTCTCAGTCAATTCCAGCGGCTGACGAACTACCATGCGGGCAGTTTCGCGGCCGAAGAAATTATCCAGCGAACGGTTGTTGATGGAGATGTTACCAGTACCCGGACGCAGGAAAACGCGTGCGGTTGCGGTCTTGCGACGGCCAGTGCCGTAATTTTGAGTCGCCGACATAATGAACTATTCCGTTAAAACTTCAGTTCTTGGGGCTGCTGAGCAGTATGAGGGTGTACAGCGCCCGCATAGACTTTCAGCTTACGATACATGTCGCGACCCAGCGGGTTCTTAGGCAGCATGCCTTTGACCGCGGTCTCGATCACGCGCTCAGGGGCTTTAGCGATCAGCTTTTCGAAGTTGATCGACTTGATGCCGCCCGGGAAACCGGAGTGGGAGTAGTAGATTTTGTCGGTGGTTTTAGCACCGGTTACACGAATCTGCTCGGCATTGATAACGACGATGTAATCGCCGGTGTCAACGTGAGGAGTGTACTCAGCTTTATGCTTGCCACGCAGACGGCTCGCGATTTCGGTGGCCAGACGACCCAGGGTCTGACCTGCAGCGTCGACGACAAACCAGTCGCGCTGTACTGTTTCCGGTTTAGCAGTAAAAGTTTTCATTCTTTATAGCCTCAGGGGCCGCCCTGTAAATTAGACGGCGGATCTTACTGAATAGTGCGTACTTTGACAAGTCAAAGGCAGCCGGATACAGACGCTTTCGGGGGCTCGGGTCGGCGCGTCCGTTCAACGGCAAGATTCTTCGGCGGCGGCGCATCACTTCCACTGCAGAAAGAGGTGCGCAATTATGCAGATTGCGAAAAATAATTCAACCTGCTTTTATGATTGTTTTGCCCAAGGAGCACCCGATGGACTATCGCCAGCTAGGCCGTACCGATCTGAACGTGAGTGCAATCTGCCTCGGCACCATGACCTGGGGCGAGCAAAACAGCGAGGCTGAAGCCTTCGCCCAGATCGAACGGGCCAAGAGCGCCGGGATCAATTTCATCGACACCGCCGAGATGTACCCGGTGCCGCCCAAGGCCGAAACCTACGCCACCACCGAGCGCTACATCGGTAACTATTTCAAAAGTCGCGGCGATCGCCACGACTGGATCCTGGCGAGCAAGATCGCCGGCCCCGGCAACACCATCGACTATATCCGCGACAAAAACCTCAAACACAACCGCGAACACATCGTCCAGGCCGTGGATGCAAGCCTCAAGCGCTTGCAGACCGACTACATCGATCTCTATCAGTTGCACTGGCCGGAACGCAGCACCAATTTCTTCGGGCAACTGGGCTACAAGCACACGAGCGAAGTCAACCTCACGCCGCTGGAAGACACCCTCGAAGCACTGGACGAACAGGTCAAGGCCGGCAAGATCCGCCACATCGGCCTGTCCAATGAAACCCCGTGGGGCACCATGCGTTTCCTCGCCCTCGCCGAAGCCCGTGGCTGGCCGCGTGCGGTGTCGATCCAGAACCCCTACAACCTGCTCAATCGCAGCTTCGAAGTCGGCCTGGCGGAAATCGCCATCCGTGAACAGTGCGGTCTGCTCGCTTATTCACCACTGGCGTTCGGCTTCCTGTCGGGCAAATACGAAGGTGGCGCGCGTCCGCCCAAAGGTCGCCTGAGTCTCTACAGCCGCTTCAGCCGCTATTTCAATCCGCAATCGGAAGCGGCGTGCAGCCGTTATGTGGCACTGGCTCGTGAACACGGTCTGGACCCGGCGCAGATGGCACTGGCCTTCGTCACACAGCAACCGTTCGTCACCAGCAACATCATTGGCGCCACCACGCTTGAGCAACTGGACAGCAACATTGCCAGCTTCGAGCTGAAACTTTCCGACGAAGTGTTGGCGGGGATCGAGGCGATTCACCAGGATCAGCCGAATCCTGCTCCTTGATTGATCCATAGGCCCAATCGCGGGCAAGCCACGCTCCCACAGGAAATCACAAACCTGTGGGAGCGTGGCTTGCCCGCGAAGGCGTCCGCCCAGTCACTGCAAATTACAGCGACCGAGCAATAATCTCCTTCATGATTTCATTGGTCCCGGCATAAATCCGCTGCACCCGCGCATCCGCCCACGCCCGGGCGATCGGGTATTCCCACATGAAACCGTAACCGCCATGCAACTGCACGCACTCGTCGAGCACCTTGCATTGCAGGTCGGTGCCCCAGTACTTGGCCATGGCCGCTGTCGGCACGTCGAGCTTGCCTTGCAGGTGCAGTTCGAGGCAGCGATCGACGAAAACCCGGCCGATCTGGATTTCGGTCGCCATTTCAGCGAGTTTGAAGCGGGTGTTCTGGAAGTCGGCGATGGCCTTGCCGAACGCCTTGCGCTCACGGGTGTAATCCAGCGTCCATTGCAACGCCGCTTCGGCTGACGCCAAGCCGCCCACCGCCACCGTCAGACGCTCCTGCGGCAATTCCTGCATCAGGTAAGCGAAGCCCATCCCGGCCTGACCCAGCAGGTTTTCCTTGGGCACCCGAACGTCCTGGAAGAACAGCTCCGAGGTGTCCTGAGCTTTCATGCCGACTTTTTCCAGACGCTTGCCCTTGGCGAAGCCCGGCGTATTGGCTTCTACCAGAAACAGACTGGTGCCCTTCGCCCCCGCCTTCGGATCGGTCTTGGCCACAACGATCACCAGGTCCGCCAGGAAGCCATTGGTGATGAAGGTCTTCGAACCGTTGATCACGTATTCGTCACCCTCCAGCACCGCGGTGGTTTTCACCCCTTGCAGGTCGGAACCGGCACCCGGCTCGGTCATGGCAATCGCGGTGACCATCTCGCCAGACACCAATTTGGGCAGGTATTTGTGTTTCAGCGCTTCACTGCCGTAATGCAGGATGTAAGGCGCAACAATGTCCGAATGAAGAGAAAAGCCGATGCCAGTCAGCCCCAGACGGCCGACCTCCTCGATCACCACCGCACTGTAGAGAAAGTCTGCCCCCAGCCCGCCGTATTCTTCCGGTAGATGCGAACAGAGCATCCCCGCCTCCCCCGCCTTGTTCCAGAGTTCACGGTCGATATAGCCTTGTTTTTCCCATTGCCCATGGAACGGCACGGCCTCTTTTTCGAGGAACGTTCGCACGCTGTCGCGAAAAAGTTCGTGCTCGGAGCTGAACAAGGTTCTGGGGATCATGCGGCACCTGTCGTTATTGTTAGGCGGAATTGACCTTTAGAGACTAAGCCTCGCTTCCGATACAGGACACTGGACACATCCGACAAAAAATAAGACGATCCAGCCGTCTGGTGACCACTTTCCCCTATAAGAATAAAGTTGAATTATGTCTAACAAAGTCTCCACGCCCTTGCGGCGCGTCAGCATCCTGGCTATCGACCGGGTTTTCGCTTCCACCCTCATGCAAGCCAAGGATTTCTTCCATCTGGCCAGCCTGCGCTATGGCAAACAACTGGGCCACGGCCTGACACCGGCGTTTGAAACCCGGCTGGTCAGCCCCGACGGCAAACCGGTGAACAGCTTCAGCGACGTAATCATGCCGGTGGACGGCGGCCTGGAAAATGCCGACGTCATCATCCTTCCCGCCTTCTGGGACGATTTCGATACCCTCTGCAAACGTTATCCACAGGTCCTGCCGTGGCTGCGTCAGCAGCATGCACGCGGTGCCGTGTTGTGTGGCGAGGCCACCGGCGTGTTCTGGCTGGCCGAGGCCGGGTTGCTCGATGGCAAGGAAGCGACGACCTACTGGCGTTTCTTCAATGCGTTTGCCGAGCGCTTCCCGCAGGTTCAGCTCAATCAGGATAAACACCTGACCGACGCCGACAACCTGTATTGCGCCGGCGGCACTACCTCGGCCTGCGATCTCTACATCTACCTGATCGAGCGCTTTTGCGGCGCCAACGTGGCCCAGGCCGTGGCCCGCGACATTCTTTACGAAGTGCAGCGCAGCTATGCGCCGGGGCGGATCGGTTTCGGCGGGCAGAAATTGCACCAGGACGTGATCATCCTGCAGATCCAGCATTGGCTCGAAGAACACTTCGCCGATAAGTTCCGCTTCGAAGACGTGGCCCGCGAACACGGCATGAGCATCCGCAACTTCATGCGCCGCTTCCAGACCGCCACCGGCGACAAACCGCTGCATTACCTGCAGCGACTGCGCATCGAGACGGCCAAGGGCTTGTTGTCCGGCAGCCGCAAGAGCATAAAGACCATCAGCTATGAAGTTGGTTACGACGATGCAAGCTTCTTCGCCCGGCTGTTCCGCCAGCACACGGAGTTGTCGCCGAACCAGTATCGGCAGCAGTTCCAGCAGGCGGCGTAGCTCTGGAGAACAACACAAATCAACTGTGGGAGCGGGCTTGCTCGCGAAAGCGGTCTGACATTCAAACTTGATGACGACTGACACACCGCTTTCGCGAGCAAGCCCGCCCCCACACTAAGTTTTGCGCGCGCAGGTTTTTCGCAATGCATTTTTCCTACGCAAAAAGCGGAATACAGAGCGCCGGAGCACTCGATTCTGCTCACATACTCCGCCCCTTAAAAGCTTCAACATCGTTCCCTGAAAAACAACATCAGGGAAGATCAACAGTGACGATCGGATCAAGCTACAACTACCCGTCATTCGTAGCCAGGGAAGCTGCTCGAACCAAGCGCTCGGCTAAAAGCAAATGGGCGGCTCGCTTTCCAAATCCACCAGACTTGTGCTTCGATTATCGGGCACTGGCTGAACAGGAAAACGGCATCGCCAAGGCAACTGACCCGCAACATAAAATCTGCATTATTGGCGCCGGTGTCACCGGACTGACTGCCGCCAGAGAACTTTATCGTTGCGGGTTCACCCATATCACCCTCATAGAACAATCCAGACGTATTGGCGGCAGGCACTTGACCATTCCTGGAAGCCCGCATTCGCCGATGAGCCATACACCGTTTGAAATGGGAGCCATGCGCATGCCCTTCTTCAACCGGACGGACGAGCCTCCGACAGAGGGCCGGTCGCTGATGGCCTACTACGCCAAGGCGTTTGATTTGGCGTTTTCAGATTTTGCCAATCCCGGAAGCCAATGGGTCACCTCGACAGGCATCTATCTGCGAGAAGGCAGCATGGGCGGCGCACCGACTCCGCAGATGCTCATCTGGAAAAATGACGACGGCCAGACCCCCCCTCCGGGCGAGGAACTGCAAAAGGTTTATGCCAAGTGGAAAGCCTTTGCCGATCGTATGACCCTGCACGTCGCAGAGGTTTATGCCAGTCCGGAATGGGAAGTCATGTGGGCCGCCATCGTCGAAAAATACGAGAGTATTTCGTTTCGCGACCTGGTCAGCATGCCCGCCGTGCAAGCCTGGGATGAACGCTCGCCAGGGGACTTTGGCGGAATGGGAATGTCCGCAGAAGAGTCCGCGATCTTCTATGCCATTGGCATCGGCGACGGTAGCTGGGGAGCCTTTTACGATGTGTGCTCTCTCTACCCGCTGCGCACGGCCATTTTTGGGTTCAGCAGCCAGCTGCAACTGATCCAAGGTCGGGTGGACTCATTGGGCGATCCGCTAGATTCACCCTACCTGCAAAGCGAAGCCGTTTTTGACTCGATGGGGCTGAGTTTCGACAAGCCCCGCTACATCGGTCTTGCAGCATTGGACGAATGCCTGCTGTTCATGAAAACCGACGAGACCGGAAAGTCCTTCTACGAACACTGCCGGGAAAGAAACAACGGTTTGCTCACGGACTCATCCGTTACAAAACTTAAAAAACTGACCAACCAGAAAACACGCGTCTATTTCAACTGGAAACACAGCCATCCCGAGCAAACCCAGGAGCACTTCGATGACTTCGACTCGGTCATCATGACCCTGCCCTCCTGGCTGATTGAAACTCGCATCAAGCTGGAAAACTTCACACCGCAGATGCTGCCTTTCGAGACAATCAATGCCTATAAAACGGCGCACTGGGAAACCAGTTGCAAGGTCTTCGCACCGTTAAAAAAATCCTTCCTTTCGAAAAACAGCAAAATCCCGCAAGCCATCGTCACTGACAGTTTTATCCACGACGTCTACACCTACCGCTACAACGACAACTACAGCTATGACTGCATCCTTTTAAGTTACACATGGGAGGATGACGCCACCAAACTCGCCTCATTCACCGACAAGGAACTGGTACGCAAATGCGCTAAAGAGCTGGACCGGATCCTTATGAACTCCACCAATATTCAGGAGAAGATTTCTCCCTATATCAGCCTTGATCAAGCCGTGGTCCAACGCTGGATAACCGATAAAAATGCGCTGGGTTGTGCAAAGTTATACCGGCCTGGCACCTACTACGATGCCGTCGGCCTGATGAAGTACAACCGGGACTTCGCGCATGTTTCAGGTCTGTATTTTTCCGGCGAGTCGTTTTCGGTCGACGCCGGCTGGACGGAGCCTTGCTTTCGGGGCGCCGTCGATGCGGTCATTCATATTTGCAACAAAACCGCTGCGGCCTTCAATGGCGGTTTTTCCATGAGCGACTATCCGCACTATAAAGTCGGAACTTGATCACCATCCCCTGCCCAAGAGCCATGTGCGACATGCACTGGCTCTACCTGCGTCCCCGCCCACCAAGCGCCTCGCCCATTCATCTTGGGATATGGACTACAACCTAAACGGAAGTGGCTGACTTACCTCCTGCCCCTGTTTCACCTCTTATGAACACGCAATTTAACCGCGTGAATAACAATAAAAAGAGGTTTTCGGGAATGAACGAGCCAACAAGCCCTGTTCGTGTAGCAGTCGTGCAATTCGATCCACAAGTCGGCATGGAGAATCGTGAAAACAATCTGCGTCGCAGCCTGGAACTCGCCCTGGAGGCGGTGAACGGCGGAGCGAATCTCATCGTTCTGCCCGAGCTTTCAAGTACAGGTTATTTCTTCAGTAATCGGCAGGATGCGTTCGAGCATTCGGAGTCGGTTCCCGGCGGGTCGAGCGTGCAAAGCTGGATGGACTTCGCCCACCAGCACCAGGTCTATCTGGTCGCTGGTTTGACAGAACGCGACGGCATGCGCCTGTTCAACACTGGCGTTCTGGTCGGGCCTGACGGTTTTATCGGCAAGTATCGAAAAGCTCATTTATGGAATCTGGAGAAATTATGGTTCACGCCGGGCGATCTGGGCTTCCCGGTTTTCGACACCCCGATAGGCCGTATAGGCTTGTTGATCTGCTGGGATATCTGGTTTCCAGAAGTACCGCGCATCCTGAGTCAACAAGGCGCGGACATCATTTGCAGCCTGAACAACTGGGTCTGGACCCCGCCACCTCTGTTCGATGACGCCGGCAAGTGCATGGCTTCGTACCTGACGATGACGGCAGCTCACGTTAACAACGTGTTTATTGCTGCGGCGAGTCGGATTGGTGAAGAGCGAGGTGCACGCTATCTGGGCTGCTCGTTGATCGCGGGCACCAATGGCTGGCCGATTGGCGCAGTGGCTTCAGCAGACAAGCAGGAAATCCTGTTTGCCGATGTCGACCTCACCAGCTCGCGCAGCGCGCCCATCTGGAACAACCTGAACGATTTGCATCGCGATCGTCGAGCCGATCTCTACGATCAAATGCTCGGTTATACCCAGCATCCTAGTCTGCCGCGCTGATCAGGGGGCATGACTGATGGATACCACAAACGAAAAATCAGCAAACCGGCTTGCTGCCAGGTCACCGTTGGATATTGCGGTTATCTGGCTGATGCTCGGCACGGCATTGCTGATCATCTGGCTTTCATTCACCTACCGCTCATCCTGGTCAGCCCATTGGCCAGACTACAGTCACATGGTATCGAGCCTCCCGGAGCCAAGTGCCTGGTTGCGCTGGGTGCTGGGGGACATCAGCGAGGTTGCGTTTTACAAACACGAGTTCGCTTCGGTCGGGCTTCTGGCTGGAGCCTATCTGGCCTACTGGGCGAATCGAACGGGGAAAACCTGGCAAGGCTTTACCATTTGCTATGGCAGCGGATTATGGCTATGGCTCATCACCAGCTCGTTGCTTGGATTGTTGCTGAGTAATTTGCTGTGGGGATGGACGGTCACGGCCACGAGTTGGCAACCCACGTTTGCAGCCTTCGTTTCGTTGCCGGCGGCGATGGTGCTGATGTTTGGCGGCGGCTGGAAGGTCACGATCAATGGCGCAATCATGGGCGCCGTGTTAGTCACCCCAATGTGTTTGCTGATCGTCAACTACGTCTGCAATCCAATGGGCTTGCCAGCCGTAATTGGCAATGTCTCGGGTATGGCAATCGCCAGCGTCGGCGCGTTTCTGCTCTGCCGTTACCTGCCGAGCCTGGTGAAGTCCGACTCACCCGAGAAGCCATCGGAGTCGCCGTCCGCATCCGCCATCACCAAGACACCTGACTACGGCGTCTTCTGGAGTCTGCGCCGGATTTTGGCGGACTTTTCGGAAGCGCCATTCTTTGGCAATGAATGGGCCAGCCTCGGCTTGATCGTGGGGGCCTTGCTGGCTTACACCTTGAACCCGACGAGCCCGGTGTACGGCACGGGCTTGCTGCCACAACTGATCGCCGCGCAGGCGTTGACCTCGGCGTTAGGGGTGGTGATCTGGCGTCGGCAATGGATGTTGCGCGGCTGGTATCCCACTTACGTTCCGCTGGTGTCAGTCGTGCCGGCAGCCGTTCTGACGTACGGCGGCAGTTGGCAGGTCATCGCCTCAAGCGCATTGCTGGGGGCACTGATTGCGCCACCACTGGCGTGCGCAATCGCCAAGCGGTTGCCGGCCGACATGCATCCCTTCATCGGTAATGTCCTGTCTATGGCCATCAGTACTCTGCTCATCATTCCGTTTATCGGACTGCTGATAGCCGACTGACAAATGCCGCCATCGGGCTGTATCACGGACTCAGCTCCGGATACAGCCGACTTCTCATCACAAGCAAGTGAGGTATCACATGGACCAGCCCAAACTGGCCATCGCGGCGCTCGGCGGTACAGTGAGCATGCAAGCCAGGAACGCCGAAGAAGGTGTTTTCCCGACCATCAGCGGCGAAACCCTGCTGACCTCCGCACCGCAAATAATGACATTGGCACGGGTCACCGTTGAGACTCTCGGGCTGCTGCCAAGTGCTTCACTGGATTTCGAATTCTTGCTGAGCGTCCTTTCCTGGGCAAATTTCCAAATCAAGCAAGGCGCAGTGGGTGTTGTCATCACTCAGGGAACTGACACCCTTGAAGAAACAGCAACATTTTTCGACCACTTGTGGGACCACGACGAACCGCTGGTGCTGACTGGTGCCATGCGTTCGGCTGCCCAGACGGGAGCCGAGGGCCCGGCGAATCTGTTGGATGCTTGCCGAGTCGCATTGGCTGAAAACAGCCGTCGGCGAGGCGTCCAAGTGGTCATGAACGGACAAATTCACCAAGCGAGCGTCGTCCGCAAAACCGATTCTTTGGCGCTGCAGGCGTTTTCCTCTCCCATCTTTGGTCCGGCAGGCATGCTGGTAGAAGAAACCGTCCGTTATCTACGCCAACCGGCCCAACGGAGGGTCTTACCCTTGCCAAAAAAAACCACTCAGAAAATTGCTCTGCTGCAAGCGACGCTTTCTGCTGACACCCTGTTATTGGAAAACATCCTTGAGCTGGGCTACGACGGGCTGGTGATCTCCGCTTTCGGCGCAGGACACCTCTCAAAGAGTTGGGCTGACATCGTGGAAAAAATCGCAGAAAGAATCCCCGTCATCATCGCGACCCGGACCGGTTCTGGCTCCACCGCACAATCTTCATACGGTTTTATGGGTAGCGAAATGGATCTGATCCGTAAAGGTGCATCGATGGCTGGCTTTCTCTGCCCGCGCAAAGCCAGGATTCTGCTTTGGCTGCTCATGGGCTGCCAGCGACAAGCTGAGCTGGCGCGCTACCTCAAAGAGGACATTCGATTTCAAAATTGACGTACACAAAAAAGGCCTGCATTGCTTATTCCCCCCACCGGGGAATACATAGTTAGGGCTTTTTCAGGCAGTTACTGCATCAGTACCCCTCTTTGAGGGGTATTTTTTTATCCGCAAATGTGAAAGCTATACCATGATTCGGCATGGTATGTAGGCGAGATTTAGTCCTATGCATGGTCACGTTGTGCTCCACAGCAAAGTCTGCAGGTTCCGGCGCAGTTATCCGTATGTACGAATCAATAGGGGAGCCTACAGAATTCGGAAAAAATCGTACGCTAAGGTTTTTCAGGCAGCGGCTGCATAATTGCACGGACTTGACCACCCATTTGCATTGCCGTTGACCAGTCAATTGCATTCGCGCTGACCAACCGTTTGCATTCGACTTGACCAGCATGTGGTAGTGACGACCGGCAGAGAACGGCCAGGAGCAGACCTACGGAATAATGTGCTGAACTCTGCATCACCCAGACTACGAATGCGAGAAAGCCTTGGAACCTAATTCAACGCCTGACCCGATCGAAACAGCTGGACAACTGATGGCACGTCAAGAGGCGATGCAAGCTGAGGCTGCATTGTTACTCGGACAGATGCTCTTCGCGTTCTCATACATCGATGTGAATTTAGGGCTCTGCTTGGCGTGGTTGGACAACGGCACAAAGTTGGAAACTTTATCGAAATCGATCGAAGGGCAGAACATCCATACGAAGCTCGAAACGCTTTCGACCCAAGTTGCAGAGAGGTTACCCGCCGGCTCCAAACGCCGTGCGGCCTATGAACGATGGATTGAGCATATGCATGCCGCTCGGGTGCGGCGCAATCAGATGGCCCACGGTCGATGGGGCGTCGAGGCGCACCGTCACAAGATCGTCAATGTCATTGGACTTCCCTCCGGTGCGCAGCAATGCATTGAATACAGCCTTGAGGAATTGGCCGTGTTCAACAAAGAGTTGTGTGCATTAGAGCGAGAGCTAGCCAGGCTACGAACACACTGGCCCCTCTAGGTGGCTCACCTGAAAGAGGCGGAAATGGGTGGTCAAGTCTGTGCAATTACGCAGCGGCCCTGCCACGAGACGTAATCGCCGAGCACGATAGGGGCCTCCCACTGCAAAGTGGTTCAGCCGAACCTCTTGGCATATGTAAGTAGCTGCTTGTTGAGTTCATCCGCATCTGGCGCATAGTGCGCTTCGCGGTGACAGCACGGGCACAGGGCCACGCAGTTGTATACACGGTCTGATTTCTCGGCCCCTAAGATGTGATGAACATCCAGGAAGCCAGGGAATTCCCGGCGCTTGCCACAATCCTCACGCTCGCACGCAAACCCAGCCCTTTCGAGTACAGCTCGACGTACATGCGGATCGCGACGAACCTCCGAGCGAAGCACGGGCACGCGCTCGCCTTCATCTCGACCCAAAGACGAATAGTACGGCGCCGGGCAGTCGTCGTAGGTATCGTCGACCACTACATGGGGAGTGAGCTTGGCTAAATCGATCACACCCGGCCACTGCCACAGTGCGTCGGCCACCTCGTGTCCGTCAGGTGTCCGGTCATCCTGTAACCACAGAGTCGGGCTGGTGCCGTTCTGAGCATGATTCTTCTTGGCTCGTCCCTTCAACTCACGGCGTTGCAGGTCATCGCTGACTTCGCGCTGGCGGCTCCAGATGGCATGGAGGCTTTCGATAGGAATGAGCGCGGCAAAGATAATGGCGCCTTCGTCACGCTGCACGAGCAAATTGTGAGTGAGCCCGCGCTTCGTATCTCTCGTTGTGATGTGCTCCAGCGTCGCATCCCATCCACCTTTCCGCAGATGCGCCGCCAACTGAGCCGCTGCGTATTTCTTCTCGTTGGGATTTCGTCCATCGCGCCGCCAGCACAGTCGGACGCGCATGCTCAGTACCTGGCCATCGGGAGTGCGGAGACTGATGAACTGCTGAATGGCCACGCCCGTTCGTTTTCGCTCGTCGTCAATGACAACGTAGCCTCGATCGTTCAGGAATGGTGCGAGTGCATCTCTGGATAACTTTTCCGCCGCGTGACTTTCCGGCCCTCGGAAAAGGCGATCTCCTTTCGACATTTTGACACCCCTGCTGTTGATCTATGACGAAGCCATGCCGAGATAAAGGAAAAATTCACTCATTTGGTTCGTAACTAGCTGTTTTTAGCGTAGTTATTACTTATAGCTTTCGCAGTGGTCGGTATTTCCCGTCTTCCAGCCGGCGACTCTGCCGCCAGACGTAATCGCCAGTCAGATTGATGTGCTCCCAGCCCAGCGGCGACAGGTACTGATACAGGTCGGTATTCACCGGCTTTCCGGTGTCAGCCAGCCCCTGGGTGGCCCGTTCCAGGTAGACCGTGCCCCACAGTACGATAGCAGCTGTTACCAGGTTGAGGCCGCTGGCCCGGTAGCGCTGCTGCTCAAATATCTACCTGCTGCGCCTGTGGCACACACGTGAGGATCGTAGCGGATGACACGAAGAAAACGACTCTAAAACAATTACATACAGCGCCAATGTCCTAAATTTCCTTTATCTCGGCATAACCGCTAGTCCGCTCAATCATACCCAGCACGCGCATCGGCGATGTATTGAAGTGCGTCGGCCTTGCGCTCAGCCGAGCAGTCGGCGTGCTTCACCAGCGTCTCACAAAAGCCATAGTCTGCATTGGCCAGGGCGCGTAGCAGACCCGTGCACAAAAGAACTTCATCGTCGTAATCGTCCTGCAACCGCTGATACTGCGCTTTCAACTCGGTAAAACGCGCTTCTAGCTGTTCGGAGGGGTTCTCGATATCGGCCATGTCGTGGGGATTCCTTTCAGTACTACACGTTGGTTGCGAACACATTGACCGATTCAGTATAGGCCACAGCCCGTGGGCCTTCGGGAGCCAGGCGGATGGAGGTGGGTGAACTCTGGATCTGGCCCGCCGCTAGAGTCTGAAACCTTAGCGTACGATTATTTCCGAATTCTGTAGGCTCCCCAATACTGACTGTGCCTTGAGTGCTCGGCTGGGAGTGACCTCTTATGCCTTGTAAGCAGACGTCGTGAGATACCGGCATGCACGGTCCAGTTCGGCCAAAAGCGAACCATGGAGATGCTTCGCAGCGAGCAGTAACGTGCGTGCAAATCATGTCGCTCTTCTCGCAGCCCCTCTTTCGTATTTCCGATTCGACACCCAAACCATAGAGTTGCGGGTGAGCATGGGGCATGATCAGATACAAATGGCGAAAAGCCTTACGCCACTTTTGTCGTTTGCTTAATGTAAGGACGCTCATGGCGCATAAGACGAAGGTTCCGAATTTTGAGGCAAATCGGTTTGTCGATGTGTCGCATGGTTTCGTGCTGCCACCCAAACCAAAGGGTTGGCCTCGACAATTTCACTCGGTAAAGCATTGCATCGAGTCGGCGATACACATGGCGAGCCAGATTGAGCTAATCGACGATTCCCCAACTTCGTTCCGCCCAGACCAAGTCAGAGGGGCTTACTTTCGCGCATCACTAACCGAGCTTTGCCGAGTTGAAGATGTCACTAAGTTGCTTGGCCAACAGTTGTCATTCAAAACGAGTAGAGATCCATCTCTTCACGTCGTCAAGCTGCTGCGCAACTATCAGGTTCACATTGCATCAAGCCAGCTTGATGAGGGGCACACAGTCGTAGCACTGGCGGGAGAGCCAGCGGTTTACCGAAGTTTCATTACAGTGAACGTTAGTGCTGCCGAGCTTCGCAGGCTCGAGTCAGCGGGCACATACTCAGATAATCAACTGGAAGAGCTAGCAAGACTCTTTGAAGCGCAGCAGCGCAAGCTCGGTATTGTTCAGCTTCTCTACCATTTGGCAAAACGGGTAGAGGAGTTCGCAAAGTGCGCCCTGACACTACCTTCCATACGACGGCCGTCGGTAGCGCGTGAAGTTAGGAGTTAGCCAATGGCATATCCCATTCTTGGGGTAAAGCGAGTCCTGCGCTAAGGTCGAATGGTTTCCAGACCTGCGACTTCGTAGAGGTTGGGCTTCTTCAGATGTCCGCTAGAGCTCAAACCATTGATTGAAGTCGACATTGTCAATGACGAAAATTCGGTCCCAAAAATACTCGGCCTTAAGTTTCTCAATTCTCAGCAACTCCCTGATAGCAGACTGCTCAGAGCTATCGACTGCATGAGCGATATGATTGACTAGAACCAACCACCATTCATTATGTGTATGGCGCACAGGATCGACCTTGCAGGATTTCTCGATGATGAATTTTCGGATGTTACGTTCCATCTCCGAAATAACGAAACCTCCCGCTTGAAGGTCGACGTACCCACCAACAACGAGTTTAGAGTTGCCGACCGCACTCGCTGGGGAGATGTAAACTCTAAAATTAGGCAAACTGAGAAGCATAGTCCTTTCATTGGTCGGTGCTAGCAGAAAATTATCCAACGCATCTTTGACTTTCGGCTGCAACTGCTTCCATCGCCCAATTGGACGAGAGAACATATATCTCAGGAACCAGCTCTTTCCGTTTGTCGGAGGGCCAAAGCTGCCAGCGAGATTCAGCATTCCGTCATATAGCGAGTATTCCTTGTCCTCTAACCCCTCTGGGGGGGCATTTCCGAAGTTGTTTTCTTGATTGAGGCGACGCACTTCAACACCAATCACCCCGTTCACGCTAAAGTCGGGTGGATTATTTCCGTCAGGCTCAAACACGACGCTGGTATAGCCGATCGCCCTTAGGTATTCATTAACATGCTGTTCGGTCGGATCCATACATCTTCTTCCTGAGGTCGGTTTCATAGAAAGCTTACTTTGTCCGACGTATAAATAAGGTCATGCCGGGATAAGGCATGCCCCCAGCCAACCGACAAATATCATGGTTCAGCGGACTCCTTCTCTCGAATTTTCACGCGAATTCTATGACCACGCCCACCTCTGGCCGTGTAGAGGATGAGAAACAAATACCCATTCTTTGCCTTCTGCACGATGTCATCAGCCTGATCAACTAAGCCGACCCATTGATCTCCGATTTCAAAACGATATGGAATGCGTTGGGCTTGCGATGGTTCAGTGATGATGAAAGCCTCGGAGGGTTTCCGTCGGGTGACGTATGCGCGCCACCACGAATCAAAGTACATACCTCCCAAGTTTGTGATGGTGGTGGGTTGGTCACCGACATTCCATGCTGTTATGGATATGTATGTTTTCGGATCTTGAATTGGACCACCCAAGACCTTCATCCCAGTTGATGCGGATAAATCGATCTTTGCTCCAGAAGCTAGCCACTTGTATGCGTCCCATCCTAGAACGAAAGTAGAAACCACGGCTGCATAGGCAGCAATTCCAAGGGTCCATAATTCGTTTGGACTGAAAGCGTAAGGTGCTACGGAAGCCAAAGCCATTGCGATTTTTCCGTTGTGAGGATGCGGATTAAGCAGCGGTGAACTGCGACCACCTAACGATTAAGCTAAGGGGGCGGGCTTTAGCCCGTCCCAGCGAACGAAGTGAGCGATTTAAGCGCCTTGTTGGGCGTCACCTTCACGACTTCTCCTGCCCGTACCTGGACCAATGGGATGGTCGTGGAACACCGCCCGAGAATGCCTCATGGTATAGGCGGTGGACGTGTTCGCAGAGCTCCAAGATTTGATCAAGGGCCAGCGTTTCTTGCCACTCCCTGTCGATAAAAGTTATCACTGGGGATTTCCCTAATTGAAATGAGCCATGGGTAAGCGAGTTGCGGACGTGTTGGACCAAGGTATCCTCGCCACGTTTAATGCTACCGGCGCGATAGATATCTCGGAACGCCCGAAGTGGGGAGCTTTCTGGAACATCGTCCAAGCCCCGTTCAAGATGCTCGTTCCTCATGTAACAGAGGGTAGAAAAGACCATAAAGACTGCCGATGCTCTGAGGCGACCACCTCGAATCACTTGGGCAGGAATATCCGGAGGCCCTCGGAAATCAATATCTGGGTTGCTCAGATCATGACTTGCAGCTACGCATTGGAACGCTGTTTGGAACTTTGCGTTATCAATGCTCAGATTCTGTGTGAGAAGGCTAGCGCGTAGATGGTCATTCGACACCATCCGCAGGCGCTCAAGAAGTGGTGCGATGTCCATGAGTACTTCCTTGTGACGCCCAACTACTATTAGGCGACATTACTGTCGCATTTAAACGCGACAATAATGTCGTATAGAGTTCCTTGACACCCTGTAAGCCCTTGTTTTCCTAAGGGTGGCCACGGCGAACGCGACGCTATTTGAAGAGAAAAACGACACGAATGACAAGCCACGCGGGTAGATCAGTATAGGCGGCAAATCAAACAACGCAGCCAGCATGCCAGCATGCCAGCAGCTTTATTGGCCGCCGTTCTCTTCCTGTCGTCTCTTTTGCGTGCATTGGTCAGCCGGATGCAAACAATGGTCAGCACCAATGCAAATTCCTGGTCAGTGGAAATGCAACCTGGTGGTCATGTGCGATGCAATTACGCACAGCTAATGCGAGCCCGGCTACTCTCATCACCATCATTTGGCTCAATACCTGATTGCCTTCCACTACTCCCTTCATCTTCCTGAGCTGTGTCGGCGAGAGAGCTCTCGACGTTTCACTTCATTGCTTCGCCTTCGTGCGTCTTGTAACGTTAGCCAGCTTGGCGCCTCGCAACGTCATCGATTGGAGCAACGCAATGCCTACCAGCTACTACCTGGCGTGCCTCGAAACCCACCGTTATGTCTGGATTGGCACGCTTGGCGACACAACGTCCGCAGCAGGTGTCGACGCTGACCTCGTATCTAGTTTCTGCTTGGTGCATAGGGGTAAGGCGCTCATCGTGGTCAGCGAGACGCATCAGGTTGTTGAAGAAGGTCACGAATGGGCGATTTGACCTGCACATCGCGTAGATAGGGAAGGCCTAGTGTTTGTGACAGTCAAGGCTCGTGTTTACACCGACGCGACTGGCGTTTATACGGAGCTTCCAGCGTTAATGACGCCTGCTGGCGTGCTCGAACCGTTGCTTGATTACTTTCTCCATCGCAGCCACGACCGCAGCCTCATGTGGATGATCAAGGTAACTCGCTCATTGCGGATGTTCCTCGAATATCTGCAAGTTAATACAGCGGAGCGCGACACCTATCAACTGTTCCAGAACTTCGCTCAACGCCTATACACAGGGACATTTGACCGCAGCACGGGTCTTGACAGTAGCGGATTGTGTTGGGCTCCACGATCGCCGAAAGATGTCGCGCAAATCATCACCCACCTCACCGACTTCTTCGATTGGCTGGGCAACATGCTCCCTGAAGCCACAAAGGTGAATCCCCGCTATGAGGGCGGCGCCTTTGACCGTCAGATCGATGCGGCTGCCTACCAATACCGGCGTAACAAGGCATTCCTTGGTCATACCTGGGCGCAGAATGCGCCCCCCGAGACCGGACATCGGATGCGTAGTCGACGCTTGCCCAATGTGGAAAAGGGCGAGCCGCCGGCTTTCCCTGAAGAGTGCTTCGAGGAACTACTGTTAAACGGTTTTAACGCAGGCGGGCGCCGCGATTATCGCGGCATGCTGATTACATTGCTGCTACACGGCGCAGGCTTTCGGGAATCTGAGCCATTTCACCTCTACATTCAGGACGTTTTCCCGACCCCCTCGAACCCTGACCAGGCTAACGTTCTAGTTCACCACCCGAGTTATGGGGCTGGGCCTGCTGAATGGCGCGATGAAAGAGGAAAACCGCGTAAAGGTACACGAGCAGAATACCTTGCCCATCAGTATGGTCTCGTGCCACGCACTGACGTGCTTGATCGCCGCCACGCCGGCTGGAAGGGTGGTACGCACGATGGGCCTTATTACAAACAGGCGTACTGGTTCCTGCCCGAGTATGGGGAATGGTTCCAGCAGCTTTGGCAACGCTACCTCGAACAGATCGCATGTATTGAGCGCGACCACCCATTTGCCTTTGTCAACCTGAACCGAGAGCCTGTTGGAGCCATGTACACGCTGGCTCAATACAATAAGGCTCATGCCGCCGCCTGCAAGCGCATTGGACTCACAGTTAGCAAGGCTCTGGGCACGACACCACACGGCCACCGTCATGCTTACGGTCGCCGCCTGCGCAACGCCGACGTCGACAAGGCGCTCATCCGCCGCTTCATGCATCATGCCTCGCTGGAAAGCCAGGAAGTGTATACGCGGGCGAACACCCGCGAAGCCTTCGCGGCACTAGAGTCGGCCGCGCAGCGATTGCGGGACAAGTATCCCGGGCCACTCTCCAAGTCCGACCTATTGCTGGCTGATATCGAACTGAACAACTGAGAACCTTCATGGATGAGAACGAAAATGTGACAGATCAGGGAGCATCCGCCCAACCGACCTCCAAGGTAAAAGGGGTTAAGCGTAATACGGATATAACCCTCAGCTGGGTCGGGCGGGATTACCCTCAACTCGCCACCTGGCGTGACTTGGCGGTGCTGTGGTTAGAAGGTGAAACAACTGGCATCGCCAAAAGGCTGAGAGCCTTTGTGTCCTTCTTTGAGCGCTACCTTGTCCAGCAGAGGCTGCCGCTTGATCCCGCGGTGCTCCTAGCGCGCACCACCCTCCTGCCCGATTTCTACCGTACGGCCTGTCCGAATTCAGAAGAAGGCATCCAGTACAATAATGTCATCCACGCCTTCCTGCACTTTGTGCTACTGCATGAACTCAGCGAAGCCAACGACTATGGCGAACCAGTTGTGTCTCCTGCTTTTCACAACCCGGTGCCACGTCTTTCTGACTCCGAGGTGCGGATGAGGCGGGATGAGAGCGTTCATTCGCCTCTGCCCTATGGCTACATCGACGAACTGCGGCAGATGCTCGCCGCAGGACCGCATTTCCGTGACTGGCATTGGGCGCAAAGTGCACTCGGTGTTGAAACTGGTCAACGCGTGCGTTCTGGTCCCGACTGGTTTGAGGTGACCGAAGAGCAGATTGACCGGAACGATCCGGACTGCGTGTGGCGCGAGATCCCGATGAAGAACGGCACTCGTCTAGAAATGTGGAGCCCAGTCCGCTGGGTGGCATTGATCGCGAAGCTCATCGTGCCGTTGCGCACATTTCAAGTCCGGATGCTCGACTCGGGCGAAGCAGACACCTGGCGCTACGCGGCAGGAAACTGGACGTTAAATCATAGCCGGCTTGCGCAGGGCAACGAACGCCGGCCACTGCAACAGGGCGTATTCCGCCGCAGTCAACCTTTGGCCGATGGCGAAGCGGTCTCGGCCATGCTCTACATCAATACCAATAAGACCGCCGACATCGCCAAGTCCGGCCCGGAGAAGGGTTACGTGTTGCCATGGTTCTTCGGCGGGCTAGAGCATCAGGACGTCTTCTACTGGCTGGAAAAGCTGCGCAACTGGCAGGAGCATTACAACCCCATCCCTCGACGCACGGCATGGACGGAGTTAGACGGCCGCCACATCAGTGCGAAGAGCCGTGTGCAACTGGCGGCCTACCCCGACTCCTGCTTTCTCTTTCGTCTGCCTGAGTCTGGTATTTACGAGCGTCAACTTCCGTTAAAGGAAACTACGTTGTCCCCAGCCTGGTTCCGCCTACTCGAAGCACTCGAACAGCGGCTTGCCGACCGGGAAGAAACCCATAGCAACGGTACGCCGATTCGATTCCTACCACCGCAGGAAGAACAGAACAACGGATTGACAACCCTCTTTCCATTACACAGCCTCCGCGTCTCTCTCATCACCGCGCTGGCACTCGAAGGTCAGGTTCCGTTCGCGGTACTGCAAAAGCTCGTCGGCCACAGCCGCCTGATAATGACTTTGTATTACACAAAGCCAGGCGCAACCCGCATCCACGACATGCTGCTCGATGCGGCAGAGCGGCTGAATGCGAATAAAGAGGCGAGTATCCAGAACTTCTTGCTCGACACCGAGTACGACGAACTCCTTCAAAAGGCCATCTGCAACAATGTTCCTAGTCTCGCTGCCGCCATCCCGCAGCATCCAGCTGCGCGCAATTTAGTGGGCTGGATGCCGATGCATCACGGCCTGTGCCTGGCTGGTGGCAACACCAGCGAAATCGAGGATAACGGCGTAGTTGGCGGTTGCTACAACGGTGGCCCTAATTTCGGCTCAGCTTCAAATCCGAAGCACGGGCCCGTTCCGGGTGGCAGCCGTAACTGTGTGCGCTGTCGCTGGTTTGTGACCGAACCGCATTACATGCCAGCGCTTGTTGCCCACTTCAATACACTCGCTTATCACTTTGATGAGGCGCGCAACCTTTGCCTCACTCGTGAGAATGAACTCCAAGGCTTGAAGAAGCAGAAAGCTGAAGCGGAAGACGCTGGTCAGCCGTTTGCGTATATGGGTGCCCACCGGCAAGCAGAGCGTGTCTGGGAGAGCACAATGAAGCGTTTTAGTGACCTAGCAGAGGATCTTGTAGCCTGCTGGCGTCTTATTGAACGCTGCAAGATGGCGCTTGAAGCCCCGCAGGGTCACGGCAACCAATTGGTGGCCGCTGGTGGAATTGGGGACTTGCACATTGCCTTTCAGGAGACTGAGTCGGAATTGCTCCAGCTCGCTGGCGTCTGTGAAAACATCGCACTCTACCCCGACCTTGAATCCGGCAAGGCAGTGTTTCGCCGTAGCCAGTTGCTGGATTCAGTTCTCTACCGACAAGACCTACCGCCCATGTTCATGCTGTTGAACGAACAGGAGCAACTAATTGCCGGCAACGCCTTCCTGCTCCGCCTTGGGCAGCAGATGAATCCAGCGAACCCCGTTCTTGGTCAGCGGGAAGTAATTCGATTGATAGATGCAGGCGAGAGCCTCAGCCAGCAATTCGACATGGATCTTGCCATGCTGTTGCCCACAAAAAATAGGGGCCAGGCGTTCCCTGCTGAGCACGATATCCTCATGGTAAATGACGCATGAATCGAAAGATGGACATCCACCCAGACGCAGTCCTTGAGTCTCTGCTCGCCAAAGGCGGGCGCTCAAACCGGCGGTCTAACTTGGCGAAAATGCACGAGCTTTGTCGCAAGCAGCATGAAGTTGGCTCCCGCGACTTCTCATTGCCGGTCATCGGTCGTTTGGCCGAAGCCGAGGGCATCTTGAAGGGCCGCGCGCTCTACAACGCGCAATCGGCAGATTACAAGGCGCTCATTGAAGCATGGGCTGCATACGCTGGGCCTCCCATGCCCAAGCCGCAAAAGTTGCTAGCGAGCCATGAGTACCTGATGCGTATCGAAGAACCAGCCATCCGCTCCATCATGCAGGCCATCATCTCTGAGCGGGATAAGCTCAAGGCGCAACTCAACGTCTTGAAGTCCAGCACGCAGGTAACAGTGGACCGGCGCCCGCTGGGCGCAACTATCGTGGCGGCGCCTGGCGAACACCCACTGGCTGTACTCGCCCCATCGGCTCAACTGACTCCGACGGAGCGCGAAGCCTTAGAAAAGGCGGTATCACCTAACTACCTTGAGGAGCGAGGTTTTCAAGAGGGTAGTCACGGGGAAATCGTCAATGAGCGCGGCCGAACAATGTTCGAGGTGGGTTTTGCCCGAGCAATCCGAAAAGTTCTTGGTGTCTGAAGTCGACGGATTCATGTTTCGATGCATTACGATGTATTCATACATCGTAATGCTTTGGCGGACTGAAGCCCCGGTTACTAAGGTCTGTTGGCCACTTCTCCCTACTCTAAACAAGAGATATGTATGTTTAGGGTATAAGTGGCATTGCAGGCCTTTTTAGTTTCCGAACCATTCTACTGTTTTGAGACGCTTATGGCTTATGCGCCCGGGACAGGAACTCGTGGGATTGCATCTCCAGCAAACGGCTAAGCGTGCGCTGGAACTCGAAGTTCAGGCGACCACCGGTATAGAGGTCTTTAAGCTCGACTTCGGCAGAAATGATCAGCTTCACGTTGCGGTCGTAAAACTCATCGACCATGTTGATAAAGCGTCGGGCGATGTCGTCGGTGGTGACGCTCATCTGCTCGACATCGCTGAGCAACACGGCGTGGAAAATCTTGCCCAGTTCGATGTAATCATTCTGGCTGCGCGGGCCGTCGCAGAGTTCGCGGAAGTCGAACCAGGCCACGTCATCGCAAGTGCGCACGGCACGGATTTCACGGTTCTCGATCACCAGTACGTCGTTCTCGATGGCTGCCGTGCATTCTGGCGTCAAGGCCCGGAAGCTCTTGCGCAGGCTTTCCTGGGCAGCGTCATCCAGCGGAAAGTGGAACAGCTCCGCTTGCTCGAGGTGACGCAAACGGTAATCGACGCCGCTATCGACGTTGACGATCTCGGTGTTCTGCTTGATCAGCGCAATGGCCGGCAGGAAACGCGCACGCTGCAGACCGTCCTTGTACAGGCCATCCGGCACGATGTTCGACGTCGCGACCAGGGTCACGCCGTTCTTGAACAACTCTTCCATCAACGTGCCAAGGATCATCGCGTCGGTGATGTCGGAGACGAAAAACTCATCGAAACAAATTACTCGCGACTCATCGGAGAAGCGCTTGGCGATGGTGGTCAGCGGGTTTTTCTCGCCACCCAGGGTCTTCATCTCTTCATGCACGCGCTTCATGAAGCGGTGGAAGTGAGTGCGAGTCTTTTCCTTGAACGGCAGCGCTTCGAAGAAGGTGTCGACCAGATAAGTCTTGCCGCGACCCACGCCGCCCCAGAAGTACAGGCCCTTGACCGGCACCTGGTCTTTCTTGCCAAACAGTTTGCCGAGCAGGCTCGGTTTGTTCTGCGAGGCCGCGACCAGATCGTCGTACAGGCGCTGCAAATGACGCACCGCCGTTTCCTGGGCAGCATCGTGGAAGAATTCCGGGCGTTTCAGATCAGCTTGATATCGTTCTAGGGGCGTCATAATTCGTTAGCAAGGCAACAAAAACGGGCCGTCACTGTAGCGACGGCCCGTGGGAATGGCAATCGGCCCTTGGTCGGACCGAGCCGTTGATTATTCCTGAACCGGTGTCAGGGCAATGCGCAAAGCACCGATGGCAGCATCGCGAGCAGCGCTGTCAGCGAAGGCCGGACTGTCGGCAATGCACTCGCCTTCCAGCCAGACGCTGAAGCTCAGGTCTTCACTGCGTACGTCCAATGGCTGACCAGATTGCAGTTGCTTCGTCACTTGCCCTGCGGTTTTACCGTCGGCGAAGTTGCGCGACAACAACAGTTGCTCGCCATCGGCCGCCAGCAGACGGAAGCGGAAACTGCCGTCGTCTTCGCGGAAGCTGACGAAGCGCGCGGTTTTCGCGGCTTTCTTCTTGGTGGTCGCTGCGACTTGGGTCTGGGCGACGAAAGAACGCAGGCCAACCGCTTCACGCAGTTCGTGGAGGAACGGCGTCGCAACCGAGCGGGCCTTTTTGGCACCGATCTGCAGCATGTCTTCCAGATCCGCCGGGCGTTCGATCAGCTGGTGATAACGCTCGCGGGACTCGCCCAATTCGCTGTCGAGCAGTTGGAACAGACGATTCTTCGCCTCGCCCCAACCCAGGCCCTGGAGCAATTCGCTGCGGAATTCGTCGGATTGTGCCGGCGTAGCGAAGGCCTGGAACAGGGTGAACAGGTGCGAATTGTCCGGATCTTTGGCTTCGCCCGGGGCACGGGAGTCAGTAACGATCCGCGAAATCGCGTCCTTCATCTCTTTGGCGCTGCTGAACAACGGAATGGTGTTGTCGTAGCTCTTCGACATCTTGCGACCGTCGAGCCCTGGCAAGGTGGCGACGCTTTCCTCGATCAACGCTTCAGGCATGGTGAAGAACTCTTTGCCCTGGCCGAACAAGTGGTTGAAGCGCTGGCCGATGTCCCGGGCCATTTCCACGTGCTGGATCTGGTCACGACCGACCGGCACTTTGTGGGCGTTGAACATCAGAATGTCCGCAGCCATCAGCACCGGGTAGCTGTACAAGCCCATGGTGATGCCGGCGTCCGGGTCTTCACCGGTCTCGACGTTCTTGTCCACCGAGGCCTTGTAGGCATGGGCGCGGTTGAGCAGGCCCTTGGCGGCCACGCAGGTCAGCAGCCAGGTCAGTTCAGGGATTTCCGGGATGTCGGACTGGCGATAGAAAGTCACGCGGTCCACGTCCAGGCCACCAGCCAGCCAGGTCGCGGCGATTTCCAGACGCGAGCGCTGGATGCGCAGCGGGTCATCGCATTTGATCAGGGCGTGGTAGTCGGCCAGGAAGTAGAACGAATCGGCATTGCTGTCACGGCTGGCCAGGATCGCCGGGCGAATGGCGCCGGCGTAGTTGCCCAGGTGCGGCGTGCCAGTAGTGGTGATGCCGGTGAGGATACGGGTACGAGTCGTCATGGGTAATCGCTTGTCAGACTGCAATCAATTCGAAAGACGCGGCAGGATCAGATCCTTGAGATCGGTCAGCTTGCCATGAAAAAAGTGTCCGCATTCTGCCACTTTCAGCAGCTCATGGGGGCGATCGAGTGTGTCGGACCAATCGTAAACCAGTTGCGGATCGATCACTTCGTCGGTTTCCGGCTGGATCAGGGTCAATGTGCCTTGTTGCGGCAGTTGATCCTGGTCGCCCAAACGCATGACGGCGGGCGCGACCATGAACAAATGCTTGAGCTGCTCGCCCTTGGCTTCCAGGCGACCGCCGAGACTTGCTGCAACAAAACCGCCGAAGGAGAAACCGAACAGGGTCAAAGGTATTTCAGGATGTTTGCCCCGCAGCCACTCGGCTGCCGCCTGGGCATCGTCGACTTCGCCAGTGCCCATGTCGTGCGTGCCGTCACTGGTGCCGACGCCACGGTAGTTGAAACGCAAAGTAATCAAACCGGCGTCGCGCGCGGTGCGCTGCAAGGTCGAGACGACTTTATTGAGCATGGTGCCGCCCTGCACCGGGTTTGGGTGGCAAATCAGCGCCAGGCCACGGGGCTGGTCATTATTCAGGTAAAGGGCTTCTAGCTGGCCGACCGGGCCATCAATTACTACAGGGGTTTCGCGCATAAGCAAGGAAGGAACTCCGTGACCTCGAATCGGGTCGACTCGTCTAGCCAATTGTCTGTGCCAATCTATTGCGAGTGAATCGCGGTATACAGCGCAGGTTCGAGCCGTTAACGTAAAGCAAAGCCGTTTATAGAGGAAGGACTCGTGGAACACTCGCTCTTAGTTTGGTTGTTGCCGACTCTTGCCCTGGTTGTGGGTGTCGCCATTGGATTCCTGATCGCTCGCCTGGTGCCGAATGCCGCGCCTAACCGCACGCAACGTCAGCTGGATGACATTCAGGAACGTTTTGACAAGTATCAGAACGAAGTGGTCACCCACTTCAACAGCACTGCAACCCTGGTCAAGAAGCTGACTCAGAGCTATCAGGAAGTGCAGGATCATCTCGCCGAGGGCGCCAACCGCCTGGCCCTGGACGAGCAGACTCGCCAACGCTTGCTGGCTGCCCTGCACGCCGACGCGGCGCAGGCTCCACGGGAACGCCTGACGCCACCGCGCGATCAGGAACCGCCTCGCGACTACGCCCCCAAAGCCCCGAACGCGCCGGGCATGCTCGATGAGCATTACGGCCTGAAGAAGTAATCAGGTTTCGCGCGACATGAAAAAGCCCTCGGATGAGTGATCGTCCGAGGGCTTTTTTTGTTTCTGATCGATATCTCTGGTGCCTGTCAGGGCCTCTTCGCGAGCAAGCCCGCTCCCACAGTGTTCTTCGTCGATCACAAAATAGTGGTCAAACACAAATCCTGTGGGAGCGGGCTTGCTCGCGAAGAGGCCTGAGCAGACGACACAAAAAACCCGCCCGACCTGTTGAGGATCGGGCGGGCCTTTAACGCCTGGGGTTCAGTCAGACGGGTTTTAGTACTGCTGAACTGGTTGACCCTGCTGCTGATATTCCTGACCCGGAATCGGCTTCAGGTTGACCTCGACGCGACGGTTCTGAGCCCGGCCATTCACATCACCATTGCTTGCAATCGGGTTATCCGGCCCAGCACCACGTGCCGACAGGTTGGCGCCGCTGACACCCTGAGAGGTCAGGTAAGTCGCTACGCTCTGCGCACGACGCTGGGACAGGTCCATGTTGTGCTGACGACTGCCGGTGCTGTCGGTGTAGCCGACGATCTCGATCTGGTTCTGGTTGAACTCCTTGAGCGAGCCCGCCAGGTTGTTCAGCGGCTGGTAGAAGCTCGACGCGATGTTCGCCGAATCGGTGGCAAACGTGATGTTGCCCGGCATGATCAGCTTGATCTGATCGCCTTGGCGCTGCACTTCAACCCCAGTGTTGGCCATGCTGGCCCGCAACTTTTTCTCCTGCTGGTCGGCGTAGTAACCGTAACCGGCGGCGGAAGCCCCCACCACGGCGGCGCCAATCAGCGCGCCCTTGCCACGGTTATCGTGACCGATGGCTGCACCGGCCAGCGCACCGGCCAAGGCGCCGAGGCCACCGTATTTGGCGGTTTTGCTCATGCCCGTGGAGCCGCCATCAGCCTGACCCTGGTTGTCATAAGGGTTCTGCGATGCGCAACCGGACAACAAAGCCACAGCAGTAGCGACAATAATCAAACGACGCGAGGTGAACATGGAGAGCTCCTACTTTTTTGCATTCTGTGGTGCAGCGGACTTAAGCAATGAACCTTTGCGGGCGTTGGATCATGGCCAACGCCAAAAATTCCGTCGTGCCTTTCACAACTGCATCTTCAGGCTCGTACAAAGGGGTTACCGCGCATTTCATCGCCCAGACAGGTGTCTGGACCATGACCGGTCACCACCGTCGCCTCTTCATCGAGGGTATACAACCGTTGCTTGATCGAACGCACGAGAGTCGCCTGATCGCCTCCCCATAAATCCGTGCGCCCTACCCCGCGCCTGAACAGCGTATCACCGGCTATCAGCAGCTTAGCCTCTGAAAACCAGAAGCTCATGGAACCTGGTGTATGACCCGGCGTGTGCAACGCCACACCACACCCGCAAGCCAGCTCTTCATCGTCGGCCAACCAGCGATCTGGCGATGGCACGGGGGTGTAAGGCACACCGAACATCTGGCACTGCATTTCCAGGTTGTCCCAGAGGAATTGATCTTCTTTATGCAGGTGCAGCGTCGCGCCGGTTTTCTCCTTGAGCTGCCCGGAAGCCAGGAAGTGATCGAGGTGCGCGTGGGTGTGAATGATGCTGACCACCTTCAGGCCCAAGGCGTCGAGTCGCGCGAGGATAAGTTCGTGATTGCCGCCCGGGTCGACGACGATGGCTTTTTTGGTGATCGGGTCGCCGATGATTGTGCAGTTGCACTGCAACGGCCCGACGGGAAAGGTTTCGCGGATGAGCGCTGGGGTCGGAACGTTCATGGGAGGTCCTGATTAGTCAATTTCGAACAGGATACCAGCGCGCATTCCTCAAGACTCACTTGCGCATGCCGACACAGATTTACCAGCCAGTTTTTTGACGTCATCAATAAAAAAATAGTGGCCACGTGATATCAATTGACGCTGACTCTGGTGCAAAATCGCTTTCTTGTAGCGGCCAATACAGGACGGTCGCAGCCCTCTCAGGATCTTTAAAATGTCGTCTCCTCTTGGTTACGTTTTAACAAAGCCATCTGTTCTGACCGGTAACCAACAAGTCGACAGCCTGATCTACGGCACTTCCTGGCTGAGCCCGGACTTTGGCGCAGACATCTTCGCGACACGGCTGACCTATAGTTTCCTCAACCCCCAATCGTACTTCGCTACCAAGTACAGCATTGAAAATGAATTCCTGAACAGTTTCTCCCTGACATCGGCCCAACAAAACGCCGTAACCGCTGCGCTTGGCGCCTGGAGCGCGGTGGCTAATGTCAAGTTCACTCTGGTCAGTGACAACCTCAACACCGTGGGCGACTTGCGATTCGGCGGCTATTGGGGCATGGACGACGATGCCGCTGCCTGGGCCTACCTCCCCGACCGGACACCGTCGGGCGGGGATGTCTGGATCAGCCCGGACACGAACAACTCCGCCCCCGTCAAAGGCACCTACGACTTCATGACGTTCGTGCATGAAATAGGTCATGCCCTGGGTCTCAAGCATCCATTCGAGTCGAGCCAATCCAACAGCACGCTGATCTCGCCCCTGCTCGACGATACGCATTACACGCTCATGAGCTACAACAATGCGTATTCCTATCAGCCGACGACACCGATGCTGCTGGATATTCTCGCTATCCAGAAGCTTTACGGCGCCAACATGCTTTGGCAAACCGGCAACAACGTCTATCGCTGGGCACCGGACCAATCAGTGTTCGAAACTATCTGGGATGCCGGCGGCAACGATACGATCGATGCCAGCAACCAGCTGGCGGCCGTCAGACTGAACCTCAATGAGGGCGAATTCAGCAATATCGGCAAGGCATTCGTCGACATTGCGAACCTGGAACTGATCAATGACGGGCTGGCGATCGCCTTTGGCGCCAAAATCGAAAATGCTACCGGTTCGGCCTTTGACGATGAGCTGATCGGCAATGCACTGAATAACGTTCTCGATGGCGGTGCAGGCCAAGACATCATGATTGGCGGTGCAGGCAACGACGTTTATGTTGTGGATAACGTTGATGACGTAGTGGTGGAAACCAGCACCTCGCTGAGCGAAATCGACACGGTCATGTCGTCCATCAGCTACGCCCTGGGCAGCAGTAGCAATCTGGAGTACCTGATCCTCAGCGGCGGCGATAATCTGGACGGTACCGGCAATGCCCTGAGCAACCGCCTCGTGGGTAACAACGGCAATAACACATTGGACGGCAGCCTCGGCGCCGACGTGATGATTGGCGGCTCCGGTAACGACACCTACATCGTCGACAACCTCAAGGACGTAGTCACCGAAACCAGCACCCTGATATCTGAAATCGACACCGTGCGTTCCTCGGTGAGCTGGACCCTGGGTGCCAACCTGGAAAACCTCACCCTCACTGGTAGCGACAACCTCACCGGTGTCGGCAACACCCTGAACAACACCCTGCTCGGCAACGCCGGCAACAACGTGCTCAACGGCGCAGCGGGCCTGGACACGCTGAGCGGCGGCGCCGGCGACGACATCTACGTCCTCGACCAGGCCGGCGAACTGGCGTTGCTGCAGGATGACGTTGATCAAGGTAGCGACCTGCTGTACATCAACTACACCTCGACCCTGGCCGCCAGCACCGTCGATCTCACTCAAAGCAACCTGCAAAACGTCGAAAATGTCACCGTCACCGGCCTCGGCAACTTCACCGTGATCGGCAACGATCTGGACAACATCCTGACCGGCAACAGCTACGACAATACCCTGCTGGGCGGGGCCGGCAACGACTGGCTGGATGGCTGGGCCGGGGCTGACAAGCTCAGTGGCGGCAGCGGCGACGACATTTATGTCATCTACAATAATGGTGTACAAGTCACCGAACTGGCTGACGAAGGCCACGACCTGATCCTGACGGCGGTTAGCTATTATTTGGAAGACAATGTCGAGGATGGCGTGCTGCTCGGTTCTGCAGCGCTGAGCCTCACAGGCAACGAACTCGACAACAGCCTGACCGGCAACACCGCCGCCAACATCCTCGACGGCCGGGGCGGGGCCGACACCCTGGACGGCGGTGCGGGTAACGATACCTACTACGTTGACAACCTCGGCGACACGGTGATCGAACGCGGCACCTCGCTGAGCGAAATCGACACGGTCGCATCGTCGATCAGCTACACCCTGGGCAGCAACCTCGAGAACCTGACCCTTATCGACTTCGACGACCTGAATGCTACCGGTAATGCCCTGAATAACCGTCTTGTCGGTAACCGCGGCGACAACACCCTGGACGGCGGCCTTGGCGTCGACGTCATGATCGACGACAGCGGCAGCGACACCTACATCGTCGACAACCTCAAGGACGTGGTCATTGAGACCGGCTTCTGGCTGTGGGATATCGACACCGTGCGCTCCTCGGTGAGCTGGACCCTGGGTGCCAACCTGGAAAACCTCACTCTCACGGGCAGCGATAACCTCAACGGCGTCGGCAACACCCTGCGTAACGTTCTGACCGGCAACAGCGGCAACAACACCCTCAACGGCGCGGCGGGCCTGGACACGCTGAGCGGCGGAGCCGGCGACGACACCTACGTCCTCGACCAATTCGGCGAACTGGCGCTGCTGCAGGAAACGGCCGATCAGGGCCGCGACCTGCTGAACATCAGCTACGCCTCGACCTCGACCACCAGCACCGTCGACCTCAGCCAAACCAGCCTGCAAAACGTCGAAAACGTCACCCTCACCGGCCTCGGTGCCTTCACCGTGATCGGCAACGACCTGAACAACACCTTGCTCGGCAACGCCTCCGTCAACACCCTGCAAGGCGGGGTCGGCAACGACTGGCTGGATGGCGGCGTGGGCGCCGACATCCTCAGCGGCGGCAGCGGCGATGACACCTACGTCATCGACAATGCCGCCGACAAAGTCCTTGAACTGGCCGACGAAGGTCGTGACCTGATCACGGCGGTGAGCTACACCCTCTCGGCCAACGTCGAAGACGGCGTGCTGCTCGGCGTCGCCGCGTTGAACCTCACGGGTAATGAGCTCGACAACAGCCTCACCGGCAACGCCGCCGCCAACATTCTCGATGGCAAGGCTGGCGCCGACACCCTGGACGGCGGTGCGGGTAACGACACCTACCTCGTCGACAACCTCGGCGACACAGTGATCGAACGCGGCACCTCGCTGGCGGAGATCGACACGGTGCTGTCGTCGATCAGCTACACCCTGGGCAGCAACCTCGAGAACCTGACCCTCACCGGCAGCGACAATCTGGACGGTACCGGCAATGCCCTGAGCAACCGCCTCGTGGGTAACAACGGCAATAACACATTGGACGGCAGCCTCGGCGCCGATGTGATGATTGGCGGCTCCGGCAATGACACCTACATCGTCGACAACCTCAAGGACGCGGTCACCGAGACCAGCATCCTGGCGAGCGAAATCGACACCGTGCGTTCCTCGGTGAACTGGACCCTGGGTGCCAACCTGGAAAACCTCACTCTCACGGGCAGCGACAACCTCACCGGTATCGGCAACACCCTGAACAACGCAATCATTGGCAACAGCGGCAACAACGTGCTCAACGGTGGCACGGGGCTGGACACACTGAGCGGCGGCGCCGGCGACACCTACGTCCTCGACCAATTCGGCGAACTGGCGCTGCTGCAGGAAACGGCCGATCAGGGCCGCGACCTGCTGAACATCAGCTACGCCTCGACGTTGACCACCAGCACCGTCGACCTCAGCCAAACCAGCCTGCAAAACGTCGAAAACGTCACCCTCACCGGCCTCGGTGCCTTCACCGTGATCGGCAACGACCTGAACAACACCTTGCTCGGCAACGCCTCCGTCAACACCCTGCAAGGCGGGGCCGGCAACGACTGGCTGGATGGCGGCGTGGGCGCCGACATCCTCAGCGGCGGCAGCGGCGATGACACCTACGTCATCGACAATGCCGCCGACAAAGTCCTTGAACTGGCCGACGAAGGTCGTGACCTGATCAGGACGGCGGTGAGCTACACCCTCTCGGCCAACGTCGAAGACGGCGTGCTGCTCGGCGTCGCCGCGTTGAACCTCACGGGTAATGAGCTCGACAACAGCCTCACCGGCAACGCCGCCGCCAACATTCTCGATGGCAAGGCTGGCGCCGACACCCTGGACGGCGGTGCGGGTAACGACACCTACCTCGTCGACAACCTCGGCGACACAGTGATCGAACGCGGCACCTCGCTGGCGGAGATCGACACGGTGCTGTCGTCGATCAGCTACACCCTGGGCAGCAACCTCGAGAACCTGACCCTCACCGGCAGCGACAATCTGGACGGTACCGGCAATGCCCTGAGCAACCGCCTCGTGGGTAACAACGGCAATAACACATTGGACGGCAGCCTCGGCGCCGATGTGATGATTGGCGGCTCCGGCAATGACACCTACATCGTCGACAACCTCAAGGACGCGGTCACCGAGACCAGCATCCTGGCGAGCGAAATCGACACCGTGCGTTCCTCGGTGAACTGGACCCTGGGTGCCAACCTGGAAAACCTCACTCTCACGGGCAGCGACAACCTCACCGGTATCGGCAACACCCTGAACAACGCAATCATTGGCAACAGCGGCAACAACGTGCTCAACGGTGGCACGGGGCTGGACACACTGAGCGGCGGCGCCGGCGACGACACCTACGTCCTCGACCAATTCGGCGAACTGGCGCTGCTGCAGGAAACGGCCGATCAGGGCCGCGACCTGCTGAACATCAGCTACGCCTCGACGTTGACCACCAGCACCGTCGACCTCAGCCAAACCAGCCTGCAAAACGTCGAAAACGTCACCCTCACCGGCCTCGGTGCCTTCACCGTGATCGGCAACGACCTGAACAACACCTTGCTCGGCAACGCCTCCGTCAACACCCTGCAAGGCGGGGCCGGCAACGACTGGCTGGATGGCGGCGTGGGCGCCGACATCCTCAGCGGCGGCAGCGGCGATGACACCTACGTCATCGACAATGCCGTCGACAAAGTCCTTGAACTGGCCGACGAAGGTCGTGACCTGATCAGGACGGCGGTGAGCTACACCCTGTCGGCCAACGTCGAAGACGGCGTGCTGCTCGGCGTCGCCGCGTTGAACCTCACGGGTAATGAGCTCGACAACAGCCTCACCGGCAACGCCGCCGCCAACATTCTCGATGGCAAGGCTGGCGCCGACACCCTGGACGGCGGTGCGGGTAACGACACCTACCTCGTCGACAACCTCGGCGACACAGTGATCGAACGCGGCACCTCGCTGGCGGAGATCGACACGGTGCTGTCGTCGATCAGCTACACCCTGGGCAGCAACCTCGAGAACCTGACCCTCACCGGCAGCGACAATCTGGACGGTACCGGCAATGCCCTGAGCAACCGCCTCGTGGGTAACAACGGCAATAACACATTGGACGGCAGCCTCGGCGCCGACGTGATGATCGGCGGCAGCGGCAATGACACCTACATCGTCGACAACCTCAAGGACGCGGTCACCGAGACCAGCATCCTGGCGAGCGAAATCGACACCGTGCGTTCCTCGGTGAGCTGGACCCTGGGTGCCAACCTGGAAAACCTCACTCTCACGGGCAGCGACAACCTCACCGGTATCGGCAACACCCTGAACAACGCAATCATTGGCAACAGCGGCAACAACGTGCTCAACGGTGGCACGGGGCTGGACACACTGAGCGGCGGCACCGGCGACGACACCTACGTCCTCGACCAATTCGGCGAACTGGCGCTGCTGCAGGAAACGGCCGATCAGGGCCGCGACCTGCTGAACATCAGCTACGCCTCGACCTCGACCACCAGCACCGTCGACCTCAGCCAAACCAGCCTGCAAAACGTCGAAAACGTCACCCTCACCGGCCTCGGTGCCTTCACCGTGATCGGCAACGACCTGAACAACACCTTGCTCGGCAACGCCTCCGTCAACACCCTGCAAGGCGGGGCCGGCAACGACTGGCTGGATGGCGGCTGGGCGCTGACATCCTCAGCGGCGGCATGGTGACGACACCTATGTCATCGACAATGCCGTCGACAAGTTTGAAACACTGACGAAGGTCGTGACCTGATCAGGACGGCGGTGAGCTACACCCTCTCGGCCAACGTCGAAGACGGCGTGCTGCTCGGCGTCGCCGCGTTGAGCCTCACGGGTAATGAGCTCGACAACAGCCTCACCGGCAACGCCGCGGCCAACATTCTCGATGGCAAGGCTGGCGCCGACACCCTGGACGGCGGTGCGGGTAACGACACCTACCTCGTCGACAACCTCGGCGACACAGTGATCGAACGCGGCACCTCGCTGGCCGAGATCGACACGGTGCTGTCGTCGATCAGCTACACCCTGGGCAGCAACCTCGAGAACCTGACCCTCACCGGCAGCGACAATCTGGACGGTACCGGCAATGCCCTGAGCAACCGCCTCGTGGGTAACAACGGCAATAACACATTGGACGGCAGCCTCGGCGCCGACGTGATGATCGGTGGCAGCGGCAATGACACCTACATCGTCGACAACCTCAAGGACGCGGTCACCGAGACCAACATCCTGGCGAGCGAAATCGACACCGTGCGTTCCTCGGTGAGCTGGACCCTGGGTGCCAACCTGGAAAACCTCACTCTCACGGGCAGCGACAACCTCACCGGTATCGGCAACACCCTGAACAACGCAATCATTGGCAACAGCGGCAACAACGTGCTCAACGGTGGCACGGGGCTGGACACACTGAGCGGCGGCACCGGCGACGACACCTACGTCCTCGACCAATTCGGCGAACTGGCGCTGCTGCAGGAAACGGCCGATCAGGGCCGCGACCTGCTGAACATCAGCTACGCCTCGACCTCGACCACCAGCACCGTCGACCTCAGCCAAACCAGCCTGCAAAACGTCGAAAACGTCACCCTCACCGGCCTCGGTGCCTTCACCGTGATCGGCAACGACCTGAACAACACCTTGCTCGGCAACGCCTCCGTCAACACCCTGCAAGGCGGGGCCGGCAACGACTGGCTGGATGGCGGCTTGGGCGCTGACATCCTCAGCGGCGGCAGTGGTGACGACACCTATGTCATCGACAATGCCGTCGACAAGGTTTTTGAAAACACTGACGAAGGTCGTGACCTGATCAGGACGGCGGTGAGCTACACCCTCTCGGCCAACGTCGAAGACGGCGTGCTGCTCGGCGTCGCCGCGTTGAGCCTCACGGGTAATGAGCTCGACAACAGCCTCACCGGCAACGCCGCGGCCAACATTCTCGACGGCAAGGCCGGCGCAGACACCCTGGACGGCGGCCTCGGCGCAGACCTGATGATCGGCGGCTCCGGCAACGACACCTATATCGTCGACAACCTGAAGGACCTGATTACCGAGACCAACACCTTGGCGAGTGAAATCGACACCGTGCGCTCCTCGGTCAACTGGACCCTGAGTGCCAACCTGGAAAACCTCATACTTACCGGGATCAATAACCTCAACGGTGTCGGAAACGCTCTGGACAACATGCTGACCGGCAACGGCGGTAACAATGTGCTCAACGGTGGTGCGGGGCTGGACACACTGAGCGGCGGCGCCGGCGACGACACCTACGTCCTCGACCAATTCGGCGAACTGGCACTGTTGCAGGAAACGGCCGACCAGGGCCGCGACCTGCTGAACATCAGCTACGCCTCGACCTCGACCACCAGCACCGTCGACCTCAGCCAAACCAGCCTGCAAAACGTCGAAAACGTCACCCTCACCGGCCTCGGTGGCTTCACCGTGATCGGCAACGACCTGAACAACACCCTGCTCGGCAACGCCTCCGTCAACACCCTGCAAGGCGGGGGCGGCAACGACTGGCTGGATGGCGGCGTGGGCGCTGACATCCTCAGCGGCGGCAGTGGTGATGACACCTATGTCATTACTGATAACGCCACTAATGTCATCGAGTTGGCGGACGAAGGCCGCGACCTGATCCGTACAATGGTGAGCTACACCCTGTCGGCCAACGTCGAAGACAGCGTGCTGCTCGGCGCCGCCGCGTTGAACCTCACGGGTAATGAGCTCGACAACAGCCTCACCGGCAACGCCGCTGCCAACATCCTCGACGGCAAGGCCGGGGCCGACACTCTGGACGGCGGTGCCGGCAACGACACCTACCTCGTCGACAACCTCGGCGACACGGTGATCGAACGCGGCACCTCGCTGGCCGAGATCGACACGGTGCTGTCGTCGATCAGCTACACCCTGGGCAGCAACCTCGAGAACCTGACCCTCACCGACACTGACCACCTCGATGCTACCGGCAACGCCTTGGGCAACCGTCTGATCGGCAACTCAGGCAACAACGTTCTGGATGGCGGAACCGGCACCGACTTGATGAGCGGCGGCAGCGGCAATGACACCTACATCGTCGACAACCTCAAGGACGTGGTCACCGAGAGCAGCACCCTGGCGAGCGAAATCGACACCGTGCGCTCCTCGGTGAGCTGGACCCTGGGTACCAACCTGGAAAACCTCACCCTCACCGGCAGCAATAACCTCAACGGTGTCGGCAACACCCTGAATAACGTGCTGACCGGCAATAGCGGCAATAACCTGCTCAATGGCGGAGCGGGCAACGACCTGCTCGACGGTGGTGCGGGCAATGACCTACTGGTGGGAGGTCTGGGCGTAGACACCCTCACGGGCGGCTCTGGTGCCGACCGGTTTGTTTTCAATTTGCTAAGCGAGCTGGGCAAAAGGGCAGACAGTGACGTCATCACCGACTTCAGCAGCCTGCAGGGCGACAAGATCGACCTGTCGAAACTCGATGCCAATATCCTCACCACCGCGTTCAACGCCTTCACTTTCATTGACTCGAATGCATTCACAGGAGCAGGACAACTGCGCTTCGAAGATCATGTGCTGTACGGCAACGTCAACGGCACGCTGGGTGCAGACTTCGAAATCCAGCTGGTAGGCGTGGACACCTTTAGTGCCAACGATCTGGTGGCGTGACAACGGCAATACAATGAAAAACGCCTCGACTTGTTCGAGGCGTTTTGCTTTAAGAGATGCAGTTGTCCCTCAGCTAAGACAACACCCCCAACTCCTTCGCCCGAGCCACTGCCTGCGTGCGCCGTTCAACCCCCAGCTTACTGTTGATATGACTGGCATGGGTTTTCACCGTGTGCAGCGAAATAAACAACTGATCACTGATTTCCTGGTTCGAACACCCTTGGGCGATCAGTCGCAGAACGGCCAGTTCACGCGTACTGAGTTGTTCGGCAGCAGGCGATGACTCCACCATCGGCCGGGAGGTCATGGCCGGAAGTTTTTCCGAGAGACTCTGCGAAACGGCCGTCGGCGCACAGAGTTGAAGTTGCCCGCGCAGCCAGTCCGGGTGTTCGGCCAACAATGGGTCAAACGGTTGCAGGACACCCCCGGCGGCCGCTTCCAAAGCCCGGGCCAGCGCCTTGCGGGCCTCGGGTTCGCGCCCGCCCGCCAGCAACAGCATGATTTTCTGACTCAGCGCCATCACGCTGAGCATCTGCCGGCCGCTGTGCTGACCGTGTTCATGCAATGCGTTCAAGCGCCCTTCGGCGAGCATGGGCTGGCCTTTCATCACGTCCAGCACCGCCTGTTGCAGTTCAATGTGCAGTGGCAGTTGCGGATGGAACTCCGGGGGGGCCGCCGGGTGCTCGCCGTTGTAGGTCTGGCCCAATCGAGCGAGCCAGGCTTCGGCGAGGTCGGTGCGGCCCTGGGCCAGCCAGAGTTCACATTTGACCAGGGTGATCATCGCCAGGTAGTAAATCGGCGGGACGTCCCAAATGTGCATCAGGCGCTCGGCCTCGGCGAGTTCGGCGAAGGCTTTGGCGAATTCGCCGCTGCTGCCCTCCAGACGGGCAATCACGCAGTGGCCGATCAGCACGCTGATGTCGCGACAGGCCCGCGCTTCGCCCAGGCCCGCGAGCAAACGTGCTCGCGCGGCCTGGGGTTGCAAGCGCAGCGCCAGCAAAAAACCCTCGTATAAGGTCAGGCGCGCGCGCACCGCATACAGCCGTTGCGGGGATAAGCCTTGCAGGCGTTGCAGCCCTTGGCGGACTTCATCCAGTGAGCGAAGAATCTCCCCGCGCGCTTGCAGCACACGAGCGCGGTCGTAATGGGCCAGCGCCTCGAACAGCGGATTGCCGACCCGTTGCGCCAGCTCAAGGGATTCACGGTTCAGCCCCCGTGCCCGCCAGAGGTCGCTGTCGGCAATGGCCAGGTTGGACAATGTCGAGAGGCACATCAGGCGCTGCCCATAGCGTTTGGCCGGCAGGCTCTCCAGCGCTTCGGTGCAATAGAGCAACGTCAGCTCGCGGTTGCCTCGCCCCCGGGCAATGATGCCGCTCAAGGCCAGCCATTGCGCCAGCATGGATTTTTGCGCAGTGGCCGAAGGGGCCGGCAGGAAGCGGCTCAAATGGCTGGCCAGTTCCTCGGCGGCGTCCAGTTGGCAGGCCAGCCCCAACGCCCAGCTGTAGAGCACGATCAGCCGTGGTGTGCTGATCAGCAGGCTGTCGGGCAAGTCCATTTTCCAGCGCAACAGCATGCCGACGTTCTGCTCGGCCAGCAGCTGTTCTTCAGAGAGGTTTTGTACCAAATTTGCTGCAACGTCCAGATGCCCGGCACGCAACGCCTGCTCTACCGCTTCATCGAGTAACCCTTGGGCATTGAACCAGCGGCAGGCACGCAGATGCAGGCTGGCCGTCGGCACCATCGCCTGGGCGGTGGGCCGGCTGCGCAGCAAGTCGGAAAACAGGTGGTGATAGCGATACCAGTGACCATGTTCATCCAGCGGCACCAGAAACACCTGATGCGCCAGCAGGAAACGCAGGATCTCGGCGCTGTCATGGGCTTCGCGCACGGCGTCGCACAGCTCGCTGCAAAAGCGCTCTTGAGGTGCGGTGTCGTACAGGAATGACTGCACTTCGGCGGGCAGGCTATCGATGACTTCCTCGAGCAGGTAATCGCGAATCAGCCCTTCCCCACCGTACAGCGATTGGGGTAATGCGCCCTCGCTGCCCGCCTCGGAGGCCGCCAGCAGCCAGAAACGCAGCCCGGCCACCCAGCCTTCGCTGCGCTGGATCAAACTCTCCAGCGCCTCGCCACGCAATGAAATGCTGTGCCGATCAAGCAGGGTCAGGGCTTCATCGTGGGTCAGTCGAAGATCCTGCTCATGCAACTCGAGCAGTTGCCGCGACAGTCGCAGGCGTGCCAGATGCCAGTCGGGACGTTGCCGACTGGTGACCATGACCAGCAGACCATCGGGTAGATGATTGAGAAAAAATTGCAGGCAACGATCAAGCACCGGGCCCTGGGCCAGATGATAGTCATCGAGCACCAGCAGCAGCGGTGTGCTGGGTGAAAGGTGCACAGCCAGCTCATCGAGCAAACCGTCCAGCCATTCTTCGAAGGCGAACGGCTGATGACGCTGGCGCATTTTCAGCAACCCCAGCGCCTGGCTGCCCAGTTGCGGAAAATACTCCTGAAGACCTTCGAGCAATCGCTCAAGAAAACGACCAGGATCACTGTCCCGAGGACTTAACCCCAGCCACAGGCTTTGCCAGTGATCCGGCAACCCCTGGCAAAACTCCACCGCCAATGAACTCTTGCCGAACCCCGCCGGCGCACTGACCAGCAACAGCCTGCCACCGAGGCCGGCGCTCAGGCGCTCGCACAAACGCGGCCGCAGCACATGGCCGTCGGGCAGCGGAGGCCGGAAAAAGCGCCCGTCCAATGTGACGACGGCAACGCTTGCAGGGCCCGGAAGTGGGGACAGATCAGTCATGGCCGGCTCTTGTTTGAAAGGCTGATGGCGGCGTTACAGATGTCCGCAGCCTAGCGGTAAACGAAGAGCTATTGAAGGTTATTGCTACAAATGGCTACAAAAAGACTACGAACAAAAGTGTCGGTAAACCGGATAGCCACACCGGCCTCGTAGCAGCTGTCGAGCCTGCGAGGCTGCTACAACGATATTTATGAACTTCCAAAAAAAAACGCCCCGAACCGGTCGGGGCGTTTTTCGAGGATGCGGCCTCGGTTTACAACGTATTAGCGAACGCCTTCCTGACGCAAAGCTGCCGGCGTGAAGTCTGCGGTGGTGGCAGTGAAGCCGAAGTTATATGCCGACTTCTCTTCGTTCTTCATGCCCAGGGCCAGGTAGCGGCCCGATTGCAGGTCGTACAAGGTTTCGAGGGTGTACCACGGCACTTGCTTGTCGTAGTAGTTCTGGGAGTGAGCCTCGGCGACGCGCCACAGTTGCCCGCGACCGTCGTAGTGGTCGACCACCGCCGCCTGCCAGGTGTCTTCGTCGATGTAGAAGTCACGTTTGGCGTAGATGTGACGCTGACCTTCCTTCAGGGTCGCAACCACATGCCAGACCCGACGCAGTTCATAGCGAGCCAGGTCCTGGTTGATGTGGCCGGCCTTGATGATGTCTGCGTACTTCAGTTGTGGCGAATCGAGCTTGTAGCTGTCGGAGGCGATGTACATCTCTTTTTTGCCTTCGAGCTTCCAGTCATAACGATCCGGCGCACCGTTGTACATGTCCAGGTTGTCGGAGGTACGCAGGCCATCGGCCGCGGTACCCGGCCCGTCATAGGACACTTGCGGCGCACGACGCACACGGCGCTGCCCGGCGTTGTAGACCCACGCCGAACGCGGCTCTTTTACCTGGTCGAGGGTTTCGTGCACCAGCAGCACACCACCGGCCAGACGTGCCGGCGCGGTCACTTTCTGCTTGAAGTAGAACAGGATGTTGCCCGGATTTTTCGGGTCGTAATCCTTCATCTTGTCGCGGAACACGAACTGGTCCTCGAAGTACACCAGGCTGAACGAGCCGTTCGGCTGCGGCGTGGCCTGGGTTATCAGACGGGTCACACTGCCGCCGCGATAACGGGTGATATGGTTCCAGATGACTTCAACGCCGCTTTTCGGAATCGGGAACGGGATCGCGGTTTCGAAGTTTTCCAGACCGTTGCCGCCGGACACCAGGTTAGTGTTGGTGGCGTTCTTCTTGATCGAGGCAAACACCTCATCCGGCACGGTGGCACCGCGATGGGACGGGTAGACCGGCATCTTGAAGGTTTCCGGGTAGCGCTTGAACATTGCGTACTGGCCCGGCGCGAGCTTGTCCTTGTACTGGTCGACGTTCTGCGCGGTGATGGTGAATTGCGGTTTTTCACTCGAGAACGGATCAGACAGAAAACCCTTGCTGTCCACACTACCGGCGTTTTTCGGCATGGGTTTCCAGGCCGGGATCGAACCATCGGCGTTGCCCGCCATCTCGGCGCCCATCGGGGTCAGGCTCTTGCCCAGCTTGTCCGCTTCGGCCGCAGGGACCGCCGCCATGACACCGGTTGCCAGCAGCGACAGCCCCAGAACGCCAACGTGGAACAGACTCTTTGTTATTTTCATAAATGTGTTCGTCCTGAAAATACAGTGCTTAGAAGTTCACGCCGAAGCTGAGCGCAACGAAGTCGCGATCATCCACGGTGGTGTACTTGCCGTCGAAGAAGTTGGTGTACGCCAGGCTCGCGGTATAGGTGTTCTGGTATTCGGCATCGACACCCAGGCTCACCGCTTTACGACCTTCCTCGAAGTTACCGCCAGGGCCAGGCGAGTAACCGCTCACGTCGTGGGACCAGGCCACGTTCGGCTTGAGGTTCACACCGGCGAACACGTCGTTGTAATCCCAGATGGCACGACCGCGATAACCCCACGAAGTGGACGTCGTGAAGCCTTCGTCGTTGCAATTGCGGCTGCGATTGTTGGTCGCGGTACCTGGGCCGGCACCGTTGATGGTGCTGGTGTTGAGCGCTACGCAGGTGTTCGCGCCACCGGTGGCGGGCAACTCACCCGGGCCGTAGACCGGGTCGCGGCCATAACGGACATCGGAGGTACTTTCCAGGCCGCCGACATGGGTCACGCCCACTTCGCCCACCAGGGTCAGACGGCTGGCGCCCATGACCTGATCGAAGAAGTGCGTCAGGGTGGTCTGGAACTGGGTGATTTCCTTGCGGCGATAGCCGTGCAGGTCCTGACCCGGCGTGCCCTGGAGCAGCGAAGCATTGGCCAGGGCACCACCCAATGGGCGAACGCCAGAGAACAGGATATCGGTGGAATTGAGCTGTACCGGCGCGTTCGGACGGTAGCTGAGCTCGCCGCTCCACGCCGTGCCGGTAGGCAAGGTGGTAGAGAAGCTCAGGCCGTAGAGGCGGATGTCTTCAGGGTACTCAACGAAGTACTCGGAATTACCGGCGACCACCAGGGGTGCCAAAGCTCGAAGCGGCGCTGGCAAAGCCGCGGCCCGGGCGAAGGTCGCCGCTGGAGCACCGGTAGCGCTGAAGATCGGCGCGCGACTGTGATAGTTCATGAAATAGGCACCGAACTCGGTGTCCAGCGGCTCGAACATGTATTTAAGGGACGCGCCCCACTGGCCGCTGTCCCGTGCATCGCGATCCGCGCCACGACGCACCAACACACCTTCATCGTTTACGTCGACGCCCAGTCTGGTCAATGTAGGCAGGGCCGCGGCCGGAATGGTCGAGCGCTTGTTCAGCACGCGCAGGTTGTTGTCGCAACCGTCGGCAATGATGTCGGGCTGGGAGAAAAAGGTGCCGCAGTTATCGACGACCGTCTGGTCCCATTCCAGCTGATAGAAGGCTTCGGCCGACAGATTGTCGGTGAGGCTCTGGGACACGTAGAACATGTTGACCGGGATCAGACCTTCCTTGACCTCGGCGCCAGGACGACGGAACGCCGACACGTCGATCGGGTTGATCGAGTTGATGCCGCCGCCGATGAAAGTACTTTCACCCCAGCTCACAACCTGTTTGCCCAGACGCACGGAACCCGGCTGATCGGCAATGGCGTAGTTGTGGTAGACGAAGGCGTCGAGGATTTGACCGCCGGCGGATTTGGCGCCTTCCTTGCGATTGCTGTCGCTGATGTCCTTGAACTCGCGGCTTTCATCCTTGAGTTCGAAGTCGTACCAGTATTTGCCCCGGACAAAGACACCGGTATCGCCGTATTTCAATTCAAGGTCGTGGATACCCTTGAAGATTTTCGAGAAGGTTTCGCCGCTCTTGAAGTTGTTGTGACCGTCATCGGACGTCTGGGACAGGCCGTGGCCACCGTTATTGACGCCGATGAGGTTCTTGTTGGGACTCTGAGTAGACCAACTGGCCCCGATCGACAGGGATGAGTCGAATTGACCTTCGATTTCACCGACGTTGAAACTGACGCCGAATGCTGGCCCGGCGAGCGAAGAGGCGAGACTGACCGCCAGGGGCAGTTTTGCCCGGCGCCAGAACTGGTTTACTGATGTCATCGACGCTACTCCATGTGCATTATTGTTATGGCTGAGTACTTTTAAAAACGTTGTGGGTGACCGGAAGCCAAGCGGTTCCGACGTCACTCCAAAGTTGCATCGCCCCGTTTTGTGCGTGCGCTCCGTTCTTAAAAAACCTTGAGCGGACTATAGCCAGCAGGTAGTAGTGCTTGATCCCTCTAAAGTGTGATTTGCAGCTGCCGGCCACTCTGGAACAGTCCTTTCGCCAGTCCGACACATGTCGGCACGGCAAGGATGGCTGAAAATTCGGATTTAACAAGCCAAGCGCTTGCTTGGTGGGTCTGGCGCGCCGTTTTCGGCGCGCCAGCGGACGCTTAAAGCGTCGAGAGGAAGGTACTGTTGTTGGCCTGCCATTCGGTGATGTCGACGCGGATGCGCTTCTTGTCGAGCTTACCGACACTGGTCTTGGGAATTTCAGTAACAATGGCGATCTGGCTCGGGATAGCCCACTTGCTCAGGTGCCCCTGCTCAACGAATGGCTTGAGGTGCTCCTTGAGTTCCTTGGCTCCGATCTCATGCCCTTCCCTGACGACCAGCAGCGCAAACGGCCGCTCGCCCCACTGCGGATCGGCGATGCCCACCACCGCTACTTCGCGTACCGCAGGGTGGCGACTGATCAGGTCTTCCAGGTCCAGGGAGGAAATCCACTCGCCGCCAGTCTTGATCACGTCCTTGATCCGGTCGCGAATGTCGATCACGCCCATGCTGTCCAGGGTCGCCACGTCTCCGGTGTGCAACCAGCCTCCGGCCCAGAGCTCGGCGCCTTTCTGCGGCTCGTTGAAATAGCCCTCGGTAAGCCACGGCGCACGCAGTACCAGTTCGCCCTGGGTCTCGCCATCGGCAGGCAGGAAGTTGCCGTCAGTATCGACGATCGCCGCCTCGACCAATGGCCCCGGCACACCGGCCTTGATCCGGTAGGTGGTGCGTTCGTCTTCGGTGCCGGCCATCAGCTCATCGTTGAGGTGTGCGCACGATACCAATGGCCCGGTTTCCGACATGCCGTAAGCGGCGGTCAACTGAATGCCCTTGGCCTTGGCCGCTTCATACAGCGCACGGTTGAGCGCACTGCCGCCGATGACGATTTTCCAGCCACCGAAATCGATGTTTTGCGCCGCTTTGGCATTGAGGACCATTTGCAGGATGGTCGGCACGCAGTGAGAAAAGCTCACTTTTTCCTTGCGCCACAGTTCCACCAGGTACTCGGGGTCGTATCGGCCCGGATAGACCTGCTTGAGCCCGAGCATGGTCGCCACATACGGCAAGCCCCAGGCATGCACATGGAACATCGGGGTGATCGGCATGTACACGTCGTTGGTGCCCAGCAGCCGCACGCTGTCGATGGCGCCCATGATGGTCGACACCCCCATGGTGTGCAGTACCAACTGGCGATGGGTGAAATACACACCTTTGGGGTTACCGGTGGTGCCGGTGGTGTAGAACGTGGTGGCGACCGAGTTTTCGTCGAAGTCTTCAAAGTCGTACTGCGGGCTCGCGGCGGCCAGCAATTGCTCGTACTCGCCGACAAGGTTCGGCAGGTCGGCGGTTTTTTCCGGCAAGTCGGTCAGCAGCAGGGTTTTCTCCACGGTGGTCAGGTGCCCGGCAATCGCCTTGTACAGCCCGACGAACTCGCTGTTGACCAGCACGAAGCGGTCCTCGGCGTGGTTCATGGTGTAGAGAATCTGTTCCGGCGACAGGCGCACGTTGATGGTGTGGATTACCGCGCCGATCATCGGGATGGCAAACATGCATTCCAGGTAGCGATGGCTGTCCCAGTCCATCACCGCCACGGTATCCCCGGCCTTCACGCCAGCGGCCGTCAGCACGTTGGCCAGCCGCGCGACCCGTTCGATCAGGGTCGGATAGCTGTAGCGCAATTGATCGCGGTAGATGATCTCGCGGGTTTTTTCGTAACGGGCACCGGACATCAACAGCCGTTTGATCAACAGCGGATACTGGTAAGCGCCCTCGGCTGGGGGGATAACGCGAGTCTGCAACATAAGAGTCCCTTTTTGACTGCACAGTCTTGGCTGCTAAAGCTAAGCACTCTAGAGGCCTTGAACGCCAGTCAAATCAGCCAAAGGGATGATTTGCACAACCGTATAAATGCTAGCTTTGCGCCAGCATTTGCAGGAATTCGTGTGTACGAACGTGCAGCTTAACCCTACAAGGGACCGCGTATATCGAGAAATCAGTGCATCTCGGTGAATGCGAGTTTCACCCCGATGGCGATCAGCACCGCGCCCATGGTGCGGTCGAACCAGTGACCCATGCGGGCGAAACCGGCGCGCACGCGTTGCTGGCTGAACAGCATCGCCACCAGGCAGAACCAGACTGCCGTCGCCGCGGCCAGATAAACCCCGTAACCGGCCTGTACCGCCAAGGGTGTGTGCGGGTTGATCACCACGGTGAACAGCGACAGGAAAAACAGCGTGGCTTTCGGGTTCAGGCCATTGGTCACGAACCCCGAAGTGAAGGCGCCCCGTGCGGTGCGTTCGCCCGCTTCCTGGTGCAGGTCGTCAGCCACCGGTTTGGCCGGTTGCGCACGCAGGGCTTTGAAGCCGATGTACAGCAGGTACGCGGCGGCGGCCCATTTCAAGGCGTTGAACAGCACGATCGACTGAGACACGATCAGCCCGATACCCAACAGCGAATAACCGACGTGCAGGAAAATCGCCGAGCCGACGCCCAACGCCGTCCATGTCCCGGCACGACGACCGTGGGTCACGCTCTCACGCACCACCACGGCGAAATCCGGGCCGGGGCTGGCGACGGCCAGCAGGTGAATCAGGGCAACGGTCAAAAACTCTGTCCAGTACATGGGGACTCCTTTTGGGCCAGCGTAACTGTTTGTTTCATCTGGTAGGCTCGGCAGATTACGCCTTCAGTTCAATGCACAAAAGGTACAGTTGATGACGAACTTTCGCCGCGCCGTTTTCCTCGACCATCCGTCCCTGGACCTCGGCGATCTCGACCTCAGCCCGCTACACGAGTGCTTCAGCGAGTTGCAGCTGTTCGCGCAAACCACGCCTGATCAGGTGGTCGAACGCCTCAAAGGCGCCACTGTCGCCATCAGCAACAAAATTCCGATCGATGCAGCGGCCATGGCGGCCAGCCCCGAGTTGAAGCTGATCCTGATCACTGCCACCGGCACCAATAACGTCGACCTTGCTGCCGCCCGCGCTCACGCAATCACCGTTTGCAACTGTCAGGGTTACGGCACGCCGTCGGTGGCTCAGCACACGATCATGTTGTTGCTGAATCTGGCGACGCGCCTGGCCGACTATCAAAAAGCCGTCGCCGAAGGTCGCTGGCAACAGGCAAAACAGTTCTGCCTGCTGGATTACCCGATCGTCGAACTCGAAGGTAAAACCCTCGGTTTACTCGGCCACGGTGAACTGGGCGGTGCCGTCGCGCGGCTGGCAGAAGCGTTCGGCATGCGCGTCTTGCTGGGGCAGATTCCGGGCCGCCCTGCCCGCCCGGATCGCTTGCCGCTGGACGAACTGCTGCCGCAAATCGACGCCCTGACCCTGCATTGCCCGCTCAACGAACACACCCGACACTTCATCGGTGCCCGTGAACTGGCCTCGATGAAGCCCGGTGCTTTCGTGGTCAACACCGCGCGCGGTGGCTTGATTGACGAGCAAGCGTTGGCTGACGCCCTGCGCAACGGTCACCTGGGCGGTGCGGCCACCGACGTGTTGAGCGTCGAACCACCTACCGCGGGCAATCCGTTGTTGGCCCAGGACATCCCACGGCTGATCGTCACCCCGCACAACGCCTGGGGCAGTCGCGAGGCGCGGCAAAGAATCGTTGGCCAGTTGACCGAAAACGCCCAAGGCTACTTCAGCGGTCAAGCGCTGCGGGTCGTCAGTTGATAAACTGCGGCACTTTTTTCCAGGAGCAGAGTATGGATCCGCGCAGTGAAGTACTGCTTCGTCAGGCCGAGTTATTCCAGGGTTCGGTGCTGCTGGCCGGTTTGCCCGCCGATGATTTGCTGGGCCGGCTGCCCGATGCCCATGGCTGGTGCTGGCATGCCGGCGATCAAGCGGCGCTGAACGCCCGTTTCGCCGAACGCAGCCATTTCGGCGTGAATGCGCCGGAGCGCGAATTCGACAGCGCCGTGGTGTTTCTGCCTAAGTCCAAAGACCTGACCGACTATATCCTCAACGCCCTCGCCTCTCGTTTGGCCGGCCGCGAGTTGTATTTGGTGGGCGAAAAGCGCAGCGGCATCGAAGGCGCGGCCAAGCAGCTGAACCCCTTCGGCAAACCCCGCAAGCTCGATAGCGCACGGCATTGCCAGCTCTGGCAGGTCACCGTGGCCAATGCACCAGAAGCCAAATCGCTGGAAAGCCTGGCCCAGGAATATGAACTGCCACTGGCCGAAGGCCCATTGAAAGTCATCAGCCTGCCGGGCGTGTTCAGCCACGGTCGACTGGATCGCGGCAGCGCCCTGTTGCTGGAGCATCTGGACAAACTGCCCAGCGGCCACTTGCTGGACTTCGGTTGCGGCGCGGGTGTGTTGGGGGCGGCGGTCAAGCGGCGTTATCCGCACAACCAGGTCACCCTGCTCGATGTGGATGCGTTTGCCGCGGCCAGCAGTCGCCTGACCCTGGCCGCCAACGGTTTGGACGCGGAGGTGATGACCGGGGACGGCATTGATGCCGCGCCCATGGGTTTGAGCGCGATTCTGAGCAATCCACCGTTCCATGTCGGCGTACACACCGACTACTTCGCCACCGAGAACTTGCTGCGAAAAGCGGCTAAACATCTGAAAAATGGCGGCGAACTTCGACTGGTAGCGAACAGCTTCCTGAAGTATCAACCGCTGATCGAAGAGCATCTGGGCGTGTGTGCGATCAAGGCTGAAGGACAGGGTTTCCGAATCTACCGGGCCAAGCGCGGCTGAAAACTCTTTTGCAAAGAGCGACGAAGATTCTGTGGGAGCGTGGCTTGCCCGCGAAGAACGCACCGCGCTTTTTCAGGTATTACGCGTCATCGTTCTTCGCGGGCAAGCCACGCTCCCACAGGTTCTGCAACCTAACTATTGGCATTAAGGGCTTGCCCAATCGGATTTGCCTAGGCAGAATCCGCTCCGTCCTAGGGGAGTAGTCTCCCACGAGCGCCATGCTCGTCCGGCATACGTCAACATACTTGGTCCTCAGACCATGGCGTATGCGACCCAAGCGTCCGCATCAGACGGATCGCAGGGTTTGACAAGACCTATGACACGAACACCTTACCCGGGGCGGGAAGGCTGTACGTGTCATAGCCGTGTCGACCCGCCCCTTAGGAAAACCCTGATGATGCTGGACTCTCTACTCGTTCCCACCGCAATCGTTGCCTTGGCCGAAATCGGCGACAAGACGCAACTGCTCGCACTCATTCTCGCGGCCCGTTTTCGCAAACCCTGGCCGATCATCGCCGGTATCGTCGCCGCGACCCTGGCCAACCATGCGGCAGCCGGTGCGGTAGGCGCCTGGTTCGGCAGTTTCTTCTCGAATGCGACGTTGCACTGGATCCTCGCCGCGAGCTTCGCCGCCACGGCGCTGTGGACGCTGGTGCCGGACAAAATGGACGAAGACGAAGCCAGCACCGCCCGCAAATTCGGGCCGTTCCTGACCACGCTGATTGCGTTCTTCCTCGCGGAAATGGGCGACAAGACCCAAGTCGCAACTGTGATGCTTGCCGCGCAATACCCGGACCTGTGGCTGGTGATCATCGGCACCACCGCCGGGATGTTGATTGCCAACGTGCCGGTGGTACTGGCAGGTAACTTTGCGGCGGACAAACTGCCCTTGACCCTGATCCGTCGCCTGGCGGCGTCGGCATTCCTGATCCTGGCGATTGTTGCGGTGTACAAGGCGATGGAGAGCAGTGGGTGGGTTTGACGCCGTAGGGTGATAGACCGCGTCATCGTTCTTCGCGGGCAAGTCGGATCGCCGCACCGCTCGCTCCCACAGGTTTTCGGTCGATTACATCATTTGTGCACGACCAAAACCTGTGGGAGCGGGCTTGCCCGCGATGGCGTCAGCGATATCACCGCATGACGATCAGGATTTCCTGGCCTTCTCGTACAACGGCATCACCTTCGGAATCGCCGCCTGCAAGGCAGCAATACGACTGGTCGACGCCGGGTGAGTGCTCAAGAACTCTGGCGGCGCGCCATTCGAGGCTTTGCTCATCTTGTTCCACAGGGTGATCGCTGCGTTCGGGTTGTACCCGGCGCGGGCCGCCAATTCGAGGCCGATCAAGTCTGCTTCGTTTTCATTGCCGCGACTGTTGGGCAAGGTCATGCCGTATTTCGCCACGGTGTCCGCCAGAGCCAGGCCGCCCTCGCCCAGGCCGAACAACGCACCAGCACCCTGCTTGGCCATTTCGATACCGTAGGCCTTGGACATCGCTTCGCGACCGTGCTCACGCAAGGCGTGGGCAATTTCATGGCCGATGATGGCGGCGATTTCGTCGTCGGTGAGTTGCAGGGTGTCGATCAGCCCCGAGTAGAAAATGATCTTGCCGCCAGGCCCGCAGGAAGCATTCAGTTCGTCACTCTTGATCAGGTTCACTTCCCATTGCCACTGGGCCGAATCCGGACGGAACACCGGCGCCTGGGCAATCAGTCGACTGGAGATCGCCTGAACTCGCTTCGCATCGTTACTGGTTTTGTCCAGCACACCTTTGCTGCTCGCCTCCCCGACGGTCTTTTGATACGACTGGGCGTACATCTGATTGACGTCAGAGGTCGACAACATGCTGAACATGTATTGCTTGCGCTCAACGCCCACGGCCCCACCGCTAGTGGTGTTGACCGACTGACAACCGGCGAGCAGCAGACCTGCGCTCAATGCACACAAAACCAATGTCTTATTCATCAAGAAGCTCCCTGGAAACATGCCGCGTATCCTAGGTGGGGATTTGTATCGGCGCCAGATACAACGGACGTGTAGCACGTACATTTCAGAAAAAGCCCTCATCACCATAGGAAAAAATTCACATAACAACGCCCGCCACGGCCGATCACGGTCAGCAATGATTCATTTGCGACATCCAGCACTCCAAAACAGCCAATTCGTGACACCTCGCTCATGACCCTCCGCCACCCTGCCGATACAGCACCGCAGACGTCCTCTTGCGTGCGGAGCACCCATGAAATTCAAGTCGATCCAGTTTTCCGTTGCCGCCCTGGCCGGCGCCATTGTGCTCAGCGTCGTTGCTGCCTTGGTGCTTTACGCGCTGTTTTCCGGCGCCCGGACCCAAGACATGGTTCAGGAACGGACTCAGGCGCAGTTCGAGCAAGTCATCGAACAACGCCTGACGTCACTGGCGCAAACCCAGGTCAGCCAGATCCAGCGCGAACTCGAAGCACCGCTGCTGATTGCCGGCGGGCTGGTTAGGGTCAACGCGTTGATTGGTACCCCGGGCGCCGATGGTCAGCCACAGTTGAGCCTGAGCCGTGAGCAACTGATCAGCCTGATCAAGGAAAACGTCGCCCGGAACCCGAAAATTCTCGGCACCTACATTGGTTGGGAAAAAAACGCACTCGACCATAACGATGCGGCCTACGTCGACACGCCAGTAGTCGGCATCGACGCCAGCAACGGGCGCTTCCTGCCGTGGTGGTTCCGCAACGAAGACGGCAGCCTGGGCCTGGACAAACTGGTGGACGTCGACGACCAGAAAACCCTGTCCACCGGCGTGCGCGCCAGCGAGTACTACTTGTGCTCGAAAGAAACCAAAAAACCCTGCGTGATCGATCCGGCGCCCTACAAGGTCGGCGACAAGATCGTCATGCTCGCCTCTTTTATTGAACCGATCATGCTCGACGGCGTGTTCCAGGGCATTGTCGGTGCCGACCTGTCGGTGAACTTCATCCAGGAAATGCTCCTGGGGGCGAATCAGAAACTGTACAGCGGCGCCGGTGAAATGGCCCTGATCGGCGGTAATGGCCGGATCGTCGCCTACACCAAAGACCCGAGCAAATTCGGCGAAAAGGTCAGCGACATTCTCGACAGCAAACAAATTGCCAACATGGCCAATCTCAAGCGCGGCGAAGTGACTTACACCGTCGACAAAGCCCAGGGCCGGATCGAGTTGTACCTGCCCTTCGGCATCGGCCAGACCGACGCCCGCTGGACCTTGATGCTGCAATTGCCGCTGAACGCGGTGATGGCCGATCTGCAAAAACTTCAGGGTGATCTGGACGCACAGCGCAAATCCGACACCTTTGGCATGGCCATGGTCGGCCTGTTGATCGCTGGTATCGGTTTGTTGGTGATCTGGCTGGTAGGCCACGGCATTGCCCGTCCACTCAAACAAATGGTCGCGATGCTCGACGACATTGCCCAGGGCGAAGGCGACCTGACCCGTCGTCTGAGCAGCGACCGCGCCGACGAATTGGGCTCGATCGCCAAAGGTTTCAACACCTTCCTCGCCAAGTTGCAGGCGATGATTACCCAAGTGGTGACATCGGTGCAGAGCGTCAGCGATTCCTCGGAACACACCGCCGACATCGCCATTCGCACCAACATCGGTGTGCACAAACAAATGGCCGAGATCGATCAGGTCGCGACCGCCGTGCACGAAATGACCGCCACCGCCCAGGATGTCGCGCGCAATGCGACCCAGGCCGCGCAAGCCGCCAGCCATGCAGATCAGGCAGCGGCGCAAGGCATGCAAATCGTCCGGGATACGTCGAATTCGATTGGTGTGTTGGCCATCGAAATCGGCAAAGCCGTCAGCGTGGTGCAGACCCTGGCCAAGGACAGCGAAAACATCAATGCGATCCTGACGGCCATTCGCGGCATCGCCGAGCAGACCAACCTGCTGGCCTTGAATGCGGCCATCGAAGCGGCGCGGGCCGGTGAACAGGGCCGGGGTTTTGCGGTGGTGGCCGATGAAGTACGCAACCTGGCGCAGAAAACCCAGAAGGCCACGGAAGAAATCCAGACCATGATCCAGCAACTGCAACAAGGCACCCGCGATGTGGTGCGGGTCATGGAAGACAGTCAGAACCGCACCGATGAAAGCGTGCAGCACGCGGCGAAAGCGGCCGAAGCGCTGGAAACCATTACGCAAGCGGTGTCGGTGATCAACGACATGAACACCCAGATCGCCAGCGCGGCCGAGGAACAGAGCGCGGTGGCCGACGACATCAACCGTAACGTGATCAACATCGGGCAAGTGGCCAATGAAGTGGCCGGTGGAGCGGATGAATCGAGCGCGGCCAGTGCGGATCTGACCAAGTTGGCGGAACAGCAGCGGCGGTTGATCAATCAGTTCAAGGTTTAGGGCTCAATGATCGTTCCCACGCTCTGCGTGGGAATGCAGCCATGGACGCTCCGCGTCCACTGTGACGCAGAGCGTCACGGGATTCATTCCCACGCAGAGCGTGGGAACGATCATTACGCGCTCAACCCGGGGTCAAACACTCCGGCCCATTGAGTTTCGGATCATTCACCAGGTTCGCCAGCACCCGCTCGCGCAACGCCGCGGGCTCACTGGCCAGCAACGCCTGCAAGGCATGCAACGGGGTTTCGGGGTTGAGCCAGGCTTCCTGCCCCGCCGCATCGAGAATCAGCGGTCGACGCTGACTCGAAGCCGGCTGGGTGATCACCGCCGTACTCAACCACACCTGTTCCTGCACCGGATAAGCCTCCCAGATCGCCGCGAAGAACAGCGCCGAGCCCTCCCCCGGGGTCAGCCAGTACGGACGCTTGCGGGTGGTGCCCCGCCATTCGTAAAAACCATTGGCCGGCAGCAGGCAACGACGCAGGCGCAAGGCTTCGCGAAACATCGGTTGTTCGGCAACGGTTTCAGCGCGGGCATGGGCCGGAGTACGGGACAGGTCGGTCAGCCACGGCGGCGTCAGCCCCCAGCGAGCGCGGGCTAACTCTCGCTGCCCGTCTGCACCGGCACGCAGCATCAACACCGAATCGTTGGGAGAAATATTCCACTGGGCCTGCTGATCGGCGGGGAATCCGGGCAGGGCCGCGAAGGCGGGGTTCCAGCGAAACAGGGCATAACGTCCACACATGGGGCAATACGACTCTTGATCAAACGAACGTCAGCCTAACAGACCAGCGTGCCGGGAAAGCTGTCCGGTTCATCGCCGGACAGTGGCAGCGCGGCATTGTACGCGGTGATCAGCTCCCGGGCGTATTCGGCCTGGTCGTTATCGACCGATAAACCCAGCAGGCCGGACATCGGCAGCTCTCCTGTGCCGCCGATCAAATCCCGCCCCATCAGATGCGCCTCGACCCCCTCGCTGGCCAGCATGCTCAGCAACAATTCGCCTTCCATCAGGTTTTCCGGCTCGTAGATACGCTGCATAGACCCTCACTCGTTTTCGCTGTGAACCTCGAGCAACCATTCATGACCGTCAGTCTGCAAGACAAAAGTAATGGGACGGCAACACACGGGACAATCTTCAATATAGGTCTGATCGCCGCCGGACAAGTCCAGAACGGCCTCGGATTCTTCACCACAATACGGGCATTCATAGCGCTCGGTTTCCAGCATCGCGGTCTCCCAGGTGACTTGTGCGTATAATCGCCGGTCTATTTGCAGGGCTATTTTCGTCTGGCTACCTTTTCAGACCGTGCCCCGTTGGTTTTCGATCAAAACCTTTACTTACCCTAGCCGTTTCTAACAAGAGAGCATGATGGGCGAATTCGATGCCATCCGACCTTACGACGATAGCGAAGTCCCAGCGGTGCTGGCACGGCTGCTCGGCGACAAGGCGTTTCTAGATATCCTCACCCACTTCCGCTTCCCGCGTTTTGCCGGCGCTTTAGGCTGGGCGCTCAAACCTCTTATAGCGCATCGGCTGCGCCGTGAGTTCGCCGGCATCACGTCGGTGGCCACTTTGCAGGACAAAGTCGAGTTTTACGTCGACCACACCATCGAGCGTGCCACGGACGGGGTGACCTACACCGGCGTGGAGCAATTCAAGTCCGGCAGCGCCTATCTGTTCATCGCCAACCACCGCGACATCGTGATGGACCCGGCCTTCGTCAACTACGCCGTGTACCACGCCGGCCTGCCGACCCCGCGCATTGCCATTGGTGACAACCTGCTGCAAAAACCTTTTGTCAGCGATCTGATGCGCCTGAACAAGAGTTTCATCGTGCACCGTTCGATCACCGGTCGCCGGGAAAAAATGGCGGCGTATCAGCTGTTGTCGGCGTACATCAACCACTCGATCCGCAACGACTGCGCCTCGATCTGGATTGCCCAGGCCGAGGGCCGGGCCAAGGACGGCGACGACCGCACCGAGTCGGCGATCCTCAAGATGTTCCACATGAGCCGCAAGGACGAGCCGTTCGGCGAAGTCATCCGTTCACTGAACCTCACTCCGGTGTCGATCAGCTACGAATACGACCCATGTGACCAGGCCAAGGCCCGCGAGTTGTACATCCGCGCCACCACCGGCAGCTACACCAAGGCGCCGGGCGAGGATGACGTGAGCATCGCCAAAGGCATCACCGGTTACAAAGGCCGGGTCCACGTGAACTTCGCCGCGCCGATCACCGAACTGTTCGAAGACACCAAGCAACTGGCGATCGAAATGGACAAGCAGATCCTCAGCGGTTACCGGTTGTTCCCGGCGCACTACCTGGCGTATGCGCAGTGGAAAGACGCCGACCCGCAACTGCAGGTGCCGAAAGCGGCCGAGGTGTTTGCGGCTGACGAACTGGCCAAGGCTCAGGAAGAATGGCAGGGCCGGCTGGATGCCTGCCCTGAGGAGCATCGTCCGTTCCTGGTGCTGCAATATGCGATGCCGGTGCGTAATCAGTATCGGGTCAAGGCTGGCTTGCCGCTTTAAGCGATTTCGGCTGAATACGACAGCGGCGCCTTCGGGCGCCGTTTTTGTTTGTCTTGATGCGGTAGATCAGTCAGGCACTGTACCTGTGGCGAGGGAGCTTGCTCCCTCACCACAGGGTCTGGTGTTAGAACTTCAGACGCGTGTGCTGATCCACGACACCAGCAACGCCATCCCGAGGCAGGCGAAACCGAAGCGGTAGAAAAACCGGTTCATGCGCAGGGTCGCCCAATCCAGCGTTGGCTCTTCACTGGGACGACTTTGGCGCTGCGCCTCGATACTGGCCAGGGCGCGCTGTTCGCGACGACGGGTGGCGTGCAGCAACCAGCCGCCCGGGCAGGCGAACAGCAAGGCCAGCAAATTGATCAATTTGGCGGGATGAGCGGTAAAGAGCGAAATCAATTGCAACGACATCACAAACCTCAGGCAAACCGGTGTAGCAGACGCCGGACCGACGACCACGGCGCAGATTCTACCGAAAGCGCTCCGACCTGCCCCGGCTTTCCGACAAATAACGAAACCATTTAGCCGATTGCTGTCCTGTGTCACGGCACCGTCATCTGAATCCGCCAGTCTGTCGCCCCTCGAAACCGACACGGACTCCGTCATGCTCCACGCCGAAAACCAGGACCGCCTCTACCTCATTGCCCAAAGCGACGAACAACAAACCTTAGTCGGCAGCCTCGCCTTCAACGTCCAGGACCGGCATTGGCTGGTGTATTGCGCGCTGGGTGGGCATCAACATGCGGATTTGCCGGAAGCGGATTTGCTGACGGGGGTGAGTGTTCTGGACTTTTATTCGGAGGCGGCTTGAGCGTCCTACAAACGCAGTGATTGAAAGGGAAGATTCCGACAGGTTTTGAAGGTTGTCGCTCGGAAATGGGGTGGATAGGCTTTGGGGGTCGCTGCACATCAGCGACCGGGCGTCGCAGTCCGTTCAGTTCAGCTCATTTGGTGCATAATCGCCGGCCCAAACCGGAGCGCTTCGGTGCTCGTCGTTTGGTTTAATGGTGGCTGTGCGCGGGATACCTTCGGGTATGCCGGGTTTCCGAATGGCTCGGTCTGCGACCCCGCGTACAGCTGCCTCCTTCAATCGCGTCGCAGCGATCGTGGCAGCTAAACCTTTCATTCGGAGCGTCACCATGTTCAAAGAAACACCGAATCCCCCTGAAACCGAGAACGTTTCCCCCTACGAATCCCTCGATTCAAAAAAACTCCACGACGCCGCTAACCGCGCGCTCGATCACTACCTCAACCCAGCCGCCCTCAAATCACCCGTGGCCCGCAAGCCGAGCACGATGTACATGGTTGCGCCGGATATCAAAGACGAAGACCTGTTGGCCCACACCTGTGAATCGTTGGCTCAGGCCAGCGTGATGGCGAGTGATTTTGCGGGGTATCTGGAAGGGCCGCACCGGCACACAGCGATGGCGATTCAACAGATCGTCATGCTGGCGGAACTGGCGGTGAATCGGATGCTGGATAACGTGGGCGTGCCAAAACCTGCGCCACACAGCTGATCCCTGTGGGAGCCGGGCTTGCCCGCGATGACGGATTAACATTCAACATTGATATTGACTGACACTCAGCCATCGCGGGCAAGCCTCGCTCCCACAATGAATATGCAGGCACAAAAAAACCCGGCGCCATCACTGACACCGGGTTCTTTTAAACAAGCCGCAAACCGTTACTCGGCCAGCACCTGACCAATCGTCGGGTCCTTGAACAAGCGGGTCAACGCATCACTCAACACATCACTGACCAGCTTGGTATTGGTTTCCTGATTCGGCGCCATGCCAAAACGCTGATCCAGCGACGCACCGTAGCGACCGCTGTAACGACGGTTGGCATTCTGCACATCCGAACGGAACGTCGCGCCAATCGTTGCCTCAGTCACATACAGGCCTTCCTTGGGCGACTGATACTTCAGCTCGGCCAGGGTCACCGTCAATTGCGGTGCATTCAGCGCATTGGCCGTCGGGGTAAAGCCCAGCAAGCGCACGGCCGCTTCAGCCTGAGCCTGCAACTTCGGCAGAATTTGCGCGCCCTGCACGGTGATCGCACTGGTCTCCGGGTACAGGCCACCACGAGTCCCCAGGGTTGGCGATGGACGACCATCCACCACACGCACCACCACCGGCTGACCACGACCGACCGGCGCCAGCTGAGCCGTCAACTTGGGTTCCGGGTTCAGTTGTTGCGGGCTGTGGGCGCAGCCGACGAGGGTCAAACTGGTCACAGTGATCAAACCGAACAACAGGCGTTGCAACATGCTCTTCTCTCCAGAATCAGGCACAAACAGGCCCGCAGTATAGCGGTGCGCCACTGCGGCGAACTAGCTTCGCACAACGATTACTGAAATCTCTGACAAACCCGGCACAGCACGGTTCCTGTCACACATCTGTCACCGCCCATACACATGCACGTCATCGCTCACTGGCAACCTTCACAGCAGTCACCCCACAAGGTACTTTGCCATGCGTTTTCTCATCTCAATGTTCGCGCCACGCCCACTGCATCGCTGTTTTGCCCTGCTCGACCGCGATGGCCGCTGCCAGGCGTTCAAACAGTGCAGCCTCCAGCCCATGGGCGATGGCTGGGTCGAAATCGAAGAAATCCGCCTCAACTGGCTGCACCATCCCCTGCCCGCCAGCGCCCGTGTCAGCCAGCGCCAGCCACGTGCGCGTGCGCAACAACTGTTGACCACCTGAGCGGACGCCTAATAAAAGTCATTAAACACGACCATTTCCCTGCGTTTCTTAGATACAATCTCCCCCCGATTATAAGGACGTCTCCTGATCGGGCCTCGCAGCATCGTTAATACCTCGGTATTGACACCCCCGCACCGCCCACAGAGAGCCGCCCACACAGATCGAGTGAAGCTGGCGCGCTTGCTGTTCCCTAAGCAAAACACCACTTCTCGCGAATCTGCAGAGCTGTCATTACGCTCGGTTACTGAGCTGTTTGCCCGTTTTGCCTGTCATGTACCTCATGGCGGCAATCCATCCGGGCACGGTGCCAGGCTGGGACAGCCCTTTTTTGAGGTTCACGTCTTCAAAAGAGCGTGAAAAAAACGGGTTTTCACAACTTCACAAGAGTGTGGCGAGCAAATGAATAGTTTTGCGTCTGAACATGCACCATTAGCGTCTACAACAGCCCAACGACACAGGACCGAGTATTCCTCGAACACCGGAGCCTGAAGCCTGTCCGCTACGGATTTGGTTGCACAAACGGATGTCTCGACCATAAGTCGAATTGCCAGCCGCGTGCCGAAATGAGTTCATGTGACTCTTGAAGCCAGGCCGCATGCATCCGTCGAAGTTGCAAAAAATTGCGAAGATTCGGACATGGCGATCCTGGCCATGGGTACCTGGGGCATCACTGACACGCCCCGGAACGCCTGGCAGCTATGCCGACAATTTGGTGCTGCAGATTTTGGAGACGCGTTAAATGGCGCATAACGAAGCAGTCGACGTAGTACTGGTTGGGGCCGGCATCATGAGTGCCACCCTGGCGGTACTGCTTAAAGAGCTCGACCCCGCGATCACGCTGGAAGTCGTCGAGCTGATGGATTCCGGTGCCGCGGAGAGTTCCAATCCGTGGAACAACGCCGGTACCGGTCACGCCGGGCTGTGTGAGCTCAACTACACGCCACAGGCCGCTGACGGCACCGTCGACATCAAGAAAGCCGTGCACATCAACACCCAGTTCGAGGTGTCGAAGCAGTTCTGGTCGTACCTGACCAAGAAAGGCACCTTCGGTTCGTGCAAATCGTTCATCAGCCCGGTGCCGCACCTGAGTTTCGTGCAGGGCGAGGACGGCGTCTCCTTCCTCAAGGAACGTTTCAAGACGCTGAGCAAGCACCACGCCTTCGCCGACATGGAATACACCGAAGACAAGGCCAAAATGGCCGAGTGGATGCCGCTGATGATGCCGGGGCGCGCGGCCGACGAAGTCCTCGCCGCCACCCGCGTGATGAACGGCACCGACGTCAACTTCGGCGCCCTGACCAACCAATTGCTCCAGCACCTGACCAGCGCACCCGATGCCCAGGTCAAGTACTGCAAGCGCGTCACCGGCCTGAAGCGTAACAATGGCGGCTGGACCGTCAGCATCAAGGACGTCAACAGCGGCAACACCCGTGAAGTCGACGCCAAGTTCGTCTTCCTCGGCGCGGGCGGCGCGGCCCTGCCGCTGCTGCAAGCCTCGGGCATCGAAGAAAGCAAAGGCTTTGGCGGTTTCCCGATCAGCGGCCAGTGGTTGCGTTGCGACAACCCGGAAGTGGTCAAGCACCACCAGGCAAAGGTTTACAGCCAGGCTGCCGTGGGTTCGCCACCGATGTCCGTGCCGCACCTGGACACCCGCGTGGTCGATGGCAAGAAGTCCCTGCTGTTCGGACCTTACGCCGGCTTCACCACCAAGTTCCTCAAGCACGGTTCGTTCATGGACCTGCCGATGTCGGTTCGCGCCGGCAACATCGGCCCGATGCTGGCCGTGGCCAAAAACAACATGGACCTGACCAAGTACCTGGTCAGCGAAGTGATGCAGTCGATGGAGCAGCGCCTGGAATCCCTGCGTCGCTTTTATCCACAGGCGAAAGCCGAAGACTGGCGCCTGGAAGTGGCCGGCCAACGGGTGCAGATCATCAAGAAAGACCCGAAGAAAGGCGGCGTTCTGCAGTTCGGTACCGAACTGGTCGCGGCCAAGGACGGCTCCCTTGCCGCCCTGCTCGGCGCCTCGCCAGGCGCTTCGGTGACTGTTTCGATCATGCTTGAGCTGATCGAGAAATGCTTCCCGAACAAAGCGTCCGGTGAATGGGCTGCCAAACTGGCGGAAATCTTCCCGGCTCGGGAAAAGGTTCTGGAAACCGACGCTGCGCTGTATCGCAAGATCAATGCGCACAACAACGTCGCGCTGGAACTGGTGGAAGCCAGCAACGAGACCGAAAGCTACGCTTGATTCGGTGGCCTAAAAAAACGCCCCGTCCTCATTGAGGGCGGGGCGTTTTTTATTGATCTTCGCCAGCCTTGGAAAAAGATCTTTTGATCTTAACCGCGAGCCTTGTTGATCAGCTCGATGTACTCGGCGGCGTTGCGCTGATCCTGAATCAGGGCAACGAAGTCATTGCCGCGCTCGTCCTTGCCGTCCAGATCGTAGCCGGCTTCAACAAAGAACGTCAGAAAACGCTCGAAGTCATCGATGCGCAGGCCACGGTACGCCTTGATCAGTTTGTGCAGCGACGGTGAAGTGGCGTCGACCGGCTCGAAATCGAGGAACAGTTTGATCTGCGCATCGCCGATCTCGTCACCAATCACTTGCTTCTTATCTTTACGCATTGCCGACTCCAGCTCGCAGACATTTCACAGGGCGGGCAGTTTACCCCCGCACGGCCATGGGGCTCAACGCGGACGAACGCTGCCGGTGTGCAGATCGGCCCAGATATGGCCGTTGGCGTAACTCAGAAACTGGCAATACACCGTGTCGTTGCGCAGCAAGTCGATCACCACCCGGTACTGAGCCAGCGGGTAATAGAGGGTCAGGGTTTTGCTTTTGTCGTCATAGATCGGCTTTTTCAGGCTTTTGCTTTCGCCATCGAAGTTGACCAGCACTTGGCTGATGGTCGCGCCCTTGTTCAGGGATTTGCCCTTGAGGCGGATCAGCAGCGGTGAGGTGACCGGGATCGGTTGTTGGTTGGACTGACGCTGGCTGCCGAGGACCACCGAATACTCGGTGACCTGCAACAGTTGTTGCTGCTCGGGCTCTGCATCACGCAGGGTCAGGTCGTCCGGGGGCAAAAACTGCCCGTGCATCGGCGCCGGGGCGGCAGCCAGGGGCAGGCTGAGGATCAGCAACAGGGCGGCGCAGCTGCGGGTCAAAAGGCTCATGACAGGCTCCGGGGGCGAGGCCGAGCACTCTAGCACGATGATCAATCAGGTAAATAAGCGATCCAGATCAATACTCTGGAGGACAAGGCTGGGCATACTGAAGAGCCTTCAGCCCTATTTCGACGGCGTGCCGTCTACTGTGGAGCCCTCATGTCATTCTCCATGCCCCCATTGTTCGCCGCCTGGCGTCAGACCCGGCGCGCAGGTTATAGCTTCAGGCGATTGCGTGGCGACATCAGTGCCGGGGTGACGGTAGGGATTATCGCCATCCCCTTGGCCATGGCCCTGGCGATTGCGGTGGGGGTAGCGCCCCAGCATGGCTTGTATACGGTGCTGATCGCTGCCCCGCTGATCGCCCTGACGGGAGGCTCGCGCTTCAATGTCAGCGGGCCGACAGCCGCGTTCGTGGTGATACTGCTGCCGATCACCCAGCAATATGGCCTGGGTGGCCTGCTGCTCTGCACCCTGCTTGCCGGGGTAATCCTGATTGCCTTGGGGCTGATTCGGGCCGGACGGCTGATTCAGTACATCCCTTACCCGGTGACCCTGGGCTTTACCGCCGGGATCGGCATTGTCATCGCCACACTCCAGCTAAAGGATTTGCTGGGCCTGAGTACCACCCAGCATGCCGAACATTACGTTGAGCAATTAGGCGTGCTGCTCCAGTCATTGCCCAGCGCCCGCTTGGGGGACGGGATCATCGGCGTTACATGCCTGGCGGTTCTGATCGTCTGGCCACGCTTTGTTCCACGGATTCCGGGGCATCTGGTGGCACTGGCCGTCGGCGCATTATTGGGGCTGGCGCTGGAAGGCGGCGGATTACCGATTGCAACGCTCGGCGAGCGCTTCAGCTATATCGTCGGTGGCGTCAGCCACCCCGGCATTCCGCCGTTTCTGCCGAGCTTCGACTGGCCGTGGAATCTGCCGGGCCCCAATGGCCAACCCCTGCATTTGTCTTACGACCTGATCCGCCAATTAATGGCGCCGGCCTTCGCCATCGCCATGCTCGGAGCCATCGAATCGTTGCTGTGTGCAGTGGTGGCCGATGGCATGACGGGCAGCAAACACGACCCTAACGCCGAACTCTTGGGTCAGGGCATCGGCAATCTGGTCGCACCGCTGTTCGGCGGCATTACCGCCACCGCGGCGATCGCTCGCAGCGCCACCAATGTGCGCAGCGGGGCGTTTTCGCCATTGGCGGCGATTATCCACAGTGCGGTGGTGCTGCTGGCAATACTCGTCCTGGCTCCGCTGTTCAGCTACTTGCCGATGGCTGCGCTGGCGGCATTGCTCGTGATGGTGGCGTGGAACATGAGCGAGGCCCGGCATGTCGTGCACACCTTGCGCATCGCACCACGCAGCGATGTGTTGGTTTTGCTGACCTGTCTGAGCCTGACAGTGTTGTTCGACATGGTGCTGGCCGTTGCCGTTGGGCTGTTGCTGGCCGCCGGGTTGTTCGTCAAGCGCATGAGCGACCTCACGGACACTGCCGAATTGCCTCGAGAGTTCCATCAAGCCTTACAGGATATGCCGGAGCATGTTCGTTGCTATGCGATACGCGGGCCGTTGTTTTTCGGCGCGGCGGAAAAAGCCCTGGGCGTGCTGCGCAAATTCAGCCCCGAGGTCAAAGTGGTGATTGTCGAGATGAGTGCCGTGTCGATGCTGGACATGACGGCGTTGGCAGCCTTCGACAATATCCTCAGGGATTACCGCACCGACGGCATCGGCTTGATTCTGGTCGGGACGGCTGCGCGCGTGCGCCTGAAACTCAGGCGCGCGGGCATCCATCGGGAACAGCGTCAGTTGGCTTACGTGAACAACCTGGAACAGGCTCGACGCAAAAGCGAACGCTGGCTCGCCATGCAGGACTGAGCGCGTAGTTCAAGCGAACTGCGCACGCATTCGGGCGGGAGGCCGGCCTTCAAGCATCAACGTGTCTGGTGGCTAAACCGCCCCCAGACAGTCCCCCTGCTTACATGCCTTTAACGGCAAAAATCCCGTTGGCGTTACGCCAGTACCCTTTGTAATCCATGCCATAACCGAAGATGTAACGGTCAATGCACGGCAGGCCGACGAAATCGGCTTTCAGGTCCGGGCGAGCCTTGCGGTCGTGGTCCTTGTCGATCAGCACGGCGGTGTGCACTTTGCGGGCGCCGGCGTGTTTGCAGAAGTCGATAATCGCGCCCAGGGTGTGACCTTCATCGAGGATGTCGTCGATGATCAGCACGTCACGGTCAATGAACGAGACTTCCGGCTTGGCTTTCCAGAACAGGTCGCCGCCGCTGGTTTCGTTGCGATAACGGGTGGCGTGCAGGTAGGACGCTTCCAGCGGGAATTGCAGGTGGGTGAGCAGCTTGCCGGCGAAAATCAGGCCGCCGTTCATGACACAGAACACCACCGGATTGCTTTCAGCCAGTTGTTCGTTGATGTGCGCACCGACGCGGGCGATGGCCGCCTCGACTTCAGCTTCGGTGTACAGGCAGTCAGCCTCTCGCATGATTTGACGGATATGCTCGAGATCAGCGGACATGGCGCTCTCCAGGGGGATGGTGAAGGGAGGGACAGTTTAGGAAAAGCGGGCAAAGGTACGCATCAAGCGAGGCCAGATCAAGCGTTTGTGGACTAACGTTCTGTATGTCTATAGGACAACACCCTCGGATAGATTAATCTAGGCCGGTTTTTTTGCCCGCCGCCGGAGCCTTTCCCCATGCCCATCCTCGAGATCCGCCATCCGCTGATCCGTCATAAACTTGGCCTTATGCGCCGCGCCGACATCAGCACGAAGAATTTCCGTGAGCTCGCTCAGGAAGTCGGCGCCCTGCTGACCTATGAAGCCACCAAAGACTTGCCGCTGGAAAGCTACGACATCGAAGGCTGGTGCGGCACGGTGTCTGTCGAGAAAATCGCCGGCAAGAAGATTACCGTGGTGCCGATCCTGCGCGCCGGTATCGGCATGCTCGAAGGCGTGCTGAGCCTGATCCCGGGCGCCAAAGTCAGCGCCGTGGGCGTGGCCCGCAACGAGGAAACCCTCGAAGCCCACACCTACCTGGAAAAACTGGTGCCGGAAATCGACGAGCGCCTGGCGATGATCATCGACCCGATGCTCGCCACCGGCGGTTCGATGGTCGCCACCATCGATTTGCTGAAGAAGGCCGGCTGCAAGGACATCCGCGCGATGGTCCTGGTGGCCGCCCCTGAAGGCATCGCCGCGGTGGGCAAGGCTCACCCGGACGTGACCATCTACACCGCCTCCATTGACCAGAAACTGAACGAACACGGTTACATCATCCCAGGCTTGGGCGATGCCGGTGACAAGATCTTCGGCACCAAGCAGAAGGACGCTTGAGCATGCAGCAAGAGTTCAACGATCCGCTCTGGCGCACAGTGCTGTCGGGTGCGCAGATGCTGTTCGTGGCCTTTGGCGCGCTGGTGTTGATGCCGTTGATTACCGGCCTCGACCCGAACGTGGCGCTGTTCACCGCAGGTTTGGGGACGATTCTGTTCCAGATCGTCACCGGGCGTCAGGTGCCGGTGTTCCTCGCCTCGAGCTTTGCCTTCATCACGCCGATCATTCTCGCCAAGGGCCAGTTCGGCCTGGCGGCGACCATGGGCGGTGTGATGGCGGCGGGTTTCGTCTACACCTTCCTCGGTCTTGCCGTGAAGATCAAAGGCACCGGGTTCATCGACCGCCTGCTACCGCCGGTGGTAATTGGACCGGTGATCATCTCCATCGGTCTGGCCATGGCGCCGATCGCCGCTAACATGGCGATGGGCAAGGCCGGCGACGGCACCGAGCTGATTCCTTACCAGACGGCGATGTTGATCTCGATGCCGGCGCTGCTGACCACCCTGATCGTCGCGGTGTTCGGCAAAGGTATTTTCCGCCTGGTGCCGATCATCTCCGGCGTGTTGGTGGGTTTCGCGATGGCGTTCTATTTCGGGGTGGTTGACACCGCGAAGATTGCGGCGGCACCGTGGTTCGCGATTCCACAGTTCACGGCACCGGAATTCAACTGGCAGGCGATTCTGTTCATCGTTCCGGTAGCCTTGGCCCCGGCCATTGAGCACATCGGCGGCGTGATTGCAGTGGGTAGCGTGACTGGTCGCGATTATTTGAAGAAGCCCGGCCTGCACCGCACGTTGCTCGGCGATGGCATTGCCACCACCGCGGCCGGTCTGTTCGGCGGCCCGCCCAACACCACCTATGCCGAAGTGACTGGCGCGGTGATGCTGACCAAAAACTACAACCCGAAAATCATGACCTGGGCCGCAATCTTTGCGATCAGCCTGGCGTTCATCGGCAAGTTCGGCGCCCTGCTGCAAAGCATCCCGGTGCCGGTGATGGGCGGGATTCTCTGCCTGTTGTTCGGTTCGATTGCTGCGGTGGGGATGAACACAATGATTCGCCACAAGATCGACCTGGGCGAAGCACGCAATCTGGTGATTGTCTCGGTGACGCTGGTGTTCGGGATTGGCGGCGTACTGGTCGGCACCGGCACCGGCCCGGACGATTTCGGCCTCAAAGGCATCGCGCTGTGCGCGGTGGTAGCGATTGCGCTGAACCTGTTGCTGCCGGGCCATGACAGCTGGAAGCACAAGAAGGCGGATGAGCCGCTGATCTAAGCAGGTCTCAAGAACGCCATCGCGGGCAAGCCCGCTCCCACAAGGTCAGCGCAATACCTGTGGGAGCGGGCTTGCCCGCGATGCTTTTAAAGCGCCAACGGCGCCCTTTCGCACAACGCGTTCAACGCCTTGGCCCACTGCGGATCATCGTTGAGGCACGGCACCAGCACCAACTCCTCCCCTCCCGCTTCGCGGAATTGCTCCTTGCCGCGATCACCGATCTCTTCCAGGGTTTCGATGCAATCGGCGACGAACGCCGGGCACATCACCAGGACTTTCTTCACGCCGCTTTTGGCCAACTCATCGAGGCGCGCTTCGGTGTAGGGTTCGATCCACTTGGCCCGCCCCAGACGCGACTGGAACGACACCGACCACTTGCCGTCCGGCAGGCCCAGGAGCCGGGCAAACTCTGACGCAGTACGCAAGCATTGGGCCCGGTAGCAGGTGGCTAATACTTCCGGTGACGCGTTCTGACAGCAATTATCGCTTTTAAAGCAATGGTGACCGGTGGGGTCAATCTTGGTCAGGTGCCGTTCCGGCAAACCGTGAAAGCTCAGCAACAGGTGATCGTAGTCCTGCTGCAAATATGGCGCAGCGCTGGCCACCAGGGCATCGAGGTATTCCGGCTGATCGTAGAACGGCTGGAGAATCGAGAACTGCACGTCGAGTTTCTTCTCCCGCACCACCCGTTTGGCTTCCTCGACTACCGTGGTCACGGTGCTGTCGGCGAACTGCGGATAGAGCGGCGCCAGGGTGACTTTTTTGTGCCCCTGAGCCGCCAGACGAACCAGCGTCGACTCAATGGATGGCTCGCCGTAGCGCATCGCCAGCTCCACCGGGCCGTGGGTCCACTGGGCGGTCATGGCCCGTTGCAGACGACGGCCGAGCACCACCAGTGGCGAACCGTCCGCCCACCAGATCGACGCATAAGCGTGGGCCGATTGCTCTGGGCGTTTGATCAGAATCAACGACACCAGCAAACGCCGCACCGGCCACGGCAGGTCGATCACATACGGATCCATCAGAAACTGATTGAGGTAGCTGCGCACATCCGCCACCGAGGTGGAAGCAGGTGAACCCAGGTTGACCAGAAGCAACGCGTGATCGGTCATGCAACGTCCTATTTCAGAGGCGGCTGGACAGATCGTCCAACGCCGCGCGCAAATCAGTGAACTGGAAAGTGAAACCTGCTTCCAGCAAGCGAGCCGGCATGGCCTTCTGGCCACCCAGCAGCAACAATGACAACTCGCCCAGGCCCACCTTCAACACGAGGGTCGGCATCGGCATGAACGCCGGACGATGCAACACGCGACCCAACGTCTGGGCGAATTCGCGATTGCGTACCGGCTTGGGCGCGCTGGCATTATATGGACCGCTGGCCTCATTGCGGTGCAGAAGAAAATCAATCAGGGCGATTTGATCCTTGATATGAATCCACGGCATCCACTGCCGACCATTGCCGATCGGCCCGCCCAGCCCCAGTTTGAACGGCAACAGCAGCCGCGACAAAAAGCCGCCCTCGGCGGACAGCACCAACCCGGTACGAATGAGGATCACGCGAATGCCCAAGGCTTCGGCGCGCTGCGCGGTTTCCTCCCAGGCGACACACAACTGGCTGGCGAAATCATCGATGACCGGTGGAGATTCTTCAGTCAACTCCCGTTCGCCACCGTCGCCGTACCAACCGATCGCCGAGCCAGAAATCAATACCTGCGGTCTTTGCTCGCGGCTTTCGAGCCAGGCCAGCAGGGTTTCGGTCAGGGTGATCCGGCTGCTCCACAATAACGCCTTGCGTTTGTGCGTCCAGAGCCGATCGGCAATCGGTGCCCCCGCGAGGTTGATAATGGCATCCACCGGTTCTTGACCCAGGTCCTCAAGTCGTGCGATTCCACGTACCTGATTGCCACAGACTTTGGCGACTTTTGCAGGCGTGCGACTCCAGACCGTCAGGCGATGTCCCTGGCTCAACCAGTGTCGGCAGAGTTGACGTCCTATCAAACCAGTACCGCCGGTCAGCAATATGTGCATGACATCTTCCTCGCGTGGCGTTTTACCCTGATCACTAGTCTATTTTTATAAGCAGGGATCTTTGGTATTAGGCAGGCTCTGTGCTTAACAATAGGCCAAGCTGTCAGAACGAGGACGCTAAAAGTTATACCAAAAAACAATATTGTACAGGTTTGAACCACGGCGTAGTCTGTACAGAAAGGTAAACGAGGCCCCTATGACTGTACCTATCGCAATCATCGGCACCGGCATCGCCGGACTCTCAGCCGCCCAGGCCCTGACGGAGGCCGGGCATGTCGTTCAACTTTTCGATAAAAGCCGCGGCAGTGGCGGACGCATGTCGAGCAAGCGCAGTGATGCGGGTGCCCTGGACATGGGCGCGCAATATTTCACTGCCCGCGACCGCCGCTTTGTCACCGAAGTCCAGCGCTGGCAAGCCAATGGCTGGGTTGCCGTGTGGACGCCGCAGCTCTATACCTTCCACGGCGGCCAGCTCAGACCTTCGCCGGATGAACAGACACGCTGGGTCGGCACACCCCGCATGAGCGCGATTACGCGCGGCTTGCTCGGGGATCTGGAAGTGCATTTCGCCTGCCGCATCACCGAGGTCTATCGCGGCGAAGAACATTGGCACCTGCAAGACGCCGAGGGCTTCACCCACGGTCCATTCAGTCATGTCGTCATTGCCACGCCCGCCCCTCAGGCGACCGCACTGCTGGCGGCCGCGCCGAAACTCGCCGGGGCCGCCGCCGGGGTAAAAATGGAACCCACCTGGGCCGTCGCCCTGGCGTTCGACACGCCACTGGAAACCGCCATCGAAGGTTGCTTCGTGCAGGACAGTCCTCTCGACTGGTTGGCGCGCAACCGCAGCAAGCCGGGACGCGACACCACCCTCGATACCTGGGTGCTGCACGCCACCAGTACCTGGAGCCGGCAGCATATCGACCTGCCCAAGGAAGCAGTGATCGAGCAATTGCACGGTGCCTTTGCCGAACTGCTGCACGACGCCATGCCTGCTCCGACTTTCAGCCTCGCTCACCGCTGGCTGTATGCCCGGCCGGCCAGCAGCCATGAGTGGGGTGCCTTGGCCGATGCCGATCTGGGCCTGTATGTATGCGGCGACTGGTGCCTGTCCGGCCGTGTCGAAGGTGCCTGGCTCAGTGGCCAGGAGGCAGCCCGCAGGTTGCATGAACACCTGCAGTGAATCGAATCAAGTCCAGCCCATCGCTGCTGTCGACATGGGCAGCAGCCTCGCAAAAACCTATACAAAAAATTTGACTTGTACATCTTTGAATCTATGATGAAGTCATGTTGTACAGATCCAATAATCTGTACAGGTCTGGATTCGAGGCGCTCCGATGCCCCCCACAGCCATGAAACCCAAAATCGCCATCAGCGCCTGCCTGATGGGAGCCGAAGTGCGTTACAACGGCGGGCACAAAGCATCGCGGCTGTGCAGCCTTACCCTCACTGATTATTTCGATTTCGTCCCGGTCTGCCCGGAAGTCGCCATTGGCCTGGGTATCCCTCGCGAACCGATCCGCCTGGTCGGCAACCCCGAACACCCGGAGGCTGTCGGCACGATCACCCCTGAGATCAACGTCACCCGACCGCTGGCCGAGTACGGTCAAAAAATGGCGATAGAGCTGGGCGACATCTGCGGCTATATCTTCATGCAGAAATCCCCTTCGTGCGGGCTGGAACGGGTCAAGGTCTACCACGCCAACGGCGCGCCAGTGGACCGCGGTAGCCGTGGCATCTACGCCCAAGCCTTCTGTGCGTTGCATCCTGATCTACCGGTGGAGGAAGACGGCCGCCTCAACGACCCGGTACTGCGGGAAAACTTCCTCACCCGCGTGTTCGCCTACAGCGCCTGGCAGCAGTTGCTGCAAACAGGCCTGACCCGGCGCAGCCTCACTGACTTTCACTCGCGCTACAAATACCTGTTGATGGCCCACAACCCGGTGCAATACAAAACCCTGGGCAACTTGCTGGGCAATATGGGCCAGTCCGCTCTCGAAGTGCTTGGCCCGCGCTATTTCAGCGAGCTGATGGCAGCCCTGAAAAAATGCGCCACACGCCGCACCCACACTAACGTGCTGCAGCACCTCAGTGGCTATCTCAAACAAGTCATCAGCCCTGAAGACAAACAAGAAGTGCAGCACGTCATCGGCCAGTATCGCCAGGGCATCGTGCCGCTAGTGGTGCCATTGACGCTGCTCAAACACTACTTTCGCCAACACCCGGATCCCTACATTGCGCAACAGGTTTACCTGCAACCGCACCCGGAAAACCTCAGCCTGCGAAACGCGATTTAATGAAAAATCCACCGGACACCAGCGCTAGTGAAGACCTTGGCAGCGACTTCAAGAAGGCTCTGGACGCTGGCTGGCTGCCCATTCGTGAAGTGGCCCGGCAGACCGGGGTCAATGCCGTCACCTTGCGCGCCTGGGAACGGCGCTATGGGCTGATCGTGCCCCAGCGTACGCCCAAGGGGCATCGGCTGTTCTGTGCCGAACACGTTCAACGGATCCTGACGATCCTCACCTGGCTCAATCGCGGCGTGGCTGTCAGCCAGGTCAAACAGCTGCTCGACACGCCTCAGGGGCTGACCGACCCCGTCGGGAACGATTGGCTGGTGCTGCGCCAGACACTGCTGCAAGCGGTCACTCATCTGGCCGAACGCACACTCGATGACACGGTGAATCAGGCGATGGCGCTGTATCCGCCACGCACCTTGTGTGAACGGTTGTTGATGCCGTTGCTGGCGGAACTGGAACAACGCTGGCAAGGCCAGTTCGGCGCACAGATGGAGCGGGTGTTTGTTTATTCCTGGCTGCGCAGCAAATTCGGCGCGAGGATCTACCATAACAACCGTCAGTTACGCACCGCGCCGCTGCTGCTGATCAATCACTCGGACCTGCCACTGGAGCCTCATCTGTGGCTGACGGCCTGGTTGATCAGCAGCGTCGATTGCCCGGTGGAAGTCTTCGACTGGCCGCTCCCCGCTGGCGAACTTGCGCTGGCGGTCGATCACCTGCAAGCCCGCGGCGTACTGCTGTATTCCAGCAAAGCCATGAATCTTGCGCAGCTGACGAAACTTTTGAATGGCGTCAGTTGCCCAAAAATGATTGCCGGACCAACGGTGTGTATCCACCACACCGAGTTATCCGCAAGAACCACTGCCATTGCTGACTTGTCCCTGGCCGAAGACCCGTTGTCGGCCCATCAGGGCCTGATTCAGCGTGGGCTCATTTAATGACGCTTTTTTAATGGATCGTGCGGATACCACCATGCAATTGATCTGGCTGCGCAGCGACTTGCGTCTACATGACAACACCGCCCTCTCGGCCGCCACAGCCCGCGGCCCGACTGTGGCGGTTTATTTGCTGAGTCCGCAGCAATGGCTGGCGCATGACGATGCGCCGTGCAAAGTGGATTTCTGGCTGCGCAACCTCAGCGAGTTACGCCATGCGCTGGGCGCCCTGAACATCCCGCTGCTGATTCGCAAGGCGTCCCGCTGGGATGAGGCACCGAAGGTCCTGCTCGAGTTGTGCCAGCAATTGAAGATCGACGCAGTACACGCCAACGAGGAATACGGCATTCATGAAACCCGTCGTGATGCCGCGGTGGCCCAAGCCCTGAAAGCCCAAGGCATCGACTTTTACAGCTACCTCGATCAATTGCTGCTCAAGCCCGGCACCGTGCTGACCAGAACCGGCACTTATTTCCAGGTCTTCAGCCAGTTCCGCAAGGTCTGCTACGAACGCTTGCACGCCTCATTGCCGAGATTGGTTACCGCCCCCGCCATCCAGGCTCCGTTGGGTATCGCGAGCGACGAACCTCCCTCTCGTGTCGAGGGTTTCGACACGCCCAGCGACAGGTTGCGTGCTCTCTGGCCGGCCGGCGAAGCCGAGGCCCGACGCCGCCTCGAGACCTTTACCGACGCACAGATCGACTATTACCACAGCGAACGCGACTTCCCGGCAAAACCCGGCACCAGCCAACTCTCGGCCTATCTCACCGCCGGGGTCATCTCCCCTCGTCAGTGTCTGCACGCCGCGTTGCAAAGCAATCAAGGGGAGTTCGAAAGCGGCAAGGTCGGTGCCGTCACCTGGATCAACGAGTTGCTGTGGCGCGAGTTCTACAAACATATTCTGGTGGGCTACCCACGGGTCTCCCGGCACCGCGCCTTTCGCCCGGAAACCGAAGCCCTGGCCTGGCGTGATGCACCGGAAGATCTCAAGGCCTGGCAGCAAGCCCGTACCGGCCTGCCGATTATTGATGCCGCCATGCGCCAATTGCTGGAAACCGGCTGGATGCACAACCGCTTGCGCATGGTCGTGGCAATGTTCCTGACCAAAAACCTGCTGATCGACTGGCGTGAAGGCGAGCGTTTCTTCATGCGACATCTGATTGACGGCGATCTGGCGGCGAACAACGGTGGCTGGCAGTGGAGTTCGTCCACCGGCACCGATTCGGCGCCCTACTTCCGGATTTTCAACCCCCTGAGCCAGTCGGAAAAGTTCGATGCCGAAGGGGTTTTCATCAAGCATTGGTTGCCGCAGATCAATGAAATGAACAAAAAAGACCTGCACAATCGCGCGAGACTCGATGGATTATTCGGTGTAACGGATTATCCATCGCCTATCGTCAACCTGAGCACTTCCCGTGAACGGGCCTTGGCCGCGTTCAAGAACCTGCCATCCCGACAGGGTTTATCACCACCGGAATTAAGTTGATGCCGCCGCATTGCGTTATAAATACGGTGTTGAGCCGGGAAATTATTTGGTTAAAAAGGGAATTGGGATGAGGCGTACACCTCCAAGGCGATACTGGTTGACCGGTGCCTGCAACGGTATTGGTGCCGCGCTGGCCGAAGAAATACTGAAAACCGGTGCCCATCTGGCCGTCAGTTCCCGCTCATTGGCGCCATTGAAGGCCCTGTCTCAGCGTTACCCCGGACAAGTGCTGGTGGTCGCGGGTGATTTGACCAACGGCCAACGGGTGCGCGAAATCGGCGAGCAGATTGCCAAGGAATGGGGTTCTCTGGACACCATGATCCTCAACGCAGGCACCTGCGAATACGTCGACGCCAATCAGTTCGACTCGTCAATCATCGAGCACATCGTGCGTACCAACCTGCTTGCCAGCAGCTATTGCATCGAAGCCGCCCGGCCCCTGCTGCAGGCGGGCACTGCGCCGCATCTGGTGGGCTTGGCCAGTTCGGTGACCTGGCTGCCCCTGCCACGAGCCGAAGCCTATGGCGATTCAAAGCCCGGGTTGCGTCATCTTTTCGAGTCCTTGCGCATCGACGTGGAGCCGGAAAACATCGAAATGACCATCGTCAGCCCAGGACTTATCGATATCCCCCTGAGCAACGACGCTTCAGAACACCTCGACTGGTCGGCGGACAAAGCTGCGCGATACCTCTTCGACATGCTCAAGCATCGTCCACTGGTGCTCTCCTTACCGGAGCTGCTCATGCCTGTCCTTTGGCCTCTGCCACAAAAGCCTGGCCAGACGGGACTGGAAATCGGCAAGCGTATGGAGCGAAACAATCCGCCGATCGATGGGCTGCCGTGAAGCCTGAGCGTCCGTCAGGCCTTTCACACAGCGTGGGCTCACTGCCTTACACTGCGCGCCATGAAAACCATTCCCCACACGCAAATCGCCGAACCTGCGGTCACCTGCTCGACCTGCGCGGCCTGCTGCTGCCAGCTTGAAGTCATGTTGATCACCGACACCGGCGTGCCCGAGCGTTTTATCGATACCGACGATTGGGGCGGGGAAGTCATGCTGCGACTGGATGACGGCTGGTGCGCCGCGCTCGATCGCAACAGCATGATGTGCACCATCTACGAAAAACGTCCGCTGATATGCCGGGAGTTCGAAATGGGCGCACCGGAATGCATCACCGAACGCCAGGGGATTGCGACGGCGTATCGGTGAACCTCAGGCCACCGAAGATTCAATGTGGGAGCGGGCTTGCTCGCGAAAGCGGACTTTCAATCAACATCATCGTTGAATGTTAATCCATCTTCGCGAGCAAGCCCGCTCCCACATTGAATGTGCAGTGTTGCTTACAACGGCATTGTGTAATGCAGCGAGTAACTCTCTACGCCATCGTTCGGGCTGCTGATCCCGGCATTGGAATAATGCGTGGCGCGAATCCCGACCTCATGTCCGCCGGTAAAGCGCAGACCAAACCCGAAACGGTCTTCGAACTGAAAGGCCCCGCCAAGTTTGTTGTCTTCGACTTCGGTATTGGCAAACACCGCGATGCCGATACCCGCCTCAACGTAGGGTTTGATGGTCTGACCGGCAAACTCATACACCAGCACCGGCGAGAACGACAAACTGTGGTTGCTCGACGTTTCATCGCCCTCCCAATAGGTGTAAGCGCCGCTCCAGTAGCCGGTCAAGCGACCGATATCACTCTGCAACCAGCTCTTGTCCCAGTCGAATTGCATACCCAGTCGGTAGGTCATGGTCGAATCGCTGGTCTGGCCGACCCCGAACTCCACCCCTGCTGCCTGCGCGGTAAAACTGTGCCCCATCAATGCGGTCGCAATCGCGGCCAAGCAGAATAGTCGCTTCATTAGAAACATCCTTTTCCGAACAATTTCGTATGGTTTTTATGCTGTCCAACAGACAAAGCTATAGAAGTTGACGCTTGATCAGAAGTTCAGCTCAATTATTCGTGTCATCACTTTTTATCTACAAGTCGAAGCTTTGCACAACACCCGTCGAATGCCACAAAACCGGCAAGATATTTCTGAAATGTTCCGGATCCGCACTCGACCAGAACCGGGTAGTGCTAGCAGGTCCCTCGGCCAGCAACTCACGCTCGGCCAACAATCGTTGAAGCTGCCGTGCCACAGCGGCACCGGTATCGATCAGGCTGATGCTTTGCGGGAGCATCTGCTTAAGCAGTGGCTTTAAAAAGGGATAATGCGTGCAGCCTAGAATGATTGTGTCTGCACCTGCAGCCAGCAGCGGATCGACATACCCCTGCAACAACTGACGCAATGCCTCGCTGTGCAAATCGCCATTTTCAATCAGCTCCACCAACCCGGGGCATGGCTGAGTGATGACTCGCACATCGGCGGCGAAACGGTCGAGCAAGGCGGCGAACTTGGCACTCTGTAATGTGCCGGTGGTGGCGAGTACGCCAACCACACCGCTGCGCGTCGCCGCTGCAGCCGGCTTGACCGCAGGCTCCATGCCGACGATGGGCCACTCGGGGAAATCGCGCCGCAAGTCCGCAACACCCGCAACGGTCGCGGTGTTGCAAGCGAGCACCAGCGCCTTGGCGCCCTGCTGCGCAAAGAACTGCGCCATGACACTGCAACGCTGACTGATGAATGCCGGGGATTTCTCACCGTAGGGAATATTCCCGCAATCGCCGAGGTACAAAAGAGACTCGTTGGGCAGCAACTGCTGGATCTCGGCCAGCACGGAGAGCCCACCGACGCCGGAATCGAATACAGCAATCGGCGCTTCACGCATGGCTTGACCCGCAAACGCTGCAGCCTGGATCGCGCTTGACCCGCAATTCACGGAAGCGCGTGCCCAAGGCATCGATCAATAACAGGCGCCCCACCAGCGGTTCACCGAACCCCACCAGCAATTTCAGCGCTTCGAGGGCTTGCAGGCTACCGACCAGGCCCACCAACGGACCGAGTACACCGGCCTCGCTGCAGGTCAGCTCGGCTTCGCTGCCGTGCCCGTATAAACAGTGGTAGCACGGGCTTTCCAGACGACGGGAGTCGAACACCGACAACTGCCCTTCCAGTCGAATCGCCGCACCGCTGACCAGCGGCTTGCGCGCAGCCACACACGCGGCGTTGACCGCCTCGCGGGTGGAAAAATTGTCGGAACAATCCAGCACCAGATCCACCGCAGCAACGGCGGCAGCCAGCGAATCCTCGTCCAATGCAGTGCGATGGGCGATCAGCTGGATCTCGGGATTGATCGCGGTCAGGCGACGGATCGCCGAATCGACCTTGCTCAGGCCGACGCTGTCGGTGTCGTGAACGATCTGGCGCTGCAGATTGGTCAGGTCGACCGTGTCGAAGTCCGCCAGATGCAACTCACCGACACCAGCCGCAGCCAGGTACAGCGCAACCGGCGAGCCGAGACCGCCAAGGCCGACAATCAGCACACGGCTTTCTTTGAGTCGTAACTGGCCGTCGATGTCGACGTGTTGCAGCAGAATCTGCCGGCTATAACGCAGTAGTTCCTGATCATTCAGCACGGCAAGCGCCCCAGACTGATGCGTTCGTGGCCGCCCAGATCGGTGCGGCTGTGGACCTCTTCAAAGCCGCGGCTCAGCAGCAAATCGCGCACGGCCTCGGCTTGATCGTAACCATGTTCGAGCATCAACCAGCCACCTGCCTCAAGATGATCCGGTGCCTGGGCGACGATCAGACGCAGATCGTCGAGCCCATCGACGCCGGCGACCAAAGCGCTGGCCGGTTCGAAGCGCACATCGCCTTCCACCAAATGCGGATCGGTCGAAGCAATGTAGGGCGGATTGCTGATGATCAGCTGAAAACGCTGGCCTTCCAACGCGCTGAACCAATGGCTACTCAGCACCGTGGCGTTGTTCAGGTGTAGGCGCTGGCGATTACGCTCGGCCAAGGCCACGGCTTCCAGCACACGATCCACGGCGGTGACTTTCCAGGCCGGACGTTCGCTGGCCAGGGCCAGGGCGATGGCGCCACTGCCGGTGCCCAAATCGAGAACCGTGGCCGGGGTTGCCGGCAACAGTTCCAGCGCGGTCTCTACCAACAACTCGGTGTCGGGACGCGGGATCAGCGTGTGGGGCGCGACTTCCAGGTCGAGTTTCCAAAAGCCTTGCTGCCCCAGAATGTAGGCCACCGGCTCACCGCTACGGCGGCGTTGCAGGTACTCGGCAAACTTCAGGGCCGCTTCACTCGGGACGATACGCTCAGGCCAGGTGTGCAGAAAACTGCGGGACTTGCCCAAGGCCGCCGCCAGCAGCAATTCGGCATCCAGACGCGCGGTGGGCGAGTCGGGCAAATCAGCTGCGCGCAACAAGCTGGCAATGATCGTCATTTACTCACCTATCGCCGCCAATTGGTCGGCCTGGAACTCGGCCAGCAGCGGTTCGATCACCGCATCCACGCCACCGGCGAGAATTTCGTCGAGCGAATACAGCGTCAGGTTGACCCGGTGGTCGGTGACCCGGCCCTGGGCAAAGTTATAGGTGCGAATACGCTCGGAACGGTCACCGGAACCGACCAGCAACTTACGCTCGCTGGCGATGGCATTGGCTGCTGCGCTGGTCTGTTGGTCGTTAAGCTTGGCCGACAGCCAGGACATCGCCCGGGCGCGGTTCTTGTGCTGGGAACGTTCTTCCTGGCACTCGACAACAATACCGGACGGCAAGTGTGTGATACGAATCGCCGAGTCGGTCTTGTTGACGTGCTGACCACCGGCACCGGAGGAGCGATAGGTGTCGACCCGCAGATCCGCCGGGTTGATCTCGATCGCTTCCTGCTCGTCCGGCTCGGGTAACACGGCCACGGTGCAAGCCGAGGTGTGGATGCGGCCCTGGGATTCAGTGGCCGGAACCCGCTGTACGCGGTGTGCGCCGGATTCGAACTTCAGCTTGCCGTAAACGTTCTCGCCTTCGACCCGGGCAATGACTTCTTTATAGCCGCCGTGTTCGCCTTCGTTCTCCGAGAGAATTTCTACCCGCCAGCCACGCCGTTCGGCGTAACGCGAATACATGCGGAACAGGTCACCGGAAAAGATTGCCGCTTCGTCACCACCGGTGCCGGCACGGATTTCGAGGAATACGTTGCGCCCATCGTTGGGATCTTTTGGCAGCAGCATGCGTTGCAGCTGGGCTTCGATTTCGATCAGTTGCTCTTTGGCTTCGCGGACTTCTTCCACGGCCATTTCGCGCATGTCCGGGTCGCTGTCCTTGAGCAGCGCCTGAGCCCCTTCAAGGTCGCTTTGCACTTTTAGCAGCTGTTTATAGGTGCCAACGATCGGCTCGACTTCCGCGTATTCCTTGGAATAGGTGCGGAACTTGTTTTGATCTGAAATGACCTCGCCATCGCCAAGCAGGGCGGTCAATTCCTCGAAGCGGTCCTGGAGGATGTCCAGCTTATTGAGCAGTGACGCTTTCATTGCGGTTTTTTATCCGAAAAGCTATCCGATGAGCCCTCACCGAGGGCAAAGAGTTCTTGGGCCATGGCCAGCGCATCGAGGCGGCCTTCGGCAGAGAGCTTTTTCAATTGCACGCTCGGAGCATGCAAGAGTTTGTTGGTGAGGCCGCGGGCCAGTTGCACCAGCACGTCTTCGGCGCTGCTGCCATTGGCGAGCATGCGCTGGGCCTTCTGCAATTCTTCGTCGCGCAGGCGCTCGCTTTGTTGACGATAAGCCTTGAGCACATCCACCGCTGCCAGTTCGCGCAGGCGAACCATGAAATCTTCGGCACCAATCGACACCATCTCTTCGGCGGCCTGGGCAGCGCCCTGACGGCTCTTGAGGTTTTCGGCGACCACTTCGTGGAGATCGTCGACGCTATACAGGTAAACGTCGTCCAACTCGCCGACTTCCGGCTCGATATCCCGAGGGACGGCGATATCCACCATGAAAATCGGCTTGTGCTTGCGCAATTTCAAGGCACTTTCCACCGCGCCTTTACCGAGAATCGGCAACTGGCTGGCGGTGGAACTGATGACGATGTCGCTGCGCACCAGTTCTGCCGGGATGTCCGAGAGCAGTACTGCGTGGGCGCCGAACTGCTCGGCCAGAATGCTCGCGCGCTCCAGGGTGCGGTTCGCAACCACGATTCGCTTCACCCCCAGCTCATGCAGATGACGGGCGACCAGGGTAATGGTCTCGCCGGCGCCGATCAGCAAAGCCTGGCTGCGTTGCAAATCACTGAAAATCTGTTTCGCCAGGCTGACCGCGGCAAACGCCACGGACACCGGGTTTTCACCGATGGCGGTGTCGGTTCGCACCTGTTTGGCCGCATTGAATGTGGCCTGGAACAACCGCCCGAGCAGCGGACCGATGGTGCCCGCCTCGCGAGCCACGGCGTAAGCCGATTTCATCTGACCGAGAATCTGCGGTTCACCCAACACCAGCGAATCGAGCCCGGAGGCGACCCGCATCATGTGACGAACTGCCGCATCATCTTCATGCACATAAGCGCTCGCACGCAGCTCATCGAGGCTCAAATGATGATAATCGGCCAGCCAGCGCAACACGATGTCAGCCGAAAGGTGATCCTGTTCTATATACAGTTCACTGCGATTGCAGGTGGAGAGGATCGCAGCTTCGCGGCTGTCGGTGAGTCGGCAGAGCTGCTGCAAGGCCTCAACCAGCTGCTCAGGGGTAAAGGCCACGCGCTCGCGGACGTCTACTGAAGCAGTCTTGTGGTTAATACCGAGTGCAAGGAAGGCCATTCAAGGTCGCTGATGGTGACGTGAAGCCGACAATTGTCCTACTTCGACAGAGCCAGAACAACCACTCGATATCTATCGCTTCTGTAAGAACTGCCAAAGGCTGCGATCCGTTCTCGTTTACAAGGGCTCCGGACCTGTGGGGATTGCCCGCGCGGGTAAATTGGCCGGGCGGTTATGTTTGGCCGAAGGCTTGTGTCATGATGATCCGACCGCAGGTTAGTCGTCCTTTTCCTATATGAATAGATCTTCCGCGTTGCTCCTCGCTTTTGTCTTCCTCAGCGGCTGCCAGGCCTTGGCGCCCGTTTCGTCGGACGGTACGCCGCCGGTCGAAGACAGCACTCCGGCTCCTGAAAAGCCCAAGGTTTACAGCTCGTTCAGTGAAGAAACCGTCTTCAGCCTGTTGAGCGCCGAACTGGCTGGCCAGCGCAATCGTTACGACATTGCCCTGGACAACTACGTGACCCAGGCCATCAATACCCAGGATCCGGGCATCTCCGAGCGGGCATTTCGCATTGCCGAGTATCTGGGTGCCGATCAGGCTGCCCTCGACACTGCACTGGTCTGGGCCAAAAACGCCCCGGACGATCTCGAGGCGCAACGGGCGGCGGCCGTGCAACTCGCCCGCGCAGGGCGTTATGACGACTCCATGGTCTATATGGAGAAAGTCCTGCAAGGCAAAGGCGACACGCATTTCGACTTTCTCGCCCTGTCCGCGGCCGATACCGACCAGGACACGCGCAACGGTCTGATGAAAGGTTTTGACCGCTTGTTGCAGCGCCATCCGCACAACAACCAGCTGATTTTCGGCAAGGCCTTGCTGATGCAACAGGACGGCGATGCCAAAGGTGCCTTGACCCTGCTCGAAGACAACCCGCCGGACGAGGGCGAAATAGCGCCGATCCTGCTGCGCGCGCGCCTGCTGCAAGGACTCAATCGTGGCGATGAAGCCCTGCCGCTGCTGCAAAAAAGCATCAAGAAATACCCGGACGACAAACGCCTGCGCCTGACTTATGCACGCATGCTGGTTGAACAGGACCGCATGGAAGATGCCAAGGTCGAGTTCTCGAGCCTGGTGCAGCAATACCCCGAAGACGACGAACTGCGTTATTCCCTGGCCCTGGTCTGCCTGGAAGCCAAGGCGTGGGACGAGGCCAAAGGTTACCTGGAAGATTTGATCGCTCGGGAAAGCCATGTCGACTCGGCACACCTGAACCTGGGGCGTATTGCTGAAGAGCGTAACGACCCGCAGGGCGCATTGATCGAATACGCCCAGGTCGGGGTGGGCAACGATTACCTGCCGGCACAATTGCGTCAGGCCGATATTCTGATGAGCAATGGCAAGACCGCCGAAGCCCAAAGCCGTCTGGCAGCCGAGCGCGGCGAGCAACCCGATTACGCGATCCAGTTGTACCTGATCGAAGCCGAAACCTTGTCTGCCAACAAACAGGGCGACAAGGCCTGGAAAGTCCTGCAGCAAGCCCTGCAGCAATACCCCGACGATCTGAATCTGCTGTATACCAGGGCCATGCTGGCAGAAAAACGCAATGACCTGGCGCAGATGGAAAAAGACCTGCGATTGATCATCAAGCGTGACCCGAACAATGCAATGGCGTTGAACGCTCTCGGCTACACCCTGTCCGACCGCACCACACGCTACGCCGAAGCCAAGGCCTTGATCGAACAGGCGCACCAGATCAACCCGGAAGACCCGGCAGTCCTCGACAGCCTCGGATGGGTCAATTTCCGCCTGGGTAACCTCGACGAAGCCGAGCGGTATTTGCGCCAGGCGCTGGAGCGCTTCCCCGATCAGGAAGTCGCCGCGCACCTGGGCGAAGTCCTGTGGGCCAACGGCAAACAACGCGAAGCCAAGCAAATCTGGAGCAAGTTCCTCAAGGAACAGCCCGACAGCCCTACCCTGCGCGGCACCATCAAGCGCCTGACCGGATCAGAGACTCTCTAAGTTATGTTTTTGCGCCACATCATCGTTTTCAGCTTCATCGCTCTGCTCGCCGGTTGCGCGGGCTTCGTTGCCCGCGAATCGGTCCAGGGTCAAGGCAACAAGGCCCAATGGCGCGAGCACAAGCAGCAACTGACCGGCCTCGACGGCTGGCAGATCAACGGCAAAATCGGCATCCGCGCACCAAAAGATTCGGGTAGCGGCACGTTGTTCTGGCTGCAACGCCAGGACTACTACGACATCCGTCTCTCTGGCCCGCTGGGTCGTGGCGCGGCCCGCTTGACCGGTCGCCCGGGCAAAGTCTCGCTGGAAGTGGCCAATCAGGGCCGATATGACGCGCCGACCCCGGAAGCTCTGGTTGAAGAACAACTGGGCTGGAAATTACCGGTATCCCATCTGGCGTGGTGGGTTCGCGGGCTCCCGGCCCCGGACAGCAAAAGTCGCCTGACCCTCGACGTCGACAGCCGCCTGGCCAATCTCGAACAGGATGGCTGGCAGGTCGAGTACCTGAGCTATGCCGAGCAGAACGGCTACTGGCTACCCGAGCGGATCAAACTGCACGGCACCGACCTTGATGTCACGCTGGTGATCAAGGAATGGCAACCACGCAAACTGGGGCAGTGAACATGACTGCGCCACGCCTGACATTGCCCTCGCCCGCCAAGCTCAACCTGATGTTGCACATCCTCGGTCGCCGTGAAGACGGTTACCACGAGTTGCAAACGATTTTTCAGTTCCTCGATTATGGCGATGAAATCACCTTCGCCGTTCGCGACGATGGCGTGATTCGGTTGCACACCGAATTCGCCGACGTCCCTCACGACAATAACCTGATCGTCAAAGCCGCAAAAAAACTTCAGGAGCAATCCGGTTGTTCGCTGGGGGTCGACATCTGGATCGAAAAAATCCTGCCCATGGGCGGTGGAATCGGTGGCGGCAGCTCGAATGCGGCGACCACATTGCTGGGCCTCAATCATCTTTGGCAACTGGGTTGGGATGAGGATCGGCTCGCTGCTCTGGGTCTTACGCTTGGCGCCGACGTCCCGGTTTTCGTGCGTGGACACGCGGCTTTCGCCGAGGGCGTGGGGGAAAAACTCACCCCTGTAGAGCCCGAAGAACCGTGGTATCTCGTGCTGGTGCCGCAAGTATCTGTAAGTACAGCAGAAATTTTTTCAGATCCACTGTTGACACGTAACACTCCTCCCATTAAAGTGCGCCCCGTTCCCAAGGGAAACAGTCGAAATGACTGCTTACCGGTAGTAGCAAGGCGTTATCCAGATGTACGTAACGCATTGAATTTGTTAGGTAAATTCACCGAAGCAAAACTCACCGGAACTGGAAGTTGTGTGTTTGGGGGCTTCCCAAGCAAAGCTGAAGCTGATAAAGTCTCGGCCCTTCTGACAGAGACCCTTACAGGGTTTGTAGCGAAAGGAAGCAACATTTCGATGTTGCATCGCAAGCTGCAAAGTCTGCTCTAAAAGGAATCGGGTACTGGGTACTCGTTGCAACAGATACAGGGGCGTCGCCAAGCGGTAAGGCAGCAGGTTTTGATCCTGCCATGCGTTGGTTCGAATCCAGCCGCCCCTGCCATTTTCCTATACTCATCCAGGTTACCCTCAGCCTTCAGGTACTGCGCGTGTCCAAGATGATGGTCTTTACGGGGAACGCTAACCCCGATCTGGCTCGGCGTGTTGTACGTCAGCTGCATATCCCTCTCGGTGACATCTCTGTCGGTAAGTTCTCCGACGGCGAAATTACTGCCGAGATCAATGAAAACGTTCGTGGTAAAGACGTCTTCATTATTCAGCCGACTTGCGCTCCGACCAACGATAACCTGATGGAACTGGTAGTGATGGCTGATGCCTTCCGCCGCTCCTCGGCTACTCGTATCACTGCTGTTATTCCTTACTTTGGTTATGCCCGTCAGGATCGCCGTCCGCGTTCCGCACGTGTGGCTATCAGCGCGAAAGTCGTTGCTGACATGCTTACCGTAGTCGGCATCGACCGTGTTCTCACGGTTGATCTGCATGCTGACCAGATTCAGGGCTTCTTCGATATTCCGGTAGATAACATCTACGGCTCCCCGGTACTGGTGGATGACATTGAAGATCAGCGCTTCGAAAACCTGATGATCGTGTCCCCGGACATTGGTGGCGTCGTGCGTGCACGGGCTGTTGCCAAATCCCTGGGCGTGGATCTCGGGATCATCGACAAACGCCGTGAGAAAGCCAATCACTCTGAAGTGATGCATATCATCGGTGATGTCGAAGGGCGTACCTGTATTCTGGTCGATGACATGGTCGATACCGCCGGCACTCTGTGCCACGCGGCCAAGGCCCTGAAAGAGCATGGCGCTGCCAAGGTTTTCGCCTACTGCACGCACCCTGTGCTGTCGGGTCGGGCGATCGAAAACATTGAAAATTCCGTGCTGGACGAGCTGGTGGTAACAAACACCATCCCGCTGTCCGCTGCAGCACAAGCCTGTGCGCGTATCCGTCAACTGGATATCGCACCGGTAGTTGCCGAGGCGGTTCGCCGCATCAGCAATGAAGAATCGATCAGCGCGATGTTCCGTTAAGGGCCCTGCCCTTCTCGTTACATCTCGTTGACGAAAAGCGCCCCGCCCCGGCATTCCTGTCGGGGCGGGGCTTTTTTGCCCATATCGCCTTTAAGCGCTGGTCGCAAACGCTGGGGCGAATGTGGTTATTTTGGAGATACAACATGAACGATTTTACTCTGAATGCTGAAGTGCGTTCCGACCTGGGGAAAGGTGCGAGCCGCCGCCTGCGTCGTCTCGCAAGCCTGGTTCCAGCTGTAGTTTACGGTGGCGACAAAGCCCCTGAATCCATCAGCATGCTGGCTAAAGAAGTTGCCAAACTGCTCGAAAACGAAGCGGCTTACAGCCACATCATCGAGCTGAACGTTGGTGGCACCAAGCAAAACGTCGTAATCAAAGCTCTGCAACGTCACCCGGCCAAAGGCCACGTGATGCACGCTGACTTCGTACGCGTAGTTGCCGGCCAGAAACTGACCGCTATCGTTCCAGTGCACTTCATCAACGAAGAAGCACCGGTCAAGAAAGGCGGCGAGATTTCGCACGTGACTTCGGAAATCGAAGTGTCCTGCCTGCCGAAAGACCTGCCTGAATTCATCGAAGTCGACCTGGCTAACGCCGAAGTCGGTTCGATCATTCACCTGTCCGACCTCAAAGCCCCTAAAGGCGTTGAGTTCGTTGCTCTGGCACACGGCGATGACAAGGCTGTTGCCAACGTTCACGCTCCACGTGTTGCTCCAGAAGCTGCAGAAGGCGCTGCAGAGTAATTTCACTCTGTACGCCGGAGTGACCGGAAACATCGCGGACTAGAGCGTAGCGAGAAAGCGGGCGAGAACGCGGAGTTTACATATGGTAAATGAGCACTTGTCGTCCACTTTCGCCGCACACTTTGATTGCGGCGATGTTATCCACCACTTCAAGGAAGGGCCCCTATCGTGACTGCCATCAAACTGATCGTTGGCCTGGGAAATCCAGGCGCTGAATACGAACAGACCCGGCATAACGCAGGGGCCCTTTTTGTTGAGCGCATCGCGCACGCGCAAGGTGTCAACCTTGTGGCCGATCGCAAATATTTCGGCCTGACCGGGCGCTATTCGCATCAGGGTCAAGATGTTCGTCTGCTGATTCCCACCACCTACATGAACCGCAGCGGCCAGGCCGTCGCGGCACTTGCCGGCTTCTTCCGCATCAAGCCTGAAGAAATCCTGGTGGCGCATGACGAACTCGATCTGCCTCCGGGCGTTGCCAAGCTTAAACAGGGCGGCGGCCATGGCGGTCACAACGGGTTGCGCGACATCATTGCGCAACTGGGCAATCAGAATACCTTTCACCGCTTGCGGCTTGGCATTGGCCACCCGGGCGTTGCCAGTATGGTTTCAAATTTCGTCCTGAGTCGTGCGCCACGCGCCGAACAGGAAAAACTCGATGCCAGCATCGACTTTGCCCTCGGCGTGCTGCCGGATATCCTCGCCGGGGAATGGAACCGCGCGATGAAAAACCTGCACAGCCAGAAGGCCTGACTCTTACCCGAGGGGAAACACCATGGGATTCAATTGCGGCATCGTCGGCCTGCCTAACGTCGGCAAGTCCACCCTGTTCAACGCCCTGACCAAGTCCGGGATCGCGGCCGAGAACTTCCCCTTCTGCACCATCGAGCCCAACAGCGGGATCGTGCCGATGCCGGATCCGCGCCTGGAAGCCCTGGCAGCCATCGTCAAACCCAAGCGCATCCTGCCGACCACCATGGAATTCGTCGACATCGCAGGCCTGGTTGCCGGCGCCTCGAAAGGTGAAGGCCTGGGAAACAAGTTCCTCGCCAACATCCGCGAGACCGATGCTATCGCTCACGTGGTCCGCTGCTTCGAAGACGAGAACGTGATTCACGTCTCCAACAGCGTCGACCCCAAACGCGACATCGAAATCATCGACCTGGAACTGATCTTTGCCGACCTCGACAGCTGCGAGAAGCAACTGCAGAAAGTTGCCCGCAACGCCAAGGGTGGTGACAAGGACGCCGTAGTCCAGAAAGGCCTGCTGGAACAACTGATCGCTCACTTCACCCTCGGCAAGCCAGCGCGCACGCTGATGAAGAACATGGGCGCCGACGACAAAGCGGTGATTCGTGGCTTCCATCTGCTGACCACCAAGCCGGTCATGTACATCGCCAACGTTGCTGAAGACGGTTTCGAGAACAACCCGCTGCTGGACATCGTCAAAGCCATTGCCGAAGAAGAAGGTGCCATGGTGGTTCCGGTCTGCAACAAGATTGAAGCCGAAATCGCCGAACTGGAAGACGGTGAAGAAAAAGACATGTTCCTCGAAGCCCTGGGCCTCGAAGAGCCTGGCCTGAACCGCGTGATCCGCGCAGGCTACGAAATGTTGCACCTGCAGACCTACTTCACCGCCGGTGTCGAAGAAGTCCGCGCCTGGACCGTCCGTGTCGGTGCTACCGCGCCACAAGCCGCCGGAGTGATCCACACCGACTTCGAAAAAGGCTTCATCCGCGCCGAAGTCATCGCTTACGACGACTTCATCCAGTACAAGGGCGAAGCAGGCACCAAAGAAGCCGGCAAATGGCGTCTGGAAGGCAAGGACTACATCGTTAAAGACGGCGACGTGATGCACTTCCGTTTCAACGTGTAATAGGAACCGTGGATTTCCACGGACCTCGGTAAACTCAAAATCCCCGTAATCACTCGATGATACGGGGATTTTGCATATTGGGACCACCACCCTCCTCCATCCGCAGCCTGTCCGGCAACGTGGGGAACGCTGCCGGGTTATGCAAGAATAGTTTTATTGGCAATCACTACAGGGATGAAGAGCATGCCATTTCCTTTCGAACGTCATCTGGTTTTGCTTGATGTCATTGCCATCGGGTCCAGGATCGTCGCTGGGCATGAACGCTTGGAAAAGCATACCTCAGGCATGCCGCTCCAGGTCGCCAGCGTTGTCGTGAAGTGGGCACACAGGAATTTCAGCACGTGAGCCTGGATACAACCAAAGACGCCTCTTTCGCCTATCAGGCGGTGTACCGCTATCTCGTCGAGTTGATCGAGACCGCCAATTCGGAACGTGAGCAAAAACTACCGTCCCTGCGGCAACTGGCCCGGCGACTGAACGTGTCGGTGTCGACGACCAAGTACGCCTATTCGCTTCTCGAGGACGAAGGACGGATCTACGCCAAACCCAAGTTCGGATATTTCACCAAGGCGATGCCGGCACCTTTGTTGAACGAGGGCTCGCCCAACCTGCTGGACAACGTATTCTCCAACGCGCGCCAGCCGGGGATGCTGGCCCTTAGCAGCGACGCGCCGGCGATGCTGTTGTCGCTGGAAAACCCCTTGTTGATGATGGAACGCGAACTGGCCCGGCAATACCCGCGTTCCCATGCGCCACTCTATCAGCCGTTCGGCGAGCCCGAGTTACGCGGCGCCCTGGCCGACCGCTACACCAGTTCCACGCTCTGCTACTGGCAGGCCGAACATGTGTATATCGGCTCGGACCTGCGCAGTGTGCTGGAGTTGTCGCTCAGTGCCCTGAACCTGGATGGCACTGTGGCGCTGGTGGAATCACCGTGCTCGTGGGCGATCTTGCGCCAGTTGCAAGCGGCAAAAATTCGCGTGATCGAAGTGCCCCTCGGCGAGGATGGGCGTTTCAACCTGCCCGCACTCAATGAGCTGCTCAGGCGTGAGCCCATCCGGCTGGCGGTGTTGTCATCGACCGTAAATATTCCCCAAGGCAACCTGATGCCTGCGCAGGATAAGCAGCAGATCTGTCGCTGGTTGGCGGAACGGGATGTCTGGCTGTTCGAAAATGACAGCTATGGCGAGTTCTATTTTTCCGCCAACCCCTCCCGCTACCGCGACTTTGCCGATCCGGAGAAGCTGCTGGTGTTCTCGACCTTCGACAAGATCATCGGCTCGGAAGCGCCTTATGGTTATGTACTGTGTCGCCGACACGGGCCTCAGTTGCACCGGCTATTCCTGGAGCGGGCATTTCGTCTGTCGCCGATTCGTCAGAAAGCGATCGCCAAACTCTTCAGCTCCAAGCGCATCGACCAGCATCTGATGGTGCTGCGGGCCATGCTGCAGGACCGGATGAAACGGATGCAGGCTTTGCTGGAAGAACACGGTGATGGCCAGTTGCAAGTTGTCGCCCCGCAAGGCGGCGCGACCTTCTGGCTCGAGGCCAGGCACTCGGTGGACATGCGCCGGGTATTCGAGCGCTTGCTGGCCCAGCGCATCGTTATCGCCCCCGGGGAGATCTTCAGCCAGCAGGGGGCCTGGCGGCATCATGTGCGCCTGAGCTACACCCTCGATTGGAGCAAGGACATTGCCCAGGCCCTGAAGAAGCTCGCCCAGGCGATCAGCGAAGAGTCCTAGCCATTAGAGCCCATAGCAATGCCGCGATTCAGGGAATCGGCCATCGCGCACTTCTTCGGCAAAACGTTCACAAGCGTCGCGAATCACCGCGCCGACATCGGCGTACTGTTTGACGAAGCGCGGCACCTGCTCACCACCCAGACCCAGCACGTCTTCGGTCACCAGCACCTGGCCGTCGCAGGCCGGTGAGGCGCCGATACCGATGGTGGGCATTTTCGAGTCCAGGGTGATTTGCCGGGCCACGCCTTCGGCCACACCTTCAAGCAGCAGGCTGAAGGCTCCGGCCTCGAGGTTGGCCCGAGCATCTTCGGCAATGACTGCGCCGGTTTCGGCGGTCAGGCCCTGGGCCTTGAACCCTCCCATGACATTGACGAACTGCGGCATCAGCCCGACGTGGGCCATGACCGGAATACCGCGCGCCACCAAAAACTCGATGGTGCCCGCCAGGGCCTTGTTGGCCTCCAGCTTGACGGCATCGCAACCGGTGCGCGCCAGGACCTGGGCGCAGTTGCGAAAGGCCTGCTCGTTGGATTCCTGATAGCTGCCAAAAGGCATGTCGGCGATGACACAAGACAGTCGTGTGCTGTCGACCACGGCCCGGGTATGGCCGATGATTTCTTCGAGCTGCATGCTCAGCGTCGAGGCCCGGCCATAACCGACCATTGCAGTAGAGTCACCGACCAGGATGAAGTCGACGATAGGGTCGATCAGCCTGGCAATAGAGCTGGAGTACGCCGTCAGGGATACGATTTTCTGTTGGCCCTTCATCGCGACCAACTGCGGAACCGTCAATCGTTTAGTACGGGTATGAATGCTCATAAGTGTCTTCCTGTGATGATTGAAAACCCCACGGGATGGGGCGTCGGTCATTACAACCAGTCTTTCTCCCATTCACGCCAGGCCTCATGGTCCTGGCGGATTCTGTCGGCGCTCGGGTGCACCAGGAATACGGCACCCGGCGAGCTGTTGAGGTCGATGGTCGGTGTCTTTTGCCGACCTTCGGTGAAACGAAAGCGCGCGCTGTGAAAACTCGGCAGGGCTTCCAGGTGCTTGCGTACATCGAACTGGGCGAAGGCGCCGCTGTGGCGGGCGATCAGGTTCATTCCCCGGGCGTGCTGCTGCAGGCGATAGCGCTTGGGAAAGGACGCCAGCCGTGCCGGTTCGAGGTAGCTGGTGCAGGTCAACGCCACCTGATCGTTGCCGGTGGCCGCTTGCAGCGCGGGCGGATTGGCCAGTCCGGAAAGACGGGCACCGGTTTCCAGCAGGCGCGGGCCGTAAGCCGTGAGGATCACTTCGGTATGGGCCGGGCCATGGGTGATGGCCAGAGCGTCGAGCACGCCTTCGACGTAGTCGACCAGTGCATCAAGCTCCGGCGCATCGGCGGGCAGCAGGTCTTCACGGTCGTAGATCTTGCGACCGTCGGCGCTCAACGTCTTGGTGCATTTCCAGACATCGGTGATCCAGTGCTCGCCCTGATGGCTGACACTGTTGATGACGTACTCGTCGCCTTCCAGGTATTCCTGCAGCAGCAGCGCCCGGTTGCTGCGCATCATCAGGTTGGTTGCGCCGAGAATGCAGTCGATGGCCGCCTGCAGCTGCAGGGCATCGTGGCAGATGAACACGTTATCGGAACCTGCGCTGTCCAGTGGTTTAGCCACCACCGTCGATTTGCCCCGCGCGTTGAACCAGGCCAGCGCCTCTGCGCTTGAGGCGGTACGCAGCTGCGCCGCCACCGGCAAACCGGCAGCGGCGACCTGTTCGGCCATCAGCGATTTGTCACGACGGGCGGCGGAGTATTCAGGATCGTTGCCGGGCAGGCCGAGACGGGCCGCCAGCAAATCCGCCAACTCCACACCGAATTCACTGCCGGTCAACACCGCCGCCGGCGCCTGTGCTGCGAGCTTCTCCAGCAGCGGTTCAAGACCTTCCTCATGCACGCCGTAGTGCTCGCGGAACAGTGATTGCGGACAACTTGCGGCAAAGGCCGGGGGCATGTCGTTGCGCGAACGCACGTGCAGCAGCGGGCGATGCTCCGCCAAAGCCTGGGCCAGCAGCGCGCCGGTGGAATAGGCGTCGACCAGGATCAGCGGCGCCAAGGTGGAGTCAGTGCAAGGGTTGGTCATAACGGCTCACCGTGTAATGCAACATCTGGAACAACTCGGACGAGCTGATACCCGGTCCGATCGAAGAAAGGCCGCAGCTCTGCGGCAACGGCAGGCCACCAACATTGCCCCAGCGCAAGGCGCCGTGCTCGTCAATTCGGGTGGTGGCGCGGCCGGGGTTGTCGGGGTGCAGGCAGTAAGGAATGTCGAGCCGCCCACGGGTGAAGGCCTGGAGCAACGCAACGCCGATATCGGGGTGCAGGTCCAGCACGCTTTCCACCAGTTGCCGCGCCTCGAACAACACTTCCTGGCGATAGCCTTCACTGGCCGGGTCGACCTCCAGCGTGTTGTCAGCGGCGACTTCGGCCGCCATCGACAAGGCTTCGAGGTTGTCCGCCACCGATGGGATCTGCCGGGATTCGGCAACGGTCTTGACGATCAGGCGCTCGCACCCGGCGGCCTGTGTCAGGCGTGCACTGTCATAGATCAGGCGGCGAGCACCGTGACCGGTGGTGGGAAAGACGCCCATGTAGGAATACACCACGACATGCCAGTGGGCGCCGTCCAGATAGTCAGCAGCCAGTTCGCGCAGAGCCTGCAACGCCCCGAAATCCTGAGCCATGGACGTGCCCTGGGCGTAGCTCAGCGAGACACTGCGGATGCCCTGCTGGCGAAAAAACAGGGCCTCAAGCAACGTCATGGCGATCAACATCGACGGCGGGCACAGCTGGCCCAGCAAACAACCGCCGAAGCTCTCGATGTGGCCATGAGGGGTGGCATCGGCCAGCAACTGGCAACTCTCTGCCCAAGCCTCGACCGCCCGAGCCAGTGGCAAGCGACTGTAGGGCATGCAATAGGACACAGGGCCGCCTTCGGTGGCATCAAGCCCGAGGGCCGCCAGCCGCTTGAAAACATTCTGCGGTTGAGCCGTGCCATGGCGGACCTGGATCGGGAACGACGGGCCATAGAGCCCGTCGAGCATACCCCGCACCGCTTCCAGCGGATGGCTGATGATCGGGAAACCGTTCAGCGGGCTGTCGCTGTTCAGGCACTGCAGCGCGCTCTGGTAATCACCGACCCGGGTGTAGCTGTCCAGGGTGATGGTCCCGATCGTGGCACAGGGCAACCCGGCCACCGCGGCCAACCCGGCGCGCATCGGCGCCAACCCACCGAAGCCCATGCGCGGTTGCACCACCAGTTCGCGCCGTTCCCGGGCCTGCTCGATGAAGCGCTGGAAATGACCTCCTGTCATGTTCATCACTCAGCGTCCCGACACCAGTTCGACCACGTTTTCACCCGTGGCAGGGTCGAAGCGTGTTATCCGCCCCTTGTGCGGATCACCGGCGCGAACCCGGGCGATCAGGCTGCTGTCGCTGTCGAAATCGATCTGCTGATGGGCATACAGGCTGCGCAGCGCCGGCAATGGCAAGCCGCTGACCTGATTCAGCCAGAGGCTCAGGGCACTGTCGTGGCGACTACCGGCCAACACCAGGTGAAGGTCCTCCAGATCTGCCAGGCGCTGAGGGTGACAGGCGGTGATGAAGCTCGACAGCTCGCGTCCACGATCAACGAAGGGCGCGAACTGCAGGCAGGTCAGCTGTGTCTCGTCGAGCCCGAACGCCTCGCTGGCGAAGCGGTTCGCCAGCGCCCGACGCGCATCCTTGCCTTCGGCACCGGCGTAGGCCGACATTGCCAGGTCGATCAGGCGCTGGGGCATTTCCTTTTTGCGCATCAGGCCCTGGGCCAGTTCCAGGTATTCGCTGATACCGTCGTGGTAATGACGGCCCTGCACGTACTGCGCCTTGAGTCCGCGAAAGTGCGCCATCAGCATGGGGTTGGCGCAGTCCGATTCGGTGAAGCTGAACGCCAGCTCTTCGAAACGGAAATCGAGAAACTCGGTAATCAGTTCCCAGTGGTCTTCCACCCGGTAGCTCACCAAGTCGTAGATGCTGATGAAGTCCGGGTCGGCGCTTTCGCTGCCGCTGGCCACCCGACGTTCAGCCCGCTGCTCGTCGAAGCCCTCGCCGAACAGTTCGACGAAATACACCTGGGCCACGCCATCGAGCGCCTGGAGCAGGCCGCGAAAGCCTTGGCGCCGACACTCGTCGACGTTCAGCCCCAAACGTTGGGCCAGACGCATGATCCAGGTGAAGTAATGCTTCTGTTCCTTGCGCGAATCACCGGTGACCACGGCATCGACGCCGCCCTGCCACCAAGCCGCGCGCCCGTAGAAGTCGGCGACCGCCAGGTTGCAGCTGTTGCAGAACGTGGGGCGGCCGTCGCCGGCGGTACGATGACCATTCATCAATACGTCGAAACGGTTCATCGCGCGCACCTGCTCAGGGAACGGCAAGTGACGTTCGAACGGTCGGATCTGCTGGTGATCGACCACCAGCATCTCGACCCGGAGATCGTCATACAAGTGCAGGGCCCGGTAGACCCGGTCGATGTTCGCCATGACCGCGTCCGGGACTCCGGCGTGGCGCATATTGGCAATGCGCAGGAAGAAGGTGCGACCGTGCAATACGTTCAGGTGCAGTTGCACGGCGCGGATCAGCGACACGGTGTAGGAACTGTCCTTGCCGCCGCCGTAAGCCACCATCAGCTTGTAGTCCGCGAGCCCGTCAAGACCGCCGGCGGCATCGATCAATCGCTCGCCCAGGGTGGCGACGGCACGCCGGTCCACCGCGCTGAGGTAGCTATTGAGCTCGCCGAGCAAGGAGGCGTCGGCCATTTCAGGGGTAATGGCAATGTTCATACCGGTTCAGCCTGGAAGTGAAAGTTGTTGATCGCATGCTGGATGTCGTACTCGATATCCGCTTCGCTCGCGTCGGTAAAAATGAAGCGACCGCTGTGCAGCGCGTCGTAGCTGCCGCCAGCTTCGAGGATCTGCCCGGGCCGGGGCAGCAATTCTCGCCAGAGCGAGTTCAGGTGCGGGCGCAGCGATTGCGCCTCGATCACTCGGCACGGCAATTGCGCCGGTTTGGGGACGACCAGCCAGCCGCCGCTGGGGTCAGCCGGGATCGTCGGCAAGGGCACCTTTTCACCGGCCAGCCCCTTGAGCCAATGCTCATAGAGGTTCACGCCGAAGACTTTGTTGATCAGGTGTGGCACCTCGGCGCCGCCCACCCTGGCTCCCACTTCGAGGAACACCAGCGAGCCATCCGCCTCGACGAATATTTCCAGGTGAAAGGCGCTGCTGCGCAGGTTCAATGCCCGCAGGCAAGCCTCACTGAAAGCCTGGATCCGGGTACGCAGCTCCGAGGATTGCAGGATCACTGACCCCAGTGGCTTGGCGCTGGCGAAGTCCAGGCAACTGTTGATATAGCGCGACACCACCTGGAACGGCACCGCGCCGCTGTCATCGGTGAAACCGTCGATGTGATAGGTCTGGCCCTGGATGAAGGCCTCGACCTCATAGCGCCCCAGGTCCACTTCGCTAAGTATCGCGCGCAGGGCTTGGGCGTCCTCGACCTTGACGACGCCGATGCTGGCGGCGCCATCCACCGGTTTGACGATCACCGGATAGCCGACCGCATCGGCGAAGTCCAGCGCCTGCTGCACGTCATCGCAGCGAACGAACGGTGGCACCGGCAAACCGTGTTCCTGGAGTACTTCTTTCATTCGCGCCTTGTCGCGATAGACCGCCACCTGCTCCGGCCCGTGGCCAGGAATGTGCAGCGCTTGGCGTACCCGCGCCACGATCTCCAGCGTGAACTCCGACAGCGCAATCAATTGATCCACGGGGCCGACGCGGTCGATGACTTCCTGAACGCCCGCCAGCAATTGGGGGTACTGATTGACGTCATCGACCTGTACCAAGTGGGCGATATGGTCGCGGGGGGCCAGCACCCCCTCGGCACCAGGGCCGTCGACCACATAGCTGATCCGGTGCCGCTGATGATCGAAGAACTCTTCGTAGCGGGTCAGTTCATTGTCCCAGCGACTGGGGTCCTGGAAGCGCGGCCAGCGATTGACGATAACGATATGCATCGATTCGATCCTGTGAAAAATAAAAAGAGGGCTGGACTCAGGTCCAGCACGGCGCCGTGCCGGTACCCAGGACGAGCGCAGGTTTCGAGCGTTCGAGGGTATTGAGATAGTTTTCGAAGTGCTCGATGGCGTCGGGGCCGATGAACACTTCGTTGAAACCGGCGGCCAGCAGCTCTTGGCGAACCGCCCGCGTCTGGTCTTCCGAGGTGGTCAACTTGCCGCCGATGACACAAGGCAGATCCGGATGTTGCTGGCGCACTTGGCGAATCAGCTCTAACCCCTGGAAATGCCCATGACCATTGACGCTACTGACCACCAGCAATTGCGTGCGCCGGAGCTCCAGGGTGGCGAGAACCACCTCCACCGGGGTGCAACTGCCGAGGTTCTTGACGTTGAAACCGTGCTCCGCCAGCCACAACTGCAGATAAACCAGGTTCCACATGTGCGAATCCGATTCGACGGTTGCAATCAGGCAGTGTTGTGATCCTTTCATTGCGTTGCCTCCATGGCTGAGGGGGGAAAGTCCAGGGCGGCGCGAAACCGCCGGGTGGTCAGGTTGAACAGCAAGGCACCGGGGATGGTGAGCAGCAGCGCGATGGCCAGAATCAACGTCTGGACCCCATATTCATGGCCGATGCTGGCGGTCAGAAGGCCACCCAATGGGTAGGACAGCAGGTTGACCAGGTAGAACGGGCCCATCACCTTGCCCAAATGGTCGGCGGCAATCGCCTTGATGCGCTGGGTTCGGTTAAACACGTTGAACAAGGCGCAGCCGGCCATCGCCAGGAGAAAACTGATGGCATAGAGCACCACGCCACTGGCCAGGCCCATGCAGATCAGGCCCAGGCAAAGCAAGGCAAAACCCAGTGTGCCTAGACGGTAGATCGACATCCGCGCCAGCAGCCTTGGCACCAAAATGAAATTGAGCAGGCCCAGTGCACCGGCGCCAGCGTTCATCAAACCAAAGACCCCGTCGGCGGCGCCAAATACACCACTGATGACAAAGGCGTTGGCGCTCAGGACGCAGGCGAAAGCCAGGTTGATGGTGAAGTTGAGCAGTGCCAGGGACAGGACCGGCGGATTGTTCAACAACAGACTCCAGCCCAGAGCCAAGTCCTTGCGGATGCTTTTCGGCGGGCTGGCTGACTGGGTATTGGGGAGACCTTTCCAGCACACACCGGCCACGGCGAATGCCAGCGCCGCCAGACCCAGAAGCAGGCGCTTGTCGGCGTACATCGCCAGCAGTGCCGCCAACGCCGGACCCAGCGCCATGGCCAGCAGCTCCATGTTTTGCACCAGGGACTGGCAGTGGGCCAGGCGTTCGGGGCCGGCGATCAGCGGTACGCTCTTTTCCACCGCCATGCGCACCGGAGCCATCAGCAGCGAGAGCACGATGCCGTTGCCGATCAGGGCCCAGACAGTGAGCGTTGGCGCATACCAGCAGACCCCGACGGTCAACCCCAGGCTCAGCGCCCGCGCGGTATTGGCGTGGCGGAACAGCAGGCGCCCGCCGAAGCGGTCCGCCAGCAATCCGGCGAACGGATAAGCCAGCAGTGCCGGTAGCCATTCCAGAGCAAACGCCACACCGGAGTAACGGACATTGCCGGTGAGCTGGAAGATCAACAACGGTACTGCGAACAGCACCGTTTGTTCCGCCAGCAAGGCGAACAGCAGGCCGGCACCGAAACGGCGCAGCCGGACGGTTTCATGCATGCTGGCTTTCCAGTTCTGCCTCGAGCTTGCGCAGACGTGGCAATACATGGCGGCAGAAACCGCGCATTTCGTCACGGGTAGGCCAACCAGAAAAGATGAACTCGCTGACCCCTACTTTTTTGTATTCCAGCAAATACTCGGCAACTTCCTGATAGCTGCCGACCACGCACAGCGCCGGACCGCCACGATAGGCCACGGCACCGGACCAAAGCATTGGCGACAGCCAATCGTGCTCGGCCTTGTCGGCCAGGCGGAACGAGGTCTTGACGGCTTCGGAGTCGCAACGTCCGACGAACTGGCGAACCCATTCGCGATGCTGCTCATCGGGGTTTTCCATCATGCTTTCAACAGCCGACAAAGCTTCCTCGCGGGTTTCGCGAGCCAGCACGTGCATGCGAATCCCCACCGAGCAACCGGCCTCGAGCACTGCCCGGCTGGCCTCGGCAATACCTTGCGGCGTGTCGCCGTAGCGTAACCAGCAATCGCTGTGTTTCACGGCAATCTGCTGGGCGATCTCCGAAGCGCCGCTCAGATAGATGTGTGGGCGTTCGTTGTCTTTGTACGGCAATCCCAATTGCGCTTGCTCGATACGGTAATGAGCGCCGTGATGGGTCAGGGGCGTTTCGCCTTTCCAGAAACGATGCACGATCTCGAGGAATTCGCTGGTGCGTTCATAACGTCCGTCGTGGGCCACGAAGTCGCCATAAAAGGCTTGCTCATCAGGGGAAATACCGGCGACCAGGTTCAATGCGATGCGCTTGTCGGACATCCACGACACGGTATTGACGATCTGCGTAAACAGCGTCGGCGGCAGCAGGCCGGGGCGATACGCCAGGATGAATTTGACCCGGCTGGTCTCGCGCACCAGGGCGCCGATCATGGGCAGTGGGTCGGGCATGTGGTAGCTGATGCCCATCAGCAACGAGTCAATCCCCAACTCATCGGCTTCCTGGGCGAAGTCGACGATACCGGCAAAGTCCAGGGCGCCGGTGTTGTATTTCTCGGAAGCCTTTTGTTGACCGCTATCGAGCGGTGAGCACCAGTGGATACGCAACGCGGGCATGGTTTTTCTCCAGAGCAGCGCCTGCCGCCACCTGAAGGGCGGGGGCAGCGCAAAAGTGACGGTGGGTCAGAACAGGAAGTTGGTATCGACAGTGCGGTCGAACAGCGCGACGTCGCGGATACGGCGCTTGCCGCAGATGAATTTCAGCAGTCGCTCGATCCCCAGCCCGCCGCCGGCGCTCGAGGGGAGCAAGCCGCGCTTGGCGACTTCGAGGTAATTGGCGAAGGGCGCAAGGTCCATCGACAACTCTTCCATGCGGTAGATGATCTGCTCGTACTCGAACTCACGTTCGGCACCAGACAGCGCTTCGCCGTAGCTATCGGGATAGATCAGGTCGTAGTTGTTGTACTGGCCGCGCTTGCCGGGTGTTTCACGGTCATAGAATTCCCGGCGGTAGTTGGTGACGAAGAACGGCGTGTGGGCCTTGGCCGACATGATCTTCTCGAAGTCGTCGCCATACTCGGCGCGCAACTCGTCCGAGCTGTAGATCGGAAAATTCGTGTCGTAGTGCGGCAGATGGCGGTTGAGGTGGACCAACTGGGCCGAGCAGTGTTGCCTGACTTCGGCGAAGGTGTGCTTGATCAAGCCTTCGATCAGCGCCATGACCTGGTGCATGTTGCCGTCACGTATTTCGAAGTCGAATTGGGAGAATTCCAGCAAGTGGTTCTCCGAATCCTTGATCTCGGCTTTTTCCAGGCGAATGTTCGGCGCCACGATAAAAATCTTGTCGTGCCCCCTGGCGGTCAATGCCAGCTGTTTATGGAAGATCATGCTGGCGGTCAGTTTCAGGCGCCGCGTTTCGTATTGAAGCTCTGCGGGGTACACCGCATGGTTTAACGGATCGGTGATGGGCGACATGAGGATGGGCATCAACTGTTTGAAGTCGCGCTCCAACAAATACTGTTGCAATGCCTGCAGCACGCGACCGCGGATAATCGCAATCGCTTCAACGTCCGGGTGATTAAAATCGTCGAAATTACGCTGAATTTCTTCCATGTTGCGCTCAATGTCCAGGGATAGGAAGTGCCCGATTATTGGTTAAACGCAAGAAAACTCAATGTACAGATTTGCCCTAAAAAGCAACCCAGATGCATTGTCTGGTTGTCCCGACCGGTAATTGGATGGACCATTGCCGGCTAGATACCTGATGGCATTATCGAATGCTGTTTCAGACGCGAACTTTCATGAGTACCTGTTCAGAGTCCCTTTATGACGGCCCCTACTTATCCACAACCCGGTCGCTTTTCCCGGTCTGACTACAAGACCCTGGGCCTGGCGGCGCTGGGTGGTGCGCTGGAAATCTACGATTTCATCATCTTTGTGTTCTTCGCCCTGACCCTCAGCCAGCTGTTCTTTCCACCTGAAATGCCGGAGTGGCTGCGCTTGCTGCAAAGCTTCGGGATTTTCGTCACCGGCTATCTGGCACGCCCGCTGGGCGGCATCCTGATGGCGCACTTTGCTGATCGGGTGGGACGCAAGCGGGTGTTCAGCCTGAGCATCCTGATGATGGCTTTGCCCTGCCTGTTGATCGGGATCATGCCGACCTATGAACAGATCGGTTACTGGGCTCCCTTGATCCTGCTGCTGTTGCGAGTGCTGCAAGGTGCCGCGGTGGGCGGCGAGGTGCCGAGCGCCTGGGTGTTCGTGGCCGAGCATGCCCCGGTCGGGCATCGGGGCTATGCCTTGGGAGTGTTGCAGGCCGGATTGACGTTCGGCTATTTGCTGGGAGCCCTGACCGCGACCCTTCTAGCGCGGATCTACAGCCCCGCCGAGATCCTCGACTTCGCCTGGCGTTACCCCTTCCTGCTCGGCGGTGTATTCGGGGTGATCGGGGTCTGGCTGCGGCGCTGGCTGAGCGAAACCCCAGTGTTCATGGCCTTGCAGGCGCGACGCGAGATGGATGCGGAGCTGCCGTTGCGGACGGTATTGCGCGATCACCGCACCTCCATCCTGCCGGCGATGCTGTTGACCTGTGTGTTGACGTCGGCGGTGGTGGTGCTGGTGGTGATCACCCCGACCGTCATGCAGAAAAGCTTCGGCATGAGTGCCAGCCATACCTTCGCGCTGAGCAGCCTGGGCATTGTGTTCCTGAATATCGGCTGTGTGCTGGCGGGGTTACTGGTCGACCGGATCGGCGCCTGGCGCGCGGTACTGGTTTATAGCCTGCTGCTGCCGGTAGGGACAGCGCTGCTCTACGCCAGCCTGATCAGTGGCGGCTACTGGATCAGCGTGGCCTATGCCGTGGCCGGCCTGACCTGCGGCGTAGTGGGCGCGGTGCCGTCGGTGATGGTGAGTTTGTTTCCGGCACGGATCCGGGTGTCCGGCATTTCCTTTACCTACAACATTGCCTACGCACTCTGGGCCAGTACCACGCCGCTGCTGCTGATCGGCCTGATGCCGTGGAGCCCTTGGGTTTGCGTAGGCTATTGCGTAATCATGGGTGCCGTCGGGGCGCTCATGGCATGGTTCTACGGTTTGCGCTCATCGTCCCCGGCTGACGTTTCGGTGGTGCCAGGCGCTTGAGCCTGGCCCTTTCGCGCCGCCGCTCGCGGCGCTTGCCCCTGAATATCAAAGGACGGTTATCGGCATGAGCTGCGTCAACGATTTGCATGATCTTTCGGCGGTGCAACTGTTGGTGTTGTTCGCCAGCAAGGAGCTGTCGCCGCTGGAGTATTACGACCATTTGCTGGCCCACATCGAGCGCTGGGAACCCCATATCAACGCGCTGTACGCCTTTGACCCGCAACGGATCCGGGAACAGGCGGCCGCCGCCAGCGAGCGCTGGAGCCGGGGCCAGCCCCGCGCAATGCTCGATGGTTTGCCCGTGACGCTCAAGGAGTTGATCGCGACGCAAGGCGACTGCATTCCCCTGGGTTGCGCCGCTACCGAATCGACCCCGGCCACCGTCGACGCGCCACCGGCGGCGCGGATGCGTGAGGCCGGGGCGATTGTCCTGGGCAAGACTACGGTGCCGGACTACGGCATGTTGTCGTCGGGGCTGTCGAGTTTCCACGGTGTGACACGCAATCCCTGGAACCTGGCGAACAATCCCGGTGGCTCCAGTGCCGGCGCGGCGGCGGCGGCAGCGGCCGGCTATGGCCCACTGCATGTCGGCACCGACATCGGCGGTTCTGTCCGTTTGCCCGCAGCCTGGTGCGCGTTGGTGGGGTTCAAGCCGACACTCGGGCGCATTCCCATCGATCCGTATTACACCGGCCGTTGCGCCGGGCCCATGACCCGCAACATGGACGACTGCGCACTGATGATGCGCTACCTGTCCCGCCCCGATGCGCGGGATGCCACCAGCCTGCCACCGGAACAAGGCGATTGGGCACTGGGACGGCTGTCGGTCCAAGGGCTGAAAATCGGCCTGATGCTCGACCCCGGTTGTGGCATTCAACCGGACGAACAGGTGTGCTCGGCGGTCCGGGAAGCGGCTCGCCTATTTGAAAGCCAAGGAGCTCAGGTACGTCATATCCAGCCACTGATGGATCGCGCCGTGCTCCAGGGCCTGGATCATTTCTGGCAGGCGCGACAGTGGAGTCAGTTGCAAGCCCTGAGCCCCGAGCGGCTGGATCAGGTCTTGCCCTACATACGCGACTGGGCGGCGGCGGCCGAACATCTGACCGCCGTGCAGGCAGTCGAGGGGTTCAACCAGACGTTCGAAATCCGCCGCCGGGCAGCCGAAGTCTTTCAAGATGTCGACCTGGTGTTGTCGCCGACCAACCAGGTCAGTGCCTTTGCGGCTGAATGGGCTTCGCCCACCAATGACCCGCGGCGGCCGTTCGAGCACATTGTTTTCACCGTGCCATGGAACATGGGCGAGCAGCCGGCGCTGTCGATCAATTGTGGCTTTACCGACCAAGGCATGCCAATCGGCCTGCAGATGATTGCCCCGCGTTTCGCTGATCAGTGGTTGCTTCAGCTCGGCAAAACCTATGAGAACTGGCGCGGCACGATTCGGCACTGGCCCAGCCCGCCGCCTCGCTGAAGTGTTTTGTCGCCCTGTGGGAGCGTGACTGCCCGCGAAGAACGATAACGCGTAATCGCTGAAAAACCGCGGTGCACTCTTCGCGGGCAAACCTCGCTCCCACAGGATTTTTGTCGCTCAAATTTCTTCAACGACAGCATTAGTGACGTGCGCCTGCTTTTTTCCTCCAGAGACTTATCGAAATGGATTTTCGTGTACTTCTGATGGCCGGCAGCGCCATCGGCAGCCCTTTGATTGCCACCGCGGCCGAAACGCTGGCCACGCAAGCCGAGGCCCCGGGTTTTATCGACGGCAGCCATTTGGGGCTGAACTTGCGCCATTACTATGCCAACCAGCACACCCGACGTTCTACCTATCTGGTTATCAAGAAAGCCGATGGCCTGGAGCGGACCCGCATTCGCGAAACCTGGGTGCAGACCGCAATGCTCAACTACAGCTCCGGGTATACCCAAGGGCCGATCGGCTTCGGGCTAGACGCCTCATTGTTCAGCGCGATCAACCTGGAGCGCGGACATGGGCGCGTCGCCAATGGTGGCGATCGGGTGCTGGTGGACAGCGACGGCGATGCTGTACCGACCTGGAGCCGCTTGGGGGTGGGTGATCTGCGGCTGCGTTTTTCCAGCACTGAAATCAAGGCTGGTCGCTTGCTCACCGACAACCCGATGCTGCGCTACAAGGACAATCGCGCCCTGCCCTCGAGCTTTCAGGGCGTGGGCCTGTTCAGCAACGAACTCGATTGGCTGTCATTGCAGGCGGGCAGCTTCGAACGGGCGATTCCACGCACCGGTACCGGCAGCGAGAAACTCACCACCACCTTCGGCAACCGGGCGTATTCGGGGTCGCGTATTTCCTACCTCGGCGGGCTGGCCAAGAGCCCATACGGCCTGGACGTCAGCCTCTACGCTTCACGCTTCGAGGACATGTGGCAGCAGACCTATCTGGGGTTGACCCAGTTGATCGGGGATCGGCGTCAAATCGCGCTCAAGACCGCACTGAATTACTACCACACCGAGGATCAGGGCGAGCAGCGCCTGGGCTATATCGACAACGACGCCTTCAGCCTGGCATTCACCGCATCGCATCTGGCCCACAGCCTGACCCTGGCCTGGCAGCAGGTGTTCGGCGACGAGTATTTCGATTACGTCTGGGAGTCCACGGGCAATTACATGGCCAACTCGTTGTACTCGGACTACAACGGCCCGAACGAGAAGTCCTGGCAACTGCGCTACGACCTGGACCTGGCGTCCTTTGGAGTCCCGGGCCTGACTACCAGCCTGTGGCACGCCAAGGGCTGGGACATCGACGGCACCCATTACAGCGGCGACCGTAACGGGCGCAATACCGGTTACAATGTGCGGGGCCTGGACAATGCCAAGCACGATGAAAACGGTTTAATGGTGGCGTACGTGGTGCAATCCGGCGCGCTGAAGAATGCGGTGTTTCGCACCATCGTCTACAACCATCGCGCCACGGGCGGGCAGATTGATGGTAGCTACGACGAGTTCCGCCTGGTGGCGAATTTGCCGTTGCGGATTTTTTGAGCTGCCATCGTGGGAGCCCCCTCGCCACAGAGGCTCCCACATCGGTTGGTTCAGGCTTTTTTGGTTCTGGGCAGGAAGATCGCCAACACCCCCAGCAACGGCAAGAACGAACACAGGAAGTACACGTACTCAATGCCGTGAATATCCGCCAGATGCCCGAGTAGCGCCGCACCAATCCCGCCAAAGCCAAACATCAGGCCGAAGAACACCCCTGCAATCATCCCGACGTTACCCGGCACCAGTTCCTGGGCATATACCACGATCGCCGAGAACGCCGAGGCGAGAATGAAACCGATCACCACGCTCAACACGCTGGTCCAGAACAGGTCCACATGAGGCAGCAGCAGTGTGAACGGCGCCACACCAAGGATCGAAAACCAGATCACCGCCTTGCGCCCGATCTTGTCGCCGATCGGCCCGCCGAAGAAGGTCCCTGCCGCTACCGCACCGAGAAACAGGAACAGATGCAATTGCGAGCTGGCCACCGACAGGTCGAATTTCTCGATTAGGTAGAACGTGAAGTAACTGGTAAGACTGGCCATGTAGAAGTACTTGGAGAACACCAGCAACCCGAGCACCACCAAGGCACTGATTACCCGGCCTTTCGATAAGCCGTGAGTCGCTGCCTGACCTTGTTTGAGTTTGAACAGGTTCAAGTGATTGGCGTACCAGCGGCTGATCCGGTACAGCACGAACAACGCAAACAGCGCAAACAGTCCAAACCAGGCCACATTACCCTGACCGTAGGGAATGATGATCGCCGCCGCCAGCAACGGCCCGAAGGCCGAGCCCGCATTACCACCGACCTGAAACGTCGACTGCGCCAAGCCGAAACGCCCACCCGAAGCCAATCGCGCCACACGAGAAGCTTCCGGGTGAAAGGTCGATGAACCGACACCGATCAACCCCGCCGCCAGCAGAATCATCGGGAAGCTACCGACCACGGACATCATCAGAATGCCGATCAATGTGCACACGGTACCGGCCGGCAACAGCCAGGGTTTGGGATGACGATCCGTGTGGTAACCGACCCATGGCTGCAACAGCGAGGCCGTCAGTTGAAAGGTCAGGGTGATCAGACCGATCTGGGTGAAGCTCAGGCCGTAGCTGGCCTTGAGCATCGGATAGATCGACGGCAATACCGCCTGAATCAGATCGTTGATCAAATGCGCCAGCGCCACCGCGCCGATGATGCGCATGACCAACGGACTGCTTTGTGAAGTGGCGGGCGCCGACGTGGCGGCGGTCTGAGCATTGCTGATAGCCATGAGAGTTTCCGTACTGCGGATGGGTGCGCGCTGGCAGGCCGGTCAATGTGCCATTTTTCGGTGCAGTAGCGCCATCCCCTTAGCCTGCTAACGACCTCAAAAAAAGAAGGTGATAGCTCAACGCCATGGTCTGAATCTTGCCTTGTTTATCCGCTTCAACGCGGCCCCTTACAAAGGGAACCGAGAATGGGAAGTTTCGCTACAGAGTCGGCCTACAGAGCGGACCAAGGTGAACTTTCGAGGCCTTTTAGAAGGGCACAAGTCGCGGTCGCAATGACCTCGACGCACGCTAATGATGCGTGGTGTCCAGAGGAGTCATGGGGCATGCAGGCTTTTTTATCACCGGGGATCGGGCTGCTGGGGCGATTCGGCTTCGCGCGCAAATTTCAGCTGCTGTTTCTGCTGTTTATCCTGCCACTGGCGGGCAGTCTGTGGATGATCGGTCAGGACTATCGTGACAAGTTGAGCCTGATCTCCGGCGAGCGCGCCGGGGTTCGTCAATTGCTCGCCCTCGACGCGCTCGACAACCTGCTCGCCGCCCAGCGTGACCGCGCTGCTCGTTGGCGCGCCACCGAAACCAATCGCCAGCCGACACCCGCAACCATCGCGGCGATGGCAGCGTTCGACGCGGTTCAGCCAGCCGTCGCCCAAGCCACTATGGACCTGGGCAATGCCCTGAAAACCGAAGGTGCCGAGGGCCAAACCCTCACCCGCTATCAAGCCCTGCAAACGGCTCTCACCGGCCTGGACTCGAAAAGCCTGAGCAGCATCGGTTGGTGGCCGGACGGTTACGATCGCTTCACTAATGCCTTGAGCGCCCTGCAAGCCCTGCGCGAACAAATCGCCATGGACAATCGCCTGACCCTGGCGCCATGGCTGGAAACATATCTGCTGACGCAGATCTCCACTCAACACGCACCGGACCTGATCGAACGGGTCGGGCGCCTCGCCGCGGTTGGTCAGGCGTCGGTGGTGTCCGGGCAGTTCACCCTGCAAAGCCGCCTGCAACTGCGGGACTTGCGCAGCCGCATCGGCGATGCCCGGGAACAGCTGGTGAAAACCGCCAGCCTGCTGGAAGCGCGCCTGCCCAGCGCCTTGCAAACCTGGGCCGGGCAATACCACGACAGCCTCAAGCATCTGGACGCCGGTTTGAAAGTGCTGGACGAGGGCGTCTTCGGCGGCAGCATCAACCTCAAGCCGGAAGACTTCGAACGCAGCCTCGACGCCCTCCTCGGCGACCTCGCCTCATTGCGTCAGCAATCGTTGGTTTCTCTGGATCAACGGTTGGATTATTACCACGGCTCGGCCATCCGCCAATTCATCCTGGTGGCGACAGTTTTTGGTTGCCTGCTACTGGCCGCGTTGTACCTGTTCACCTGTTTGCAGGCCTCGATCCGTCGCAGCGCGAGCGGCATCACGCTACTGGCCGAAGCGTTGCGTGATGGCAACCTGAGCCTGCAAGTACCGGTGCAGGGGCGCGACGAACTGGCGGCCATCAGCACTGCCCTGAATGTCGCGGTGGTGCAACTGCGCAACAGCCTGCTGGGGGTCGATCACGAAACCCTGCAACTGAGTAACGCGGTGCGCACCCTCAACGATCACTCCAGCGGCGCTCTGGGCGAAGTCGAGGCTCAGCAGTTGCAGATCAGTCAGATCGCCGCTGCAGCCACGCAATTGGCCGCGACCTCTCAAGGGGTCGCCCAGAGTTGCGAACAGGCTTCCGGCAGCGCTCAGCACACCCAGCGCATCGCCGCCGACAGCAGCCGCGACAGTCAACGCACGACAGCGAGTATTCAGCAGCTCAATCAGCGCTTGAACGACACCGCGGCGGCACTGGGGCGGGTCAGCGAGCAAGGCCAGCAAATTCAATTGGTGGTCGATACCATTCGCGGCGTCGCCGAGCAGACCAACCTGCTGGCCCTCAACGCCGCCATCGAGGCCGCACGGGCCGGCGAGCAAGGTCGTGGTTTTGCGGTGGTGGCCGATGAAGTGCGCAGCCTGTCGCAACGCACCCAGTCCTCCACCGCGCAAATTGCCGGTACCGTCGACAGCCTGCGCAGCACCGTCAACGAAGCGGTAAGCCTGATGGAAGCCGCCTGCGGCCAGGCACAATCGGATGCGCAAGCCGTCACCGGTCTCGGCGAGCGACTGGGGGAAATCGCCAGCGCAGTGCAGAGCGTCACCGACACCCTGGCGCAGATCGCTACCGCTGTCGAAGAGCAAGCGAGCACCGCCGATGAAGTCAGCGGCAACATCCAGCAAGTCGATCAGGCGGCGGTACGCTTGCTCGAAGGCGCGCGGGCGGTGAACCTCGCCGCGGACACCTTGAGCCAGGGCAGCAAGGCCTTGAGTGCGAATACCGGGAGATTTCAGCTCAGTTGACGCCCGCCCCTGACCGGTTTTTTCGGCTCGGCGGGATAAGCGGTTGAAAGTGTGGAGAAATATTTTAGATTTACGCTTGACGCATTTCCATTACAGGTGAATAATGCGCGCCACTTGGCTACATAGCTCAGTTGGTTAGAGCATAGCATTCATAATGCTGGGGTCCGGGGTTCAAGTCCCTGTGTAGCCACCAAGTACTAAAAACGGCTTACCGAAAGGTAGGCCGTTTTTTTATGCCTCGAGAAAAGTTACGGGAAACCCTGATTTGCGTACCACCCCCCTCGGTCGATAAAGTCCCCGGACCTTTTATCCCATGGACGGAGTGCCCCGCGTGTTCTCAGCCTTCCACTTGAGTCGCTATCGCCTGTCAGCTTTTTCGCTGATCGCCACCGCTTTAACCCTCGCCGCGTGTAATACCCTGCCCTCTTCGCCGTCAGTCTCTACTCTGCCGGTCGCGCCGGAAATCGCCTCCGGTTATCGCACCGACCTGCAGACCCGGCACGCCTCGAAACACATGGCCGCAGCTGCCAACCCGCTGGCAGCCGAAGCCGGGCGGGAAATGCTGCGTGAGGGCGGCTCGGCGATTGATGCGGCCATTGCCATGCAAGCGGTGTTGACGCTGGTCGAACCGCAATCGTCGGGTATTGGCGGTGGCGCGTTGATCGTGCTGTGGGATGGCAAGGCTGTGCGCACCTACGACGGTCGCGAAACCGCTCCGGCCGGTGCCACCGAGAAACTGTTCCTGCAAGCTGACGGTAAACCGATGCCGTTCACCCAAGCACAGATCGGCGGACGCTCGGTGGGGACGCCGGGTGTATTGCGGGCACTGGAGCTGGCCCATCAACAGCACGGTCGCCTGCCATGGGCGAAGTTGTTCGAGCCCGCCATCAAACTCGCGGAACAGGGCTTCGCCATTTCGCCACGACTGCATCAGTTGATCACCGCAGACGCGTTAATACAGCGCTCGCCGGACATGGCCGCCTACTTCCTGAATACCGATGGCAGCCCGAAAGCTATCGGCACACCGCTGAAAAACCCGGCACTCGCCGCGGTGTTCAAGCGCATCGCCAAGGAAGGCCCCAATGCGCTGTATGAAGGGTCGATCGCAAAAGAGATCGTCGCCAAGGTGCAGGGCCACGCCAACCCCGGCAGCCTGTCGCTGAACGACCTCCAAGGCTACAAGGCCAAGGAACGCGCGCCGCTGTGCACCGACTACAAGCGCTGGCAAGTCTGCGGCATGCCGCCACCGTCGTCGGGCGGAATTGCCGTGGCGCAAATTCTCGGCACCTTGCAGGCACTGGAAACCCGCGACCCGCGTTTTGCCCTGGCACCACTCAAACCGATCAAGACCAGCAAGCCGGCGGGCATCGAGCCGTCATCTGAAGCCGTGCACCTGATCGCCGAAGCCGAGCGCCTGGCTTACGCCGACCGAGCGCAGTATGTCGCCGACTCCGACTTCGTACCCGTACCGGTAAAAGGTCTGATCGACCCGACTTATCTGGCCAGCCGCGCCTCCTTGATTGGCGAACGCAGCATGGGTCAGGCCAAACCCGGCACCCCGCCAGGTATTCAGGTTGCCTACGCGCCGGACCGCTCGCCGCTACGCATCTCGACCTCGCAAGTGGTGGCGGTCGATGACGAAGGCGGCGCCGTATCCATGACCACCACCGTGGAAGCAGCGTTTGGCTCGCACCTGATGGTCCAGGGTTTTCTACTCAACAACCAGATGACCGACTTCTCGTTCATTCCCGAAGAGAACGGGCAAAAAGTCGCCAACCGCGTCGAACCGGGTAAACGCCCCCGCTCGTCCATGGCGCCAACGCTGATCTTCGACCGTCAGAACGGCGAGTTCCTGGCCACCGTCGGCTCCCCTGGCGGCTCGCAGATCATCGAATACGTGGCCAAATCCACCATCGGCTTGCTCGACTGGAACCTCGACCCGCAAGCGGCCATCAGCCTGCCCAACTTCGGCAGCCGCAATGGCCCGACCGAACTGGAACAGGGGCAGTTCAGCACAGAGTTGATTCAGGCCCTGAAGGTCAAAGGGCACAGCGTGAACGAGATCGACATGACCAGCGGGACTCAGGCGATTGTTCGGGTCAAGGATGCACAGGGGAAAGCGGCGCTGGCCGGCGGAGCCGACCCACGGCGCGAGGGGGAAGCGTTGGGGGATTGAGTCGTACGCAGGAATAAGAAAAGGCTTACCGGGAGGTAAGCCTTTTTTATGTCTGATCAAGCCGCAAAAGCAGGCCCGATCTTTTTAGAGCTATTCACACCGGACAGATAGCATCAATTCGATAACTGGTTGGCAAACTGCCCAACCGCGTTCACCACTTTCTGCGCACCGTCCTGGATTTCGACGATCACCGTACCCGCCTCCGCCGCCAACGCCAGCCCCTGTTCGGCCTGGAGTTTGCCATCGGTCATCAGGGCCACGGCGTTGCGCGCCATGTCCTGGTTCTGGCGGACGACGCCGACAATTTCATCGGTCGCCTGGCTGGTGCGCGAGGCCAGTTGCCGGACTTCGTCAGCCACCACGGCAAAACCTCGACCTTGTTCACCCGCTCGTGCCGCTTCGATGGCCGCGTTGAGCGCCAGCAGGTTGGTCTGTTCGGCGATGCCACTGATGGTTTTGACGATGGTGCCGATCACCAATGATTGCTCGCTCAGCGCTTCGATACCTTCGCCGGCGGTTTGCATGTGTTTGGCCAAGTCACGCATGACGTCCACCGCTTGAGTCACCACAGTGGTACCGCGCTGGGCACTGTTATCGGTTTGCAACGAGGTGCTATAGGCGATGTTGGCCGCTTCGGCCACGGCCTGCTCCTGATTGACCTGATCGGTAATCACCGTGGCGAATTTCACCACTTTGTAGAGTTTGTTGTTGGCGTCGACCACCGGGTTGTAGGAAGCCTCCAGCCAGACCACGCGACCGTGGCTATCGATACGCTTGAAACGATCGGCCACAAACTCGCCGGCGTTCAGGCGGCGCCAGAAGTTCTGATACTCGGCGCTGTTATATTCCTCTGGTTCGCAGAAGGTGCGGTGATGTTTGCCCTGGACCTGCGCCAGACTGTAACCCATACCGCTGAGAAACCGCTCGTTGGCTGTCAGCACGTTGCCATTGAGGTCGAACTCGATGACGGCGGTCGAGCGCACTAGTGCGCCGATCAGGTTCTCATGCTCACGAGACGCCTCGATGGTGCGGGTCAGGTCGCTGGAGTAAATCGAGAAGTGTTTGATCCGGCCATCCGCGGACCGCACCGGTTGCACGATTGACCGCAACCAGGCTTCGGCACCGTTGCCCCGCAGTAAACGAACCGTGCCGGCAAAGTGCTCACCACGGGTCAACGCAGTCTTGAAGCGGCGGTGGAATTCGTCCGACTTCACATGAACCGGGACGATGTCTTCGATGTGCCGGCCGACCAGATCGTTACCCTTATAGAGCATCTCACCCATGAAATTCTGGTTGGCCGATTGAATCCTGCCATCGGAATCAAGGGTCAGGGCCAGCATCTCGCTGTCCAGGCTCTCCTTGACTTGCTGAAGGCTGGAGAGTTCTTCGCGAAGAGCCGACAGCTCCTGCTTCAAGCGTTTGTTGAACATGGAAAGCACCGATGGACAGGGATAAAAAGCGGCATACAGCCTAGCCATCGGCCTTGGGGATATTTTCTGAAGAGTGTTTCGGGGTTGTCCTACAAAAATAGTGGCAACATGAACACCTTTATACCGCGCCGGCTACCGAACAGCGCCCAATTCGCGGTACTCGCGCGCCGAAATACGCCGCTGCTGATGCCCAACGGCAGCAGCAGGCCAAGCGTAATCAAGGATTTCCGTCGAGGTGAACGTCTGTGCCAGAAATGTCGCCAGGCACTTCACGCACACACAGCATCACCGCAACGGACCGACTGATTTACTGTTGCTACGGCCCGGACGGGCAATGATCAAGATTTATCCTACATGCAGACTCGATTGCGTCCGACGTCAAACCCAGTCAGTTCCTATCTCAAATATATAAATCAGCGGGTTAAACTTCGGCGTCTCACAACCTACTTTCTCAAAGTTAACCAAGGATGAACACGTCAGATGTCTTTAGTATCGAAAACGCTGGAAGAAATGATCAATGAGATTTACCAGGACGGTAGAGTTTCAGTCGTTGAATATAAGAAGTTGCGTGATGATGCTGATCGCCGCATGGACGCTGTCGTTCGCGAGTTTGGCCTGCACAACAATCTGACAGCGTTCCAGAAAGCAATGGATGTGGTCATGCAGCTAATGCAAACGTCCATCATCGATGCCAAAAAAGCCAAGTTGACCGATACAGGCGAAGCCATCGTCAAGGATGCGGTTGTTGCGCAAATTGAATACCTGCGCGCGGGCAGCCATCTGGCATTGCATCTGTTGTAATACTTAATATTTACCCGGCTCCGGATATTTACTTGGGGCCGGACTCTCGCGTCGAAAGGCCCAAATAGACCGGGGCAGTCCTGTGAAAAAACCATGAGAACCCGCTTTTATATGTAACGCCGCTGATCCAATATGGCATGCACCCCATCATCGGGACCACGCTGAAAAGGATCTGAGCATGTTAAAACTCACAGGACTCACCCTCGCAGCCCTCACCCTGAGTGCCGCCGCTCACGCCGATGTCGATCTGAATCTGGGCAGTACCGAACGAGTCACCCGGCTGTTCGCCTACCCCAACAACTGCAACGTCATCTGCTATCGCAACTGGACGCTGGAACAGACAGTCGAGCACTACCTGACCCAAAGCGTGCAACGCGATGGTTACAAAACCGCAAAAGTAGTGGTCAAAACCGACAATGAGCAGCTCTACGCCAATATCAGCGGTGTGCCCAAAGGCTATGACAAGCCATTGACCGCATTGCTCAAGGCTGGGGATTTGGCTTACAACGGTGCCAACAAGCTGAGTGCCGATGGTAAATGGACTTATAACTGGTACCTGTTCCTGCCACTGGGCATGGCGCTGGAAAACCGCAAAAGCGTCGAGTTGCTGCACTTCCCGCCGGATTACTCGCTGACCCAGGCCCAAGACTATCTGGAGTCCAAGACCACCGACCGTTGGGCCACGCTGCTGACCGCCAACGGCATCCCTGTCGACCAGACACCGGGCTATCAGACCATCATCGACATCGCACCGATTGCCGCGCCGTCCAGCGCCGGCAAGGACCTGGAAGGCGTCTATGACTACTTCAAGGATTACCAGACCACCATGGTCAAGGAAGTCAGCCAGAACGCCAGCGGCGCTGCATTGCCAATGGTTGCCTTCGGCGCACCGGTGCGTAACTGGATCAAGCAACAATACGGGCCGACTGTGGACGTGCTGGGCCTGGCAACCATCAGCCCGAGCGAGGGTGTGAAGGTTCCGGTATTGGGCTCCAATCACCCGAGCTACATCTGGTACGCCGCCGATCCCGAGGCCTACAGCGGCAGCGATGCCCAAGCCAAGGCCGATGCCGCTGGGCTGAAAGTCATGGGGCAGGATTTGAGCGCCGCGTGCTGGCAGGCGGGAATGGGCAGCAAACCGGGTACTGACCCTACCGTTCAGCTGAAAAGCTGTACTCAGACCTGGCAAGTGACCCAAAAAGAAAAAACCTGCGAGCTGTTCTACACCTCGATCCGCAACCTGACGCCCGAACAGGCCGTGGCCAAATGCGCAACAACGACGGTCAAATCTCAGCTGAAACAGCTAAAGAGTCCGTCTCTTGCGACCTCCGCACCTGCCCCGCACCTGTAAACGATGAAAGCCTTCCCCGCGTGAGCCATGGCTGACGCGGGGAAGAGCTTTCTTCGCCTGTCATATCTGACAGTAGACCGGTTGTTTTATTTACGAGAGGCTTGGGGCGTACCCATGTGCTGCAGAGCTGACAGGAAGTCAGCTGATGGAGGTCGTAGCACCCAGCTGACAAGGATTGTTATGAGAGCCCATGCCGAACAAGGAATAACCCCACCCTCATCCAATGGCATCTATCCATTTGTAGAGTTGCCCCTTCGCCTTGGATTCCCCTCCCAAGACGACTTTGAAATCATCTACAACGCGCAAGGATCGGCAACAGCTGTCACGGCGCTGCGCGAGTTCCCCCGCATCAGCCGACTCTGCAGGGTTTCCGGACATCTGTTGCCCTATCGCTGCCGACACACCCGGCAGCTGGCACCAGGCATCCACGTCTACGATCCGCGCTTCTGTGGTCTGCTGAGCCACTCCTGCGACCCCAACGTCTTTCTCGACATGAGCGAGCTGTGGTTATGGGCGCTCAAAGACATCAAAAAGGGTGATCGACTGACGATGGATTTCGCCACGACAGAAGACAAGCTGCAGCGGCAGTTCGCCTGCCGCTGCGGTTGTCCTTGCTGCCGTGGCTGGATCACCGGCTATGACGAGTCGCCCAATGCCAATGGAGAACAGTTCTTTCAACACTGGCGTCGAAGAAGTCCCGGCTGAAAGGCTTTTACAACGTCTCGACCGGACGCAAACGGTACTGCGGCGGCAACTGTTCGAAACCGCTGATGGTGGCGTTCAAGCTTTTCCAGCGTCCATCCTTGATGCCATAGATGCAACCATGGATCGACAGGCTCTGCCCACGGTGCCAGGCGTTTTGCACAATGCTGGTATGACCGACGTTGGCCACTTGCTGGATTACGTTGAGTTCACAGAGGCGGTCGACCCGCTCTTCTTCTGTGGACAACTTGGCCAGTTCGTCGCGCTTTTCATAATAGAGATCGCGAATCGAGCGCAGCCAACCGTCAATCAGGCCCAACTGACGGTCCTGCATCGAGGCGCGTACCCCCCCGCAACCGTAGTGGCCGGTGACCAGGATGTGTTTGACTTTGAGTACGTCGACCGCGTACTGGATCACCGACAAACAGTTGAGGTCGGTGTGCAATACAACGTTGGCCACGTTGCGGTGCACGAACAGATCGCCCGGCAGCATGCCGACGATTTCATTGGCCGGCACGCGGGCATCGGAGCAACCGATCCACAGGAATTCCGGCGTTTGCTGACGGGCCAGTTTGGCGAAGAAGTCAGGATCTTCTTTGGTGATCGCGTCGGCCCAGCGCTCATTGTTATCAATCAGATCTTGTAATTCGTTCATGCAATGAAACCTCAAGAATGATTTGCTGCTTTGACAGACAACCGTGTGTCGGGGTCACGCGCGAGATGCAGATACCTCCTGATGCCCTGATGCATTAAATGGCTATCCGGTGCTCCCTGCCGGTGGAATTCTCGCAAGCCCAGTGGGTCAACTGTAGTAAGGCCTACAGTATGAGGGAATGCCATGACTGATTCACGACGTCCGTTCGATGAGGCGCAACCCGAGCCCATTGACGACAACGAAGACCGCATGGGCTCAGTGCATGAGCTGAATTTCGACGAGGAAGAGCCGAGCGCCAGAATCGGCGACTTGATCCCCGAACGCGAACGTACGCAGAAGATCCCCGACCAACGCGTCCGTGAAGCCGGCATGACCGGGGGCTCGACCGATGACCATGAATCCACCGACGATGACATGAGCCCGGAAACCTTGATCCGTGAAGACGGCGCACGGGACGCCCATGAAGAGGGTGACGGCGACCAGGCGGATTGGGATTTGAGCATTGTCGATGAAGACGACATCGGCGGGGGCAATGGGCTGGATGAAGAAGAGATGGCGCGGCGCGATCCAATGGATGGCAAACGTTGATCGTTTTCGTCAGTGAGGATGCCTTCGCGGGCAAGCCTCGCTCCTTCAGGTTCTGGGTCCTTCACATCTTGTGTTCGACACAAATCCCGTAGGAGCGAGGCTTGCCCGCGAAGCTTTTAAGGCTCAATCCACTAATGTACAAGCCATGACCACGGCATCTTCGCGCCCACCCACCGCCGGGTAGTAATCCCGTCGACGTCCGATTTCATTGAACCCATACCGCTCATACAACCGAAACGCTGCCCGGTTGCTGTCGCGCACTTCCAGAAAACATTCCCGCGCCTCTGCCTTGTAGGCAATCGACATCAAATGCTCCAGCAACGTCAAACCCAGGCCTCGGCCCTGATTTTCCGGCTTGACAGTGATGTTCAGCAAATGCGCCTCGTCGAGAATGATCTGCACCACGCCATGACCGACCTGCTGCTGCCCCTCGAACATCAGCCAGATCTGATATTTGCCCAGGCCATCGAGAAAAATCCCGCGGGTCCAGGGGTGGCTGTAAGCCGCGTATTCAATTTTCAGTACAGTGTCCAGGTCCGCCTCGGTCATCGGGCGGAACGATACAGCGTCACTCATTCGATTCTTTCCAGCGCGCCATCAGCCGACGCATGGCTTGCCAGACATCAGCCTTACGCTGTGGCTCTTCCATTAGTAATTCCAGACCCGGCAGGGCCCAGACCGAACCCAGGCCTTCGACCTGAAGTTCACGGTTGAAGGATTCGGCGTTAGCCTCACCGGCAAAACGCACCGCCGGCAAGCCGATCAGCCACAGGCAGACGCAGGGTGCGTCTTCCAGACGGGCCGACAGAAAACCTTGTACGAAGTCCCGAGCTGCTTCCGGTCCTTGATCCATGGTGCCGCGAGCCAGCAGTGGCCAGCGCACCGGCTCGCCGACGATCTGCGGGCTGTCTGGCAGACCGGCGGCGCGCAGCATGTCCTTGAGCAACAGATAGGCCGGATCGCGGGTCTGGAAGCTTTCGCCTGTGGGTAACTCCACCAGCAACAGGCAACGACCCGCGCGCAGCAATTGCAGGGCGAAACGCGGTGGCGGAATGACCGGCGGCTTGACCGCGACCGGGACCTCCTCTGCTTCGACCGTGGCATTCGTGCGGGTGCTGGCCAACGATGGCCGCGGCACCTCGATTTTTACCCGCTCGGCCGGTTTGACCACGGGCTCCATCGGTGCCTCGGCCACGGGAGCCGGCGCAACCGGGGCGACGACCACTGGCTCGGGCATCTCCAGCAGTTCGGGCCGCGACGGCGCAGCAAAGGGCAATTCGGTGCGCGGCAGCCAGTTGACCACCTGCATGGCGGTCAAATAAGCGCGGCGACGGGACTCGATAAGCAAAGGTCGGCCACTTGTGGATAACTAAAGTGTGGTGATTCTACCGCCCTTCGCTCAAGATCGCCCGCGCTGTTGATCGATAGACTTCACCGATAGTCTTTCCACCTATGAAAAATGGCGACAGCCCATCCCGAGAGTGAATCGACACGGCCGCGATGCAGTACAATCGCGGCTTTTAATCGTCAACCAGCCGGCCATTCCGATGATCGAACCCAAGCGCGTCTTGCGCGCCCTCGCTGAACACTGGGCACTTCTGGAGCCACTGTGCGAGCACTTCGACCAAGGCACACTGAGCCTCAACGAACTGCGTTCACAGTTGGCCGCCCAGCAACTGGACAGCACACCGCAGGACATCACCAGCCTGCTGGACGTGTGGATTCGCCTCGACATTCTGGTTCCCGTGGCGAAAAGCCCGAACCGTTTCGAGCTCAACGCGCAGATCCATGACTTCCTCGCTTACCTGCGCCGTGAGCACCGTCTGGGCCTGTGCCTGGAAATCGAAGCCTATCTGCGCCACCTCGAACGCCTGGCCGGTTACATCCAGGACGCCTTCGACATTCGCGACGGCAACGATCTGGCGCGCCAGTTGCGCCTGCTCGACATGCGCGTGCGGGACGTGCTGAAGAAACTCGCCAACGACGAACAGGCCCTGGTGGCCGTCGCCGAACGGGCCAAGACCAGCGACCGGCAGATTCCGCTGCGCCAGCGTTATGCTGAAGTGCTGGCGACCTGGGACGAATACGTCGAACCGATGATTCAGCTGGTGAATGCCGACGGCGCCTTCGAACAAGGCGTGCGCAAGGTTGAGAACGTGTTGTTGCGCATGCTCACCGAACAGCAGCGCCTCGGCCATCTGGTCGACGACGACATGCTGCTGCGCACCCACGCGCGCATCCTCGAAATGCAGACCAGCGCCCAGTTGACCCTGCGTCACGCCCGCGAGCTGCTGCTGCCGCTGCGCGAAGAAGCACGCCGGCATAACGCCGTGACCCGTGGCGCAGCCCTGGCGTTGTCGGCCATTCGTCGTAAAGGCATCGATGCGGTGCCGCAAGCCGCGATGCCGCTGTTCACCCGCCCGCAAAGCACCTTCCTCGGCAGTGCCAGCCAGGTCGAAGCCTATGTCTACGCCCTGGCCCGTTTCGAGCCGAAACCGGCGCGTTTCCCCAAGGCCCACAAGACCCAGAAAGGCGAAGCCCCGCGCGCGCCACGCACGGTTCGGGAAATGCTCGAACGTTGCGAAGATGCCCTGCCGATGCCGGACCTGATGAGCTGGCTGCTGGAGCAGGAGCCGGACGGCGCCACCGACGAATTGCTCTACTGGTTCTCGCGCCTGTCGCGGGAAAAACGCTTCAAGCGCGAGCGTCTGGAACGCCGCGATTACCACACTCACGAGCACCAGGTCAGCCTGCGCTCCTTCGCCCTGCTCTCGGCCCGCGACACCGCCGCCGAGGATTCTGCGAGCATCCCAAATGCATCTTGATCTATCCGAACTGTCCCAGCTGGCGCCGATTTTTCGCGAGCTGTTCAAGGGCTACCACGTCAGCCGCCGCGACCCTGAGCTGTACGCCCAACTGTCGAACTTCCAGGACCAGTACCGCACGCTGTTCAAGGCGCTGGGTTTTGAACTGGTGTGTGACACCCGTGGTTTCTACTACTTCGTACCGGACCTGGCCGCGGCGGCGGTAAACAAAACGGCACAACGTCTGGCGCTGTTCACCTTCATCCTCGTCGAACACCTGGCCGACCAGGGCCGTGACCCGATCGCCGTGCTCGACGGCGGCAGCCTCGGTCGCGATGAATTGCCATCGCTGCTGGAGAAGTACCGCGACCTGTTTATTCAGGCCGAAGTGCAGACCGTCGAAGAACTCGAAGAAAAGATCATGCGCCGCATGACCCAGCTCGGTTTCGCCGGCGAAGAAAACGGTGTCTACCGCTTCCTGCCGCCGATGCACCGCTTCCTCGATGTCTGCCTGTCGGTCCAGCAAGACCGCGACCTGGCCGCCAGCCTGCACAGCGTGCTGCCGTTACCAGCGCCGGTGCTGATCGACGAAGACAGCGACGAAAAGCTGCTGCAGACCGATGACCCGCTCGACTTGAGTGACTTTGCAGAAGAAAGCGAAGAAGACGCACTGGCCCGCGCCATTGCCGAAGAACAGGAGACCGACGCATGAGCAAGGAACGCTACGGCATTCGCCGTTTTGCCCTTTTGAACACCGCCGGTTACAGCCTCGGCCTGTTCCCGCTGGAAGAACCGTTGTCGGTGTACGGCGCGAACAACCTCGGTAAATCCGCTTCGATCAACGCCTTGCAGTTCCCGATTCTGGCGCGCATGTCGGACATGAGTTTCGGCAAGTACAGCCTGGAGCAATCCCGGCGCTTCTACTTCGCCTCGGACACCAGTTACATCCTGGTGGAAGTCTCCCTGCCCCACGGCCCGCACGTGATCGGCGTGGTCGGCCGTGGCCCGGGTGGCGGTTTCGGTCACCAGTTCTTTGCCTACGCCGGCAAACTCGACCTGGCCCATTACCAGAAAGACGACACCTGCCTGCGGCAGAAAGAGCTGTTCAACAACCTCGAGCGCGAAGGTCTGAAAGCCTACGAACTCAAGCCGGATGAACTGCGTCGTTTGCTGGTCGGTGGCCACACCTCGATTCCGCTGGACCTGACGCTGATCCCGCTGCGTTCCACCAGCGAGCAGAGCCTGAAGACCTTCCGCGCTCTGTTCATCAACTTGCTGCACATGCGCGAAATCACCGCGGCCAAACTCAAACAGTTGTTCCTCGATGCTTTCGAACACAGCCTGCGTTCCGGTAGCGTCGATTACATCGCCGCGTGCGAAGAAGCGTTCCGCGATGTTCGTCGCATGGAGCAGGACTACAACTCGCTGGTCGCTGCCGGCCCGTTGGTCGAAGCCTTGGCCAACGGCGTGAAACAGCGGGACATCCTGCGCGGCAAACTGCATCGCCTGTCGCCACTGCTCGACTCCCTGCTCGGTACTTGGTCGGATTACGCCAGTGCGCGCAAGGAAGAACTGACGATTCAGGCCGAGCACTACCGCAACGAGCAGGACGCCCTGCAAAACGATCAACGCGGCGGCACTCAGGAGCTGATGCGTCTGGAGCGGGAAATCACCGGCATCCAGCGCTGGCTCGGCGAATTGTCAGTGCTCAAGCATCGCTTCGCCCTGGTCGATGACGTCAAAGTCCTCGAGCAGCAACTGCTCGCCGCCAAGGACGCGCATGACGAACTGGCCGGTGCGCTGGCCCAGTCGCGGCAGTTCAGCGCCGAAGACCTGGAAGAGCGTCTGCGGGATCTGGAAAAACGCCTCAAATCGGTGAAACAACAACTCGATCACGCCGACAACAACAGCTATGCCCGTTTGCGCGAAGAATTCTCGCAGCAGGACGTCGAGCGCCTGATGCGCCTGTTCAACAGCGCACTGTTCAGCCTGCCACTGGGGGAACACGGCATTATGCTGGACGAGGACGGTCAGTGGGTCAAATCCATGGAACTGATTCTCGATGGCTTCAAAGGCGAGCGCTTCGAAGTGCCGGGCCTGTCCATCGACATCTCGCACATCGAGCCGCCGGCCCTGCAAGCCCTGGCCGACCGCGCGGCGCTGCGCGATCAGAAAGACCGCCTGGAAAAAGAACTCAAGCAGCTGAAAACTCAAGCTGCCGTGGCGGCAGACCGCGCGGCCAGCAAGACCCAGACCGAAGCGCTGTACCAGCAAGTGCTGGATGCGCAGAAAGCTCTGGAAGACTTCCGCCGCGCGCAAACCCTGAGCGCCGAAGAAGGCGACAAGCTTGAGCAATTGGCGCAGATGGAAGCCGCCCAGGACGAGTTGAAACGCTCCAGCGATGCCTTCACCGAACGCGTCCAGCAACTGTCGGCCAAGCTGCAATTGGTCGGCCGGCAGATCGGTGACATGGAAGCCAAACAACGCACCCTCGACGATGCACTGCGTCGTCGTCAGCTGTTGCCGGCCGACCTGCCGTTCGGCACGCCGTTTATGGACCCGGTCGACGATTCCATGGACAACCTGCTGCCATTGCTCAATGACTATCAGGACAGCTGGCAAGGCCTGCTGCGGGCTGACGGGCAGATCGACGCGCTCTACGCGCAGGTTCGCCTCAAGGGCGTGGCCAAGTTCGACAGCGAAGACGATATGGAGCGTCGCCTGCAACTGCTGATCAACGCGTACGCACACCGCACCGATGAAGCCCTGACCCTCGGCAAGGCGCGCCGCGCGGCGGTTACCGACATCGCCCGGACCCTGCGCAACATCCGCAGTGACTACGACAGCCTCGAACATCAACTGGCGCTGTTCAACCGCGAGATCAACAAACGTCAGGTCTCCAACCTGCAGAGCTTCCGTATCGTGCTCGCGCCGAACAAGGAAGCGCTCAAGCACATTGACCAGATCATCCACAGCGCCGGTCAGTACGAAGAAGGCGAAACCCTCTCCGTCTTCGACCTGAGCCAAAGCGCCGAGCAGGACAACAAGAACGAAGAAGCCAAGGAATACCTGGCACGGCTGGTGGCGGCCAACCACAACCAGCTCGGACTCAAGGATCTGTTCGAACTGGCGTTCGAGATCACCAAGGTCAACGGTCAACCGGTGATCCACACCGACATCGACGGCGCGGCGTCCAACGGCACCACCATGACCATCAAGGCGCTGACCAACATGTACTTGTTATTGCACTTGATGGACCGTGACCAGGCCGGTCGCGTGCGCCTGCCGTACTACCTCGACGAGGCGGCGGATATCGACGAGAAGAACCAGGCAGCACTGCTTGAAACCAGCCTGCAACTGGGCTTCGTGCCGATTCTGGCGAGTGTGAAGCCGCAAGTCTGCGCCAGTGTCGCTATCGACCTGGAAGGCGGCAGCGGCCCGAACGGTATCTACATCGACGAGGCGGACTGGAAGTACATCCGTCGTCACGATGAAGTGAAGGCAACCGTTGTTGTACAAGCTGATGAACCGGAGCTGGATGCGGTCTGATTTGACTTAATCCAAGCCAGCAAAAAGGCCGCGATCCAATGGATCGCGGCCTTTTTTATCTTTTCATAGGAGCGAGGCTTGCCCGCGAAAGCAGCATCACAGGCACCGATCAACTACTTGCCGAGTGCTATCTTCGGCGACCAGGTCAGCCACTCATCTTCGAACTGGTCGAACAACGGGAAGGTTTGCTCGGGCCGCGCCGGGACACCCATGCGGTCGCCATCCGGCGTGGCAAAAGCAATACCGCCCTGAACCAGCGTCTCCAGCGATTCAGTGCGTATTGTCGCGCCTTTGAACAAGCCGTAGTCAAAACCAAAACCACTGGTGTTCCAGAACCGCGTACCACTGCGCACCAACGGTGCATATTTCGGTTCGATCAGTATGTGTACCAACACTCGATCAGCCGTCTGGCCCAGTTCATAGCCGGTCACCTTGCCTACCGTGATTTCGCGATAGGTGACGGGGACGCCAGTCTTCAGCGAACCCCGACGAGCAGCGCTCAACACCAGGCTCAAACCAGCCTCTTCCTTGGCGGTTTCCGGAGGATTGGTCAAGGCCTCGAAAGTCTTCTGTGGGCCGAGGTTCTTCGGCGCCGGCTGCACTTCGATGTATTGCCCGGTGACCAAAGTCTCGAGGTTCGAGGTTTTAATCAGACCGAGTTCAGGTTTGACCACCCAGAACTGACTGCCGACCCGAGCGATACGCTCCGGCACTTCTGTGATCCGCGCGGTCAGCAGTACTGATTGGAGGTCATCACTGAGGTCGACGTCCTCAATCTTGCCGACGTCCAGGCCTTTGAATCGAACCGGCGTGCCACTGCGCAGGCCATCGGCTCGATCGACCTTGATTGTCACCATAGTACCTTTTTGCGTTGCCTCATCATGGCTCGCATGCAGGCGGAAACGTGGAATACGCTTCTGCAACGGCGCTTTGGCTTCCGGGGTTTCGAAGGCGATACCACCGGCCATCAGGCTCTGCAACGATTCACTTTTGACCTGGATGCCGCCGGTCAATCCACCGGTGAGCGTAATGCCGCTGGCATTCCAGAAACGCGTCGAGGCGTTGACCAGCCCTTCGTATTCCTTCTCGATATGCACTCCGATCACCAGCTGCTTTTTGGTGCGGGAGAATTGATAGCTCTGAACCGAACCGACCTTGACCTGTTTGTAGAGAATCGGACTGCCGACTTCCAGAGAACCAAGATTGTCGGTGAACAAAACCAAGTGCAGGCCTGGCGAACGCAGATCCAGTGGCGGCGCCTTGGGCCGTGCTTCGAACTCGCGTTGCGGTGCACCGCCCTTGTCGCCAGGGCGCACGGCGATGTAGTTACCTTTGACCAGCGCTTCCAGGCCCGTAATACCGGCGAGCGAAATCGATGGTTTGACCACCCAGAACTGGGTGCCAGTGACCAGGTAATCCTCGGCCAGTGGGTCGAGAGTCAACTCCGCGGTCGCACTGGACAAGTCCGGGTCAACCTTGAGCGTTTTCAAATTGCCGACCTGGATGCCTTTGTACATCACCGGCGTGCGACCGGCCTGCAGGCCTTCGAAATCGCTGAGTTTGACCTTGACCCGAATACCCGCCGCAGCCGCATCGAAGTCCTCATAGAGACGGAATGGCAGGCTTGGATCGGTGGGCGGGCTGTCCTTGCGATTTTCCGGAGTAGCAAATGCAATACCACCGGCGACGATGCTGGCGAGGGACTCGCTACGCACTTTCACACCGGACAGGTTCGCGTCGATACTGATGCCGCTGGCATTCCAGAAACGCGTGTGTTTACGCACCAGGCTGGCGTAGGTCGGCTCGATGAACACTTTGAGTTCGACAGTGCTCTGGTCTGCGGACAGCACATAGCTTTTGATCTGACCGACCTGAATCTGCTTGTAGAACACCGGGCTGCCGCGATTCAGCGAGCCGAGGCGATCAGCCTTGATGGTCAGGTGCAGGCCGGGTTGGGCATCCGATAGCGGAGGCTCTTGGGCCAGGGCCTTGAACTTGCGGGTCGGCTCGCCTTCACCCGGGCTGACAGCCACGTAGTTACCCGAGACCAGCGTCTCCAGGCCCGTGATACCGGCCAGGCTCACGCTAGGTTTGACCAGCCAGAACCGTGTACTGGTCTTGAGGTATTGCACCACGTCCTTGTTCATCTCAATGGTCGCGATCACTCCTTTGGAGCTGCCTTCGTCATCGAGTTTAAGGGCTTTCACCTTTCCGACCGACATGCCTTTGTAGACGACTTCGGTCTTGTTGGCCTGAATGCCTTCACCGCTTTCGAAGCGCACCTGAATCTCGATGCCCGTCTCACTGTAGGCACGCCAGCCGAGCCAGCCGCCGATGATCAAGGCAATCAGGGGCAACACCCAAATGGCTGACCAGTTCGAGGCCGGTCGGGTTTTCGCTTTAGGCAAATCAGTCATGGTCGTCGTCCGACTCCGTGTTATCCCAAATCAGTCGGGGATCGAAAGTTACTGCGGCAAGCATCGTCAGAATCACCACACTGGCGAAGGCGATGGCGCCAAGATTGGCTTCGATGCTGGCAAGCCGTCCAAAATTCACAACCGCCACCAGGATGGCGATTACAAAGATATCCAGCATCGACCAGCGGCCAATGAACTCGATAAAGCGGTACATCAGAATGCGCTGGCGTGCCGAGAGCGGCTGGCGGCGCTGCACCGAAAACAGCAGCAATGCGATACCCACCAGCTTGAACGTGGGTACCAGGATGCTGGCGATAAAAACCACGGCGGCTATTGGAATCATGCCGTGCTGAACCAGTTGAATCACACCGGACATAATGGTGCTCGGATCACCTTGGCCCAGGGAATTGACAGTCATGATCGGTAGCACATTGGCCGGGATGTAGAGAATCGCGCCCGTGATCAACAATGCCCAGGTACGCATCAGGCTGTTTGGACGGCGGGCGTGAACCAGCGCACCGCAGCGAGTGCAAACCTGCTCGTCGGTGTCGGCTTCCTGTTTATTCAACTCGTGGCATTCGGCACAAATCAGAATGCCTGCATCAATCGCCCGCATGGGCATCTTCTCCTGATAGAGCCTGCCAGATCTGGTGCGGTGACATCACTACTTCCAGCCAGACCTGAACCAACAACAAACTGATGAAGCACGCCAGACCAAGACCTACGGTGACCGCCGCCATATCGGCCAATTTGACGATCGCAACCAGTACGCCCATGAGGTAAACCTCGAGCATCCCCCAGTCCCGTAGATGGTGATAAATGCGGTAGAGCAGCAAGCCGTAGCTGCGTCCGATATCGAAGCGAATACTCAGCAACACCACCAGCTGGCAAAGCAGCTTGAGCAGCGGAATCCCCATGCTGCAAAGGAATACCACTGCCGCTACGCCTCGCATACCGGTATCGAACAGACCGACAACGCCGCTCCAGACAGTATCGTGCGACGACTGTCCGAGTAGATGGAGCTGCATGATGGGTAGAAAGTTCGCCGGGATGAACAACAACAGTGCGGCAATGACCAAGGCGAGACTGCGCTGCACGACATTGTGTCGATGGGCATACAGCTCATAACCACAGCGTACACAGATGGCTTTCTCACCATGAGCAAGCTCAGGCTTGCGCATCAGCAAGTCGCACTCATGACACGCTACCAAGTCGTCCAGCGGTAAATCTGACAGCCCTGGGGCGTCAACCGGATCCGGCATAAAGGCTCTGGCTCCAAAAAAGTTGGACCTATTCTAGTGTCCTGACTCGAAAATAACTGTGCAATTTTGTATTGCTGCCAGAGTGCTCTTTTCCTGCGGACAAAACAAAACCCCTACCTGCATACGCAGATAGGGGTTTTGGAATTTAATCTTGACGATGACCTACTCTCACATGGGGAAACCCCACACTACCATCGGCGATGCATCGTTTCACTGCTGAGTTCGGGATGGGATCAGGTGGTTCCAATGCTCTATGGTCGTCAAGAAATTCGGTAGCCAGCTCGTGTTCTCTTGCGAGGTCACGCTCCAGCGAATGGGTATGCGATAGTTTGTGTGTTTGTTTCTCGAACTTTCGGTTCGTTTCGTCTTCACACACCGCAATCTGGTGCCTCTTCAGGTCAGCAAATTGCTTGGGTGTTATATGGTCAAGCCTCACGGGCAATTAGTATTGGTTAGCTCAACGCCTCACAGCGCTTACACACCCAACCTATCAACGTCGTAGTCTTCGACGGCCCTTCAGGGGACTCAAGGTCCCAGTGAGATCTCATCTTGAGGCTAGTTTCCCGCTTAGATGCTTTCAGCGGTTATCTATTCCGAACATAGCTACCCGGCAATGCCACTGGCGTGACAACCGGAACACCAGAGGTTCGTCCACTCCGGTCCTCTCGTACTAGGAGCAGCCCCTCTCAAATCTCAAACGTCCACGGCAGATAGGGACCGAACTGTCTCACGACGTTCTAAACCCAGCTCGCGTACCACTTTAAATGGCGAACAGCCATACCCTTGGGACCGGCTTCAGCCCCAGGATGTGATGAGCCGACATCGAGGTGCCAAACACCGCCGTCGATATGAACTCTTGGGCGGTATCAGCCTGTTATCCCCGGAGTACCTTTTATCCGTTGAGCGATGGCCCTTCCATACAGAACCACCGGATCACTAAGACCTACTTTCGTACCTGCTCGACGTGTCTGTCTCGCAGTCAAGCGCGCTTTTGCCTTTATACTCTACGACCGATTTCCGACCGGTCTGAGCGCACCTTCGTACTCCTCCGTTACTCTTTAGGAGGACCGCCCCAGTCAAACTACCCACCATACACTGTCCTCGATCCGGATAACGGACCTGAGTTAGAACCTCAAAGTTGCCAGGGTGGTATTTCAAGGTTGGCTCCACGCGAACTGGCGTCCACGCTTCAAAGCCTCCCACCTATCCTACACAAGCAAATTCAAAGTCCAGTGCAAAGCTATAGTAAAGGTTCACGGGGTCTTTCCGTCTAGCCGCGGATACACTGCATCTTCACAGCGATTTCAATTTCACTGAGTCTCGGGTGGAGACAGCGCCGCCATCGTTACGCCATTCGTGCAGGTCGGAACTTACCCGACAAGGAATTTCGCTACCTTAGGACCGTTATAGTTACGGCCGCCGTTTACCGGGGCTTCGATCAAGAGCTTCGCGTTAGCTAACCCCATCAATTAACCTTCCGGCACCGGGCAGGCGTCACACCCTATACGTCCACTTTCGTGTTTGCAGAGTGCTGTGTTTTTAATAAACAGTCGCAGCGGCCTGGTATCTTCGACCGGCGTGGGCTTACGCAGTAAATGCTTCACCCTCACCGGCGCACCTTCTCCCGAAGTTACGGTGCCATTTTGCCTAGTTCCTTCACCCGAGTTCTCTCAAGCGCCTTGGTATTCTCTACCCAACCACCTGTGTCGGTTTGGGGTACGGTTCCTGGTTACCTGAAGCTTAGAAGCTTTTCTTGGAAGCATGGCATCAACCACTTCGTGTTCTAAAAGAACACTCGTCATCAGCTCTCGGCCTTAGAATCCCGGATTTACCTAAGATTCCAGCCTACCACCTTAAACTTGGACAACCAACGCCAAGCTGGCCTAGCCTTCTCCGTCCCTCCATCGCAATAACCAGAAGTACAGGAATATTAACCTGTTTTCCATCGACTACGCTTTTCAGCCTCGCCTTAGGGACCGACTAACCCTGCGTCGATTAACGTTGCGCAGGAAACCTTGGTCTTTCGGCGTGGGTGTTTTTCACACCCATTGTCGTTACTCATGTCAGCATTCGCACTTCTGATACCTCCAGCAAGCTTCTCAACTCACCTTCACAGGCTTACAGAACGCTCCTCTACCGCATCACCTAAGTGATACCCGTAGCTTCGGTGTATGGTTTGAGCCCCGTTACATCTTCCGCGCAGGCCGACTCGACTAGTGAGCTATTACGCTTTCTTTAAAGGGTGGCTGCTTCTAAGCCAACCTCCTAGCTGTCTAAGCCTTCCCACATCGTTTCCCACTTAACCATAACTTTGGGACCTTAGCTGACGGTCTGGGTTGTTTCCCTTTTCACGACGGACGTTAGCACCCGCCGTGTGTCTCCCATGCTCGGCACTTGTAGGTATTCGGAGTTTGCATCGGTTTGGTAAGTCGGGATGACCCCCTAGCCGAAACAGTGCTCTACCCCCTACAGTGATACATGAGGCGCTACCTAAATAGCTTTCGAGGAGAACCAGCTATCTCCGAGCTTGATTAGCCTTTCACTCCGATCCACAGGTCATCCGCTAACTTTTCAACGGTAGTCGGTTCGGTCCTCCAGTTAGTGTTACCCAACCTTCAACCTGCCCATGGATAGATCGCCCGGTTTCGGGTCTATTCCCAGCGACTAGACGCCCTATTAAGACTCGCTTTCGCTACGCCTCCCCTATTCGGTTAAGCTCGCCACTGAAAATAAGTCGCTGACCCATTATACAAAAGGTACGCAGTCACCCAACAATGTGGGCTCCCACTGCTTGTACGCATACGGTTTCAGGATCTATTTCACTCCCCTCTCCGGGGTTCTTTTCGCCTTTCCCTCACGGTACTAGTTCACTATCGGTCAGTCAGTAGTATTTAGCCTTGGAGGATGGTCCCCCCATATTCAGACAAAGTTTCTCGTGCTCCGTCCTACTCGATTTCATGGCCAAGAGATTTTCGCGTACAGGGCTATCACCCACTATGGCCGCACTTTCCAGAGCGTTCCGCTAATCTCAAAGCCACTTAAGGGCTAGTCCCCGTTCGCTCGCCACTACTAAGGGAATCTCGGTTGATTTCTTTTCCTCAGGGTACTTAGATGTTTCAGTTCCCCTGGTTCGCTTCTTAAGCCTATGTATTCAGCTTAAGATACCTAACTTATGTTAGGTGGGTTCCCCCATTCAGACATCTCCGGATCAAAGTCTGTTTGCCGACTCCCCGAAGCTTTTCGCAGGCTACCACGTCTTTCATCGCCTCTGACTGCCAAGGCATCCACCGTATGCGCTTCTTCACTTGACCATATAACCCCAAGCAATCTGGTTATACTGTGAAGACGACATTCGCCGAAAATTCGCGATTAAACTCACAAATTTTACCTTAGCCTGATCACCACCAGTGAAAGTGGCCATCAGTCTATCTTTCTATCACATACCCAAATTTTTAAAGAACGATCTAATCAAAGACTAGAAATCAACATTCACCATCGTCACGATGGAATGCTCATTTCTAAGCTTTCAACAAACAGAAGCAGTAGTGGTGCCAAACGGGATCGAACCGTTGACCTCCTGCGTGCAAGGCAGGCGCTCTCCCAGCTGAGCTATGGCCCCGTATTTCTACAGGCGTTTCCCACACAAAATTGGTGGGTCTGGGCAGATTCGAACTGCCGACCTCACCCTTATCAGGGGTGCGCTCTAACCAACTGAGCTACAGACCCAATTTCGGGCTGCTTCTTATCGTCTTCTTCAATGAATCAAGCAATTCGTGTGGGAACTTATGGAGCAGCTGATGTCGTCGATTAAGGAGGTGATCCAGCCGCAGGTTCCCCTACGGCTACCTTGTTACGACTTCACCCCAGTCATGAATCACACCGTGGTAACCGTCCTCCCGAAGGTTAGACTAGCTACTTCTGGTGCAACCCACTCCCATGGTGTGACGGGCGGTGTGTACAAGGCCCGGGAACGTATTCACCGCGACATTCTGATTCGCGATTACTAGCGATTCCGACTTCACGCAGTCGAGTTGCAGACTGCGATCCGGACTACGATCGGTTTTATGGGATTAGCTCCACCTCGCGGCTTGGCAACCCTCTGTACCGACCATTGTAGCACGTGTGTAGCCCAGGCCGTAAGGGCCATGATGACTTGACGTCATCCCCACCTTCCTCCGGTTTGTCACCGGCAGTCTCCTTAGAGTGCCCACCATTACGTGCTGGTAACTAAGGACAAGGGTTGCGCTCGTTACGGGACTTAACCCAACATCTCACGACACGAGCTGACGACAGCCATGCAGCACCTGTCTCAATGTTCCCGAAGGCACCAATCCATCTCTGGAAAGTTCATTGGATGTCAAGGCCTGGTAAGGTTCTTCGCGTTGCTTCGAATTAAACCACATGCTCCACCGCTTGTGCGGGCCCCCGTCAATTCATTTGAGTTTTAACCTTGCGGCCGTACTCCCCAGGCGGTCAACTTAATGCGTTAGCTGCGCCACTAAGAGCTCAAGGCTCCCAACGGCTAGTTGACATCGTTTACGGCGTGGACTACCAGGGTATCTAATCCTGTTTGCTCCCCACGCTTTCGCACCTCAGTGTCAGTATCAGTCCAGGTGGTCGCCTTCGCCACTGGTGTTCCTTCCTATATCTACGCATTTCACCGCTACACAGGAAATTCCACCACCCTCTACCATACTCTAGCTCGTCAGTTTTGAATGCAGTTCCCAGGTTGAGCCCGGGGATTTCACATCCAACTTAACGAACCACCTACGCGCGCTTTACGCCCAGTAATTCCGATTAACGCTTGCACCCTCTGTATTACCGCGGCTGCTGGCACAGAGTTAGCCGGTGCTTATTCTGTCGGTAACGTCAAAACAATTACGTATTAGGTAACTGCCCTTCCTCCCAACTTAAAGTGCTTTACAATCCGAAGACCTTCTTCACACACGCGGCATGGCTGGATCAGGCTTTCGCCCATTGTCCAATATTCCCCACTGCTGCCTCCCGTAGGAGTCTGGACCGTGTCTCAGTTCCAGTGTGACTGATCATCCTCTCAGACCAGTTACGGATCGTCGCCTTGGTGAGCCATTACCTCACCAACTAGCTAATCCGACCTAGGCTCATCTGATAGCGCAAGGCCCGAAGGTCCCCTGCTTTCTCCCGTAGGACGTATGCGGTATTAGCGTCCGTTTCCGAGCGTTATCCCCCACTACCAGGCAGATTCCTAGGCATTACTCACCCGTCCGCCGCTCGCCACCAGGTACAAGTACCCGTGCTGCCGCTCGACTTGCATGTGTTAGGCCTGCCGCCAGCGTTCAATCTGAGCCATGATCAAACTCTTCAGTTCAAACATCTTTGGGTTTTTAAGAAACCCTAAACTTGGCTCAGCAATCGTTGGTTACATCTTTGATTTCTCGCGGAGTAACTTGTGATGCTGATAATCTTGTTGACTATCAGTCTGACTCCACAAGCACCCACACGAATTGCTTGATTCAGTTGTTAAAGAGCGGTTGGTTAAGATCTTTCGTCTCAACCGAGGCGCGCATTCTACAGCAGCCCCTGTTGCTGTCAAGCGGTTATTTTCAGAAGCTTTCAAAGTTTCCTTTGCAACTTCAACCACTTGCGCTTCCGATCTCTCGTTAGCGGGAGGCGAATTCTACAGCGTTACTCGCTGCTGTCAACACCTCTTTTCCTCCGCTTTCGACCGAGAAGATCGAACCGTCGATAAGGCGAAAACACACTGCCCTACCAACTCCTTCTGGCTTCGATGAACTGAAGCGTAACCACTGCCGAAAACTGCGTAACTCTTTGTTTACCAAGGAGTTTTCCGTTTCGACTGCGCCGGAAGTGGGGCGAATTATAGACTTCCAAAATCTGCCGTCAACCTCTAATTACACCTTTCTTGCAGAAGGTGCCTTTTTGGCTATTAAATGTGGAATCCGGCGGGTTACAGGCGGCAATCTCAACACCAACAACAACGCACCTATAGAAGCATAGATCGCCCACTCCTTCAGATCGGCACGCACAATCCACAACATATGCAGCAATCCAAGCCCGAGAGCCACATAGACCAACCGATGCAATTTCTTCCAGCGAGCCCCCAAACGCCGCTGACTGTAGCGATTGGAGGTAACCGCCAATGCCAACAAACAGAGAAATCCCAGCACCCCGACAATAATGTACGGCCGCTTGCGTAACTCGATACCCAGCTGCGACCAATCAAAGCCAAGGATGAACGCCGTGTAACCGCTCAAATGCAGAACCACATAAGCGAAGCACCACAACCCCAACTGCCGCCGAACTGCTATCCATCCCGGCCAACCGGTGAGCTTCTGCAATGGCGTCATGCTTAATGTAATCAGCAACAGCACAAGCGTCCCCTGCCCCAATCGATCAACCAGTACTTTGCCCGGATCTGGCCCCAGCACATCCGCCCAAGCCTGATACAACCAAAGCAGCGGCCAAATCGCTGCAGCGATGAAGACGCCAATACGCCAATACGAATATCGCATCAGTAATTCTTCCGCAGATCGAGCCCTGTATACAGAGAAGCAACTTCATCCGAGTAGCCGTTGAACATTTGCGTGTCGCGCACATTGGGCTTGAACAGACCGCTCGGCAAACGCCTTTCCCGTGCCTGGGTCCAACGCGGGTGATCGACTGTCGGGTTCACGTTCGCATAAAAGCCATACTCATCCGAGGCGATACTCTGCCAAGTGGTTTTCGGCTGTTCGCTGACCAGGCTGATCCGCACAATGGATTTAATGCTCTTGAAGCCGTACTTCCAGGGCACCACCAGCCGCAGCGGCGCACCGTTCTGATTCGGCAACTCACGCCCGTACATGCCCACAGCAAGAATCGCCAATGGATTCATCGCCTCATCCAGACGCAGCCCTTCTACATAAGGCCAGTCGATCAGGGCAAAGCCGGAACGCTGCCCGGGCATACTCTTGGGATCCTGCAAAGTTTCGAAGCGAATGAACTTGGCTTTAGAGGTTGGCTCGACTTCCTTGAGCAAAGCCGAAACAGGAAAACCGATCCACGGAATGACCATCGACCAGGCTTCCACACAGCGAAGACGATAGATGCGCTCTTCCAGTTGATAAGGCTTCATGAAGTCTTCCAGTGCATACCGCCCCGGCTTACCCACCTCCCCGTCCACCACCACGCTCCACGGTTGGGTTTTCAGCGCACCGGCGTTGGCCGCGGGATCACCTTTATCGGTACCGAACTCATAGAAGTTGTTGTAGTGGGTCGCATCCTTGAAAGGTGTGATCGCCTCGTCTTTGACGTTGACCGCCCCCCATTTGGTGGAAGGAAGCTTTTCGGCAAACCAGGACGGTGCCTTGCCAGGCTCGACATCAGGATAACGCGCAACATCGTCGGCACTCGCCCAACGCGGCAGACTGCTCACAGCCAAACCGGCAACGGCGGCACCTAATACACTGCGGCGAGAAAGGTAGAGGGATTCAGGCGTGACGTCCGATTCATGACAGTCAGACGCTTTGGGGACTTTGATCAGCATGGCAACTCCGCAGCTTTGGAGGACAGATGCACCCATAGACTGCGGAGTATGAGGGAAATTACATCACTCGGCTTTTTTGTGCCGACGAAGGCGCAGCAGATACTGCACCGGCCCGGAAGCCGCATAGGCAAGGAAAACCAGCAGCAGGATGCGCGGCGGATCACTGAACACAACGGCGAATACCAATACCACTGCGAGGATCGCGACAAAAGGAACGCGCCCTTTCAAGTCCAGTTCCTTGAAGCTGTTGTACTTGATGTTACTGACCATCAGCATGCCAGCGGCGGCAACCATTAGTGCAACCAGAAACGACATCTTGGAACCCTGGATGCCGTAATCGCTGAATGCCCAGACAATGCCCGCGACCACACCGGCCGCGGCCGGGCTGGCCAGACCAATGAAGTAGCGCTTGTCGGCGGTGCCGACCTGCGTGTTGAAGCGCGCCAGGCGCAACGCCGCCCCCGCCACATAGATGAAGGCAACCATCCAGCCGACCTTGCCCATATCGCCCAAGGCCCAGCCGAATGCCAGCAAGGCCGGCGCGACACCAAAGGCAACCATGTCCGACAGCGAGTCGTACTCGGCACCGAAGGCGCTTTGGGTATTGGTCATGCGGGCAACACGACCATCAAGGCCGTCGAGCACCATGGCGACGAAAATCGCGATCGCGGCAAACGCAAAATACTTGCTCGCGCCGATGGCATCACCGGCACTCAAGGCACTCTGGGCGCTCATCGAGTTGATGATGGAATAGAACCCTGCGAAGAGGTTCGCAGTGGTGAACAGATTCGGCAGAAGATAGATACCACGATGCCGGACTTTACGACCTTCAGCGTCATGCCCTTCTTCGATGTGTTCATCGATGGGCAGAAGGCTTTCGGCGTCAGAAGCCTGCTTTGGCTCTTCGGGACGTTCGCTCATGGACATTTACCTTGCAACGGGGTGGAAAGTTTCGACAGGTGTCTGGGACGACGGTTCGGCCACAAACAATGCAGCTTTATACCAGAACCGGCGGATCCAAACGAAAAAACGCGGCCTAGGCCGCGTTTTCCGTACAAGCTCGGGACTTAGTTCTTGGCTTTGTCGACGATCTTGTTGGCACCGATCCAAGGCATCATGGAGCGCAGTTGCTCACCGATGATTTCGATACCGTGAGCGGCGTTGTTACGACGCTTGGCGGTCATCGAAGGATAGCCGGTGGCGCCTTCGCTGATGAACATCTTGGCGTACTCGCCGTCCTGAATACGTTTCAGGGCGTTGCGCATGGCCTGACGGGATTCGGCGTTGATCACTTCCGGACCGGTCACGTACTCGCCGTACTCGGCGTTGTTGGAGATCGAGTAGTTCATGTTGGCGATACCGCCTTCGTACATGAGGTCAACGATCAGCTTCAGTTCGTGCAGGCATTCGAAGTAGGCCATTTCCGGCGCGTAGCCAGCTTCAACCAGGGTTTCGAAACCGGCTTTTACCAGCTCAACGGTACCGCCGCACAGAACGGCTTGTTCGCCGAACAGGTCGGTTTCGGTCTCGTCCTTGAAGGTGGTTTCGATGATGCCGGTACGACCGCCACCAACGCCAGCGGCGTAGGACAGTGCAACATTTTTGGCGTTGCCCGAAGCATCCTGGTAGATAGCGATCAGGTCAGGGATACCGCCGCCTTTGACGAACTCGGAACGCACGGTGTGGCCCGGAGCTTTCGGCGCGATCATGATCACGTCGAGGTCAGCACGTGGCACAACCTGGTTGTAGTGAATCGCGAAACCGTGGGAGAAGGCCAGGGTGGCGCCTTTTTTGATGTTCGGCTCGATTTCGTTCTTGTACAGGGCAGACTGGAACTCGTCCGGGGTCAGGATCATGACCAGGTCGGCAGCTGCTACAGCGGAAGCAACGTCAGTCACTTTCAGGCCGTGGGCTTCGGCCTTGGCAACAGTGGCCGAACCTTTACGCAGACCAACAGTAACGTCAACGCCGGAGTCTTTCAGGTTGCACGCTTGAGCGTGGCCTTGGGAGCCGTAACCGATGATGGCAACTTTCTTGCCCTGGATGATCGACAGGTCGCAGTCTTTATCGTAGAAAACTTTCATGAATTTCCCCTCTATATCCTGGCCGTTCAGGCCATTCGCTAATTTGGTTTAGATGCTCAGTACTTTGTCGCCGCGGGCAATCCCGGTGACGCCACTGCGTACGGTTTCCAGAATCGAGGCAGTGCCGATCGATTGAATGAAGCTGTCGAGCTTATCGCTGGTACCGGTCAATTGAACGGTATACACGCTAGCGCTGACATCAACGATCTGCCCACGATAAATATCGGTGGTGCGCTTGATCTCGGCGCGCTGGGCGCCGGTGGCCTTGACCTTGACCAGCATCAGTTCGCGCTCGATGTGAGCACTCTCCGACAGGTCGACCAGTTTTACCACTTCGATCAGCTTGTTCAGGTTCTTGGTGATTTGCTCGATGACTTCATCATGGCCGACCGTGGTCAACGTCAGACGCGACAGGGTCGGGTCTTCGGTTGGTGCCACGGTCAGGCTTTCGATGTTGTAGTTGCGCTGCGAGAACAGGCCGACTACACGAGACAGAGCGCCCGGTTCGTTTTCCAGAAGCAAGGAAATAATGTGCCGCATGATTAAGTACGCTCCGTCTTGCTCAGCCACATATCGCGCATGGAGCCGTCTTTGATCTGCATCGGGTAGACGTGCTCGCTGGTGTCGACCGAAATATCGATAACCACCAGGCGATCTTTCATGGCGAACGCCTCTTCCATCTTCGACTTCAAATCTTTCGATTCGGTGATGCGCACGCCAACGTGACCATAGGCCTCGGCCAGCTTGACGAAGTCGGGCAACGATTCCATATAGGAGTGCGAGTGGCGGCTGCCATAACTCATGTCCTGCCACTGGCGCACCATACCCAGTACACCGTTATTCAGAATGACGATCTTCACCGGCAAACCGTATTGCAGGCAGGTCGACAGTTCCTGAATGTTCATCTGGATGCTGCCCTCGCCCGTTACGCAGGCGACGTCATCATCCGGGAAGCTCAGCTTGATGCCCATGGCCGCCGGAAAACCGAAGCCCATGGTGCCCAGGCCACCGGAGTTGATCCAGCGGTTCGGCTTGTTGAAGGTGTAGTACTGCGCGGCGAACATTTGGTGCTGGCCCACATCGGAGGTCACAAAGGCGTCGCCCTTGGTCACTTCGCATAGGGTTTCGATCACGGTCTGCGGCTTGATCACGCTGCCGTCGCCCTTGTCGTAAGGGAACAGGCCGCGGTCACCGCGCCACTCATCGACTTGCTTCCACCAGCTGGCAACGGACTCCTTGTTCGGGGTCTCGCCGATTTCCTTGAGGATCGCGACCATTTCGGTCAGGACACTTTCGACCGGACCGACGATAGGCACGTCTGCCTTGATGGTCTTGGAGATCGAGGCCGGGTCGATGTCGATGTGAATGATCTTGGCATTCGGACAGAACTTGGCCGGGCCGTTGATCACGCGATCGTCGAAGCGCGCGCCGACTGCAAGGATCACATCGGCATGATGCATCGCCAGGTTGGCGGTGTAGCTGCCGTGCATGCCGAGCATGCCAATGAACTGACGGTCGGTGCCAGGGTAGGCACCCAAACCCATCAGGGTATTGGTCACTGGCAGGTTGAGCATCTTCGCCAGTTCGGTCAGCGGCGCGGAGCCACCACCGAGAATCACGCCGCCGCCCGAATACAACACAGGGCGCTTGGCCGCCAGGAGCATTTCGGCTGCCTTGCGGATTTGCCCGGAGTGACCGCGAACGGCCGGGCTGTAGGAACGCAGCTTGGCTTTTTTCGGGAAGATGTATTCGAACTTCTCGGCCGGGTTGGTCATGTCTTTCGGGATATCGACAACGACCGGACCAGGACGACCGGATTGCGCCAGGTAGAACGCTTTCTTCATGACTTCCGGGATTTCCGACGCATGCTTGATCATGAAGCTGTGCTTCACGATCGGCCGGGAGATACCGATCATGTCGGTTTCCTGGAACGCATCGGTGCCCACCATGGTGCTAGGCACCTGGCCGGAAATGATCACCATCGGAATGGAGTCCATGTAGGCCGTGGCAATACCGGTGATGGCGTTGGTTGCGCCCGGGCCGGAAGTTACCAGTACCACACCGGCTTTACCGGTGGCACGGGCATAACCGTCAGCCATATGGGTCGCAGCCTGCTCGTGACGAACCAGGATGTGAGTCACTTCCGGTTCTTTGAACAGGGCATCATAGACATGAAGAAGAGCACCACCCGGGTACCCGTAGATATATTTGACGCCTTCGTCACGCAAAAAGCGGACGAGCATCTCACCGCCAGATAAAAGCTCCACGTTGTTCACCTCTAAAACGCCAGAATACCGCCCACATACAAAGAGGACGGGTCTTAATAGGTTTACTTCTCGGCAGAGCATGAGCGACGGTGGTCGCCGACTACGTCAGCACTGACTGAGCAAGTATTGGGATCGTCCCAAGTGTTGCGGGCCTTTCCCACCCAGCGCGAGGTAACGCGTTGCGGGTGTAACAGGTCGGCGCGGATGTGCGCCTCATGATCTACCGAGTGGGTCTGCTTCTGGCAGTCCCTCTACAGCGGACTTTGGATTCTTCTGTTTCGCCCATCGCAAGTCAAGCCGTCAATGTGCTTTATTCGAACTAAGCGCATGAGAACGCAAGAAAAAACCTTTAAACCGCAACTGTGTTAGCTTCAATTGCGCACTCATGACAAGGAAATGGCATGCGAACGTTCTTCTTCACCGCCGGCTTGTTGATCAGCCTTAGCCCTTTGTGCATGGCGGGTCAGATCTATAAATGGGTCGATGCCCAGGGCGTCACCCATTTCGATGCGCAACCGCCCACAGGCCAGGAGTCCACTCTCGTGGTAACGCCCGCTCCGCCCGTCGGCAAACCGGACACGCCAACGCGCAGCAACGTCATAGGCGATCAACGGGCCATCGACAACAAAGTGAAAAAGCAGGTCGCCGAGCAGCAAGCCCAGCTAAAAATATTCTGCGAGCAGGCTCGAACGAACTTGGCTCAGCTGCAGAATAATCCGCGACTACGAGAGGACGTCGAAGGTGAGATGCGCCGCCTGACCGACCAGCAACGTCAGGAGCGCATCACCGAAGCACAGAAACAGATTGCGAAAAACTGCCAGTAGGTCCTGGCAGTTTCGATTCAGCGAGAGGCGGTGATCAGCAGATCAAACTCTTTGAGCAAGACCTGAAGCTGCCGATCCTTGCCCTGGACGTTGCGGGAGGCGAAGACCATTTCGGCCATCTCCTGAATCCCCGATGCATTGGGCAGCGGCAGATCCTGTTCAAGGATGGTCTTCATCCGCGGCAGGAAAATCCATTGCAGCCATTGCTCGAAATCCAGCGTATCCACCGAAAATGGCTCAACACTGGATAGCGCTTCAGCGGACGGCGGAACTTCGTCCCACCAGCCCTGGACACGCAGTTCGCGTTCGATCAACAGCAACTGCTCGGCAATCTTCGGAAAGCGCGCATCCATCACAGCGAAACCTTGGCCTTCTGACGAGCCAACGCAGCACCGGCGGAGTCACCCTGCTTCTCACGAGCCTGGGCGATCAACTCCCACAGACTGGCCTGAAGGGCTGGACGACCACTGGCGAATGTCAAACCACGACGAGCGAATTGCTCGGCCTGTGCCGCATCGCCTTGGGCCATACGCACCTGGGCCAGACGATAAAGCACTTGCGGCTCACGCGGCGCGACACGCTGGGCGCGCTCGAGACTGGAAGACGCGCCATTAAGGTCGCCGCTGGCCTGTTGCTGCTGGGCAGTGGTCAACAACGCCAGGACCGGGCCGTCCAGTTGCTCATCGGCAGACAGGCTGCCGGAGCTCGCCGAAGGAATCCCGCTCGACGTCGATGGCATGCTGTAGCTGCCCTGATTGATCGGTGCCGACTGGACCGGCGAGGTATCGATCGGCCCCGGAGTGATCGGGCCTGGGGTAATTGGCGAGGTGCTGATCGGTGCCGAGGAAACGGCGCCACCACCCGGCACCATCACCACAACGCCAGTATCACCTTGCGGGATTGCCTGAGTCTGGCCTTGCACAGGACGTTTCACCGTCGACTGCCGGAAACCGCCATTCGCCGAAATCCGTTCGCTGTTGGAGACGGCGGTGCCGGAATCCACAACCGGGATCGAACCACGCTGCACGGTGGAGCAACCACTGAGCAAAGCCACGGCAGTTACCGCCGGAATCAACCACTTGTTCACTTCAAATCCTCTTTGCTTAATTCATCCAGCCCTTGACCCAATCCATCACCGACTCAGCAGGGTTTTCGCCACCGCAAGCGGGACCGGGAGGCGGTTCGCTGCCGCGAATATACGGCATTTGCACGGCGCCTGGGCAGCTGCCTTCAGAACCTTGCCCGGTACGCGAGTCGACCCAGGCCTGAACAATGTTGTCCGGCTGCGGCATGTCCAGCGGCAACGGATCGGCCTTGCGCATGAAACTGGTCCAGACCTGCAACGCACCGGTAGCACCGGTGAATGGCGTCTTGCCGTTATCATCGCGCCCCAGCCAGACCACTGCCAGCAGATCCTGACTGAAACCGGCGAACCAGCTGTCCCGCGAATCGTTACTGGTGCCGGTCTTGCCGGCGAGGGTCAGGGTTTTCGGCAACACGTTATAAACCGAACTGCCGGTGCCTTCACGCATGACCCGTTGCATGGCGTTCTGAACCAGGTAAATGGACGCCGGATCGAATTGCTGCTGAATCTGGAACGGATAACGCTTGAGCGGCTCGCCCTCGGCAGTCAGTACGCTGCGAATCCCGCGCATCGGCGTGTTGAACCCGCCATTGGCCAGCGTCTGGTACATGGTCGCCACTTCAATCGGGGTCAAGCCGCCGGCACCCAGCAACATCGACGGAAACGCCGGGAACTCGCGACTCACCCCCAGACGCGCCAGGGTCTTCAAGACATTCGGCACGCCCACCGCCAAGCCGAGACGCGCGGTCGACAGGTTGTAGGAATGCGCCAACCCTTGATACAGGAACACCGTGCCGTGGGAACGGCGATCATAGTTCTGTGGTTTCCAGACCTGACCGTCCGCGCCTTTGACCGAGAAGTAGTCGTCCGACAGCCAACTGGTCAGCGTGTACTGGCTCGGCTTCTCAAGGGCTGTCAGATAAACCGCTGGTTTGATCAACGAGCCGATCGGTCGTACCGCGTCCAGCGCCCGGTTGAAACCGGCAAAACCCGCCTGACGGCTGCCGATCATCGCCTGGACTTCTCCGGTTTCCGGGTTGGTCACGACCATGGCCGCCTCAACCTCATCGGAACCCTTGCGCCCGGCCAGGCGCTTGAACGTATCGTTGACCGACGCTTCGGCTTTCATCTGCAGGATCGGGTCGAAACTGGTAAAAATCCGCAGTCCCTCTTCGGTCAAGTCTTCGTCGCGGTAGTCTTCGCGCAACTGACGTTTAACCAGGTCGAGGAAGCCCGGGAACGAGCTATCGGCCAACTTGCCGCGAGTGGTCACACCCAGTGGCATTTTCTTCGCCGCCTGAACCTGCTCGGCGGTGGCAACGCCTTGTTCCCCCAGAACATCGAGCACCAGATTGCGCCGCTCCAGCGCCCGCTCAGGGTTGCGACGCGGATTGTAATAGGACGGCCCCTTGACCATGCCCACCAACAAAGCGACTTGATGCAGTTTCAGCTCGGACAATGGCTGTCCGAAGAAGAACTGGCTGGCCAGGCCGAAACCGTGCACCGCGCGCTGACCATCCTGGCCGACGAACACTTCATTGAGGTAAGCCTCAAGAATTTCGCGCTTGTCATAATGCAGCTCAAGCAACATCGCCATCATGGCTTCGGTGAGCTTACGGGTCAGGCTGCGTTCGCTGGTGAGATAGAAGTTCTTGACCAACTGTTGCGTCAGCGTACTGCCGCCCTGGGTCATCTTGCCGCCCGAGGTATTGACGTAGATGGCTCGGACAATCGACTTCGGCGACACGCCCCAGTGGCCGTAGAAGTCCCGGTCTTCTACGGCAATCAGGGTTTCGAGCAGATACGGCGGAACCTGATCGATTTTGATCAGGATGCGGTCTTCAAGGTTTTTCGGATAAATCCCGCCAATCAGCAGCGGTTCCAGTCGCACCACAGAAAGCTTCGAACCGTTGGTCGCCGAAAGCTCGGCCACGTAATCGCCGGAGAAGCGCACACGCACGGGCTGGGCCTGCTCCATGCCTTCATAGAACTGGAAGCCTCGGGTATTCAAGTCGACGATATTGCCATTGACTGCCGCCGCGCCGGGGCCGTTGCTGACGGCTTCGCGTCGGTAACCCAAGGCATCGAGCTCGGTGAGGAAGTCTTCCTTGCTCAGCTTCTGGCCAGTGAACAGCTCAAGCGGGCGCGCGTACACCTTGGCCGGGATGGTCCAGCGCTTGCCAGAGAACTTCTCCTGGACCACGGCGTCGAGGTAAACCGCGAACCCGGCGAGCACCACAAGGCCGACCAGGCTGAGTTTAAGGGCCCAGCCCAGCCAGGGGCGCATGCCCTTGGAAGGTGGTTTTTTGGGGGTGCGGGGGGATCGAGTACGAGTCATGGCGGCGGATTATACGCACTTTATTCATACTCAACAGAAGCCCGCTGAGGTTTGCGTCGGGCGGACTTGCGGCCATAATGGCGGCCTTGAATTTTCCCCAGACTCTGAAGGATCGCCTGTGAGCCAGTCCCTGATCGCTGCCCTGCAAAACCCGGCCCTCTACCCGCATCCCGTAGAAGGGTTTCAGGTCATCGAAACCCATATTTCCTGGGTGCTGCTCACCGGCCCCTACGCTTATAAAGTGAAGAAGCCAGTGAATTTCGGCTTCCTCGACTTCACCAACCTCGAGGCTCGCGAGCATTTCTGCGCTGAAGAGCTGCGCCTGAACCAGCGCCTGACCCATGATTTGTATCTTGAAGTGTTGCCGATCACTGGCAGCGCCGAGGCACCGCAACTGGGCGGCGAAGGTCCAGTCGTCGATTACGCCCTGAAAATGCGTCAGTTCCCACAAAGCCAATTGCTCAGCACCTTGCAAGCCAACGGCGAATTGACCACCACGCACATCGACGAGATGGCCGCGCAGATTGCTCAATTCCACCTCAGCGCCCCGAAAGTGCCTGCCGAACACGAAGCCGGCACGCCGGACAGCGTCATGGCGCCGGTACGGCAGAACTTCGAACAGATCCGTCCGTTCCTCAGCGACAAGGCCGATCTGCTGCAACTCGATGCACTGCAAGCCTGGGCCGAAAGCAGCTTCGAACGCCTCAAGCCGCTGTTCGCCCAGCGCAAGGCCGACGGTTTCATTCGTGAATGCCACGGTGACATTCACTTGGGCAACGCCACCGTGATCGACGGCAACGTGGTGATCTTCGACTGCATCGAGTTCAACGAACCGTTCCGCTTCACCGACGTTTACGCCGACACCGGCTTCCTGGCAATGGACCTGGAAGACCGTGGCCTGAAGAGCCTGGCGCGTCGTTTCATCAGCCAATACCTGGAACTGACCGGCGACTATCAGGGCCTTGAGCTGCTGAATTTCTACAAAGCCTACCGCGCACTGGTTCGCGCCAAGGTCAGCCTGTTCAGCATGCCGGCCGAGGCCGATCCGGTGCAGCGCGCCACCACCCTGCGTCAGTACCGCAACTACGCCAACCTGGCGGAAAGCTACAGCACCATTCCTTCGCGCTTCCTGGCGATTACCCACGGTGTTTCCGCCGTCGGCAAGAGTCACGTGGCCATGCGCCTGGTGGAAGCGCTGGGCGCCATTCGTTTGCGTTCCGATGTCGAGCGCAAGCGTATGTTCGGCGAACAAACCGTACCGAACGACCTGCAGGCCGGCATTTATAGTGCCGACGCCAACGCCGCTACTTACAGCCGTCTGCATGAAATTGCCGGGGTAATTTTGCATGCCGGTTTCCCGGTGGTGATCGATGCCACGTACCTCAAGCGCGACCAGCGCGACGGCGCGGCGAAAATCGCCGAAGCCACGGGTGCGCCGTTCCTGATCCTCGATTGCGACGCGCCGCAAGCGGTGATTGAAAGCTGGTTGAAGCAACGTCAGGCAGACAATAACGATCCGTCCGACGCAAACCTGACCGTTATCGCCGCCCAGCAAGCCAGCCGCGAGGCCCTGACGCCGGCAGAAATTCTGTGCAGCAAACGCGTCCAGACCAATGAAAGTGGCACGCTCGATACCGTCGTTGCGCAGATTCGCCAACGCCTGCCAGGCCTGTAAAAAACTATTTCAACCGTGAAGCCCTCACCGGCTTCACGGCTGTCAAATAGTGGCACTATACTGGCGTCATAAAACCATCAGGTGATGCGACATGAGCCAGCCGAAACTTCTCGACACCCCGCTTTACGCCTTGCTGCACAAAGACGACATTACAGGCTTTAATAATGAACGCCCGAAAGATGGACCTATCGACATGGTCGGTGGCGACTTTCGTGGTCTCGATCTGCGTGAACTGAACGCCGACGGCGTCGACTTCACAGATGCCTATTTCCGCTCTGCCGACTTGCGCGGCATCGACTTTCGCAACTCGTCCCTGGAAGGGGCGAGCCTGGCCCACGCGCAGATATCCGGCGCCTACTTTCCGCCAGAGCTGAGTGCCGATGAGATTCTGATGTCGATGAATTTCGGTACGCGACTGCGTTATCGCACCCGCTAAAAGCGACGTTTCTACCAGGTCCGGCGCCCCTGCTTTGCGCTGGACTCTGTACTTTTTTTCTACCCTGAAACTCAATCCTCCGCCCGTCTACCGACTGCACTCGCAGCCTTTTCACGCCGCTTCTTGAGCCCGTTTCTTAGAAGCTTTTGCGTCGAAACCGACCAAACAATCACGCTTTTCCTACTGATGGCTACACTGCTGAGAGGCTCGCCCACGCACCGTTCGGCTGTCGCAAGGAGGCTTGATGAATGATGAACTGCAACACCTGAAAAATCTTGGCAAGACGTCGGCGCAATGGCTGCATGCCGTGGGCATCCACAGTGCATCGGACTTGCGTCGGCTGGGAGCTGTGGATGCTTATCGGGCCGTGCGCACGCGCGGTTTTCGGGCTTCCAAGGTGTTGTTGTATGCGATCGAAGGCGCACTGATGGATGTTCACTGGAACGACATTCCCGCCGAACGTAAGGAAGCCTTGAACAAACAACTGGACGCCATCTCGTCACGCCACAAGATTTGAACGGGTAATTACGCTTACGCACACAGCCTGAAGACCAATGATTGCAGGGCCCTCACCAAGGGAACTGGTGAGATTCACAGAAATCAAGAATCAGCGGTTGACTTGGTAATGAGAATCGCTATGATTATCACAACTGGTCGCGAGACTGGTCGATATTCTGAAAAGCCCTTGGTTCGGACTCTCAGATTATCTCCTCATCAGGCTAATCACGGTTATTTGACCCGGCTCTTGCCGGGTCTTTTTTTGCCTGTGGAAAACTCGCCAGGTTTTACTGCCCTGACTGCTTGCCGAACTGTCTACGCATTTGCGCGCAGTAATCCTGCGGTGGCGTGGCGGGCGTATACCAGACGTAATCGGCCATGGCCGGCGTGATCTCAGCGCCCTGCTCTGCCAGCATCAATACCGTTGGCGCCTCGTGCTCACTTAAATCCTGCACATGGATCGGCACCCCGACATCCTTGCGTGCGTGGTACGCGCCGGCAAACAGCAGTGAAGGCGTCGGTGCGGCCATTAATCGCCCGGCCATCCGCCGGTCACGTTGCTGCTGGACGGCCAGCATCGCGGGCATTTGCGATGTGGGCAGCAAGCCGCAGTGAGAATCGCTGATTTGTGCCAGCAACGTCTCTTTAACCATCGGGGCATTGGAGCGCGAACCGCTCAATGTCGGCGGTTTGCCATAGACAGTACGGACTTCAAGCGTATCCAGATTGGCCGCCAGCAACGGGTACGGCTGAGTCAGGGCAAAACCAACGATCGGCCCATACAGATTCCAGTCCCAACCCGGTTGCCAGGCCAATGCATTGGGCAAGTCAGTTGGTAGCGGTGAAGAGTGCCTAGCGTGATCGACGCGCACTTGTTGATCTGGCGTGAGCATTTCCAGCAGCAGACTGCCTTGGGGCCGCTGATCACCCAGCGCCTGTAACAACCACAATTGCAGTTGATGGTGATCACGGTTGTCATGCTGCTCGCCGATGATCAACCGCGAAGGCTTGGCTAACCGTACAAGCAATTCCTGCGCTGTCAGGGTTTGACCGCTGCGCAGTTCCCGGATCTCGCCACTGACCGGCGGCGGCACCGATACATGCTGACAGGCACTCAGTAACAGCACAGCCAGTATCACCATCACACGCATGTTTTCACCTCGATGAAATGCTCAGCGGGCGATGATCAGCGGATGCCCACGCTCCGGGTGCGGCTGCACCAGTACTTCCAGCCCGAACACAGCCTTAAGCGGTTCCGGGCGCAGCACCTGCTCCGGAGTGTCCAGTGCCACCGGACGCCCACCTTCGAGCAGTAACAGGCGATCACAATAGCGTGCCGCCAGATTCAGATCATGCAGGATCACCAGCACCGCAGCGCCACGATCAGCGAACTCGCGCACCGCTTGCAGAGTAGTGTGTTGATGCAGCGGGTCGAGCATCGATGTCGGTTCATCGAGCAACAACGTTTGCCCCGCCTCCCCCGGCCACAGTTGCGCCAGCACCCGTGCCAGATGCACCCGCTGACGCTCGCCGCCGGACAATGCCAGATAGCTGCGGCCACTCAGGTGCCGCGCATCCGCCGCGTGCAGCGCGGCGGCGACGATCTCGTCATCCCGGACCCGGCCGCTTTGATAAGGCAGACGGCCCATGCCGACCACGTCTTCGACGCGAAAGGCAAAGTCCAGGGTCGACACCTGTGGCAACACCGCCAAACGCTGGGCTCGCTGCGCCCCGGCCCAATGACTCAGCTCGCGCTCATCAAGCCAGACACTGCCGTGGTCGGCATGCAATTCACCGCACAAGGCGCCGAGTAAGGTGCTTTTACCGGCACCGTTGGGGCCCAACACGCCGAGGACTTCGCCCGGCTTGAGTTCAAGGGTGATGTCCGTGAGAACAATCTTTCGACCGCGCCGGATTTGCAGATTCTGCGTTCGCAACATCAAGCACGCCCTCTGACCAGTAGATACAGAAAGAACGGTGCGCCGATGAAGGCTGTGACGATCCCGATCGGCAACTCGGCTGGTGCCAGGGCCAGTCGCGCCACCAGATCGGCGAACAGCAAGAGACTGGCCCCTGCCAATACCGACGCCGGCAACAACACCCGATGATCGGGACCGGCCAGCAGCCGTACCAGATGCGGCACCACCAGGCCGACAAACCCGATCATCCCTGCTGCCGCTACCGCCGCACCGACGCCCAGCGCCGTGCAAAACACCAGTTCGCGCTTGAGGCCTTCGACGTCGATACCCAGGTGACCGGCTTCCGACTCCCCCAGCAACAATGCATTCAAGGCCTTCGCTCGACGCGGCAACCATAGCGCCACACCGGTGCTCACCAGCAGCAACGGCCAAAGTCGCGAATAACTGGCGCCGTTCAGGCTACCCAGGTTCCAGAACGTCAGGGTGCGCAGGGTCGCGTCATCCGCCAGATAGGTGAATAACCCTACCGCCGAACCGGCCAGGGCAGTCAATGCAATACCGGCCAGCAACATGGTGGCGACGTTGGTCTGGCCATTGCGTCTCCCCAATCGATAGACCAGCGCCGTTACACCCAGCCCACCGAGAAACGCGCACACCGACAACAGATAAGGCCCGAAGGATTCAGGCAGACCGCCGAACACCGAACCGCCGACAATCGCGATGGCTGCGCCCAATGCCGCACCACTGGAGACCCCGACCAATCCCGGATCGGCCAGAGGGTTGCGAAACAAGCCCTGCATCGCCACGCCGGACAGCGCCAGCACGCCGCCCACTGCCAAGCCCAGCAAGGTTCGTGGCAAGCGAATCTGCCCGAGGATCAGCTCGGCCTGCTCCAACCCGTCGGGCGCGATGGGTAAACCAATCAGTCGCAACGCCGCGCGCAAGGTGTCGAACAACGGCAAGCTCACCGGCCCCAACGCCAGCGACAACCAGATCGCCAGCAAGCAAAGCAGGCTCAGGCCAATGAATAATGCACGGGGTTTAACCAGAAGGATCATTGGCCGGACGTACCAGGATAGAACGCGTCAGACAGCTTGGTCAGACTTTCCGGCAACCTTGGCCCCAGCCCCCCCACCAACAAAGTCGGGTCCAGCTCCATGACTCGCCCGTCCTTGGCCGCTCGGGTGGACGAGAGGATCGGATTCTCCTTGAACAACGCCGCACGCGCCGCATCGCCCGTCAGTGCTCGGTCGGCAAATACCAGCACTTCGGGATTGAGACTGGCCAGGGACTCGACAGAAAACGGTTTGTAGCCAGTATGGGTTGCCAGATTGTGGCCACCGGCGTGTTGCAGCAACCAATCGGCGGCGGTGTCTTTACCGGCAATCAACGGTTTTCCGCCCGCGTGCCCCAACAGCAGCAATACGCCCGGTGCTTTGTGTTTGAGTTGTGCCTGACTGACCCGGGCTTGTTGCTGATCGAGTTGCTGTTGATAAGTCAGAAACACTTGCGAAGCCCGATCTTCAGCCCCCAGCAATTTGCCCAGATGCTGCAAATTGCCCCGCAATGTCACCAAATCTGGCTGGGCCGAGAACAGTTCGACCTGAACGCCCGCGCTGCGAATCTGTGAAAGTACCGGTGGCGGCCCCATTTCTTCGGTGCCCACCAGGATCTGCGGGCGCAGACTCAGAACCCCCTCTGCCGAGAGTTGCCGTTGATAGCCGATGCTCGGCAGAGCCTTCAGCGATTCGGGGTGCTGACTGGTGGTATCGACACCCACCAGTTTCGACTCACCACCCAGTGCACTGACCCATTCCGACAAGGCACCACCAGCACTGACCCAACGTTGCGGCAACTCGGCTGCCGAGGCTTGGTGACTGATGAACAGTCCGACACAGAGCACAGCAACTCGGGTACTCAGGCGCATAAACAGCTTCCTTTAAAGGTTTTCCCGGGCATCGAGAGGACAGGCCAAGTATCCTCGGCATCCGGCAATCGCCCTGTGGGTGAGCGGCCATTTGATAATTGTTTGCATTTGAACGTCAAGCTTGGACATATCTGGTCACGAGCTGCGGGACTTGAGGATAGACATGAAGCTTCTTTGCACAGGCGCCGAATTGGCTGACGCCAGCAGTCGCGGTTTCGACGTCGACGGTCAGAAGCTTCTGGCCGTGCGCCGGGGCGGTCGGGTGTACGTGTATGAAAATCGCTGCCCGCACCGAGGCGTCGGACTGGAATGGAAGCCCGACCAGTTTCTCGACCCCAGCAACAGCCTGATCCAGTGCGCCACTCACGGCGCACTGTTTCTGATCGAAGACGGCGAATGCGTTGCCGGCCCATGCGCCGGGCAATCCCTGACCATCATCCCCTGCCGCGAAGACGAGCAAGGGATCTGGGTCACGCTTTAACCGTTCAACAAAACATCCAGCCGCCTATCCACCACCATCTCTTCGTGGGTCAAGTGCACGCCATACGCCAGCACTTCGACCCCACATGCCACCGCTTCACGTAACGCCGCCGCGTAGGCCGAATCGATTTCTTCAGCAGGACGCACGGAGTCGATGCCGGTCAGGTTCACGCAATACAACTGCACGGCACGAATCCCGTCCCGGGCCAAATGCGCCAACTCCCGCAAATGCTTGGCCCCGCGCTGGGTCACCGCATCGGGAAACGCCGCCACCAACGAGCCATCGAAGCCCAGGGTAACGCTTTTGACTTCTACATACGCTGGCCCGCTCGGGTAATCGAGACGGAAATCGATGCGACTGCTTTCCTGACCGTAGGCCACTTCGCGCTTCAGTTCGGTAAAGCCGTTCAGCTCGGTGATGACATTGGCCCGCAACGCCTCCTCGATCAAACCGTTGGCGCGCCCGGTGTTTACGCAGAACAACCGTCCCTGCGGGGTTTCCCCGACTTCCCAGGTGCCGGGCAACTTACGTTTGGGGTCGTTGGAACGACTGAACCAGACCTGTCCGCCTTCGACCTGGCAATTAAGCATCGAACCGGTGTTAGGACAGTGAATGGTCAGCAACTCGCCGCTAACGGTTTCGATATCGGCAAGAAAACGTTTGTAGCGACGAATCAAGCGACCTTCTTCGAGGGGAGGATAAAAACGCATCAGCCTTGCCAGCTCCGCAATCCGCGAGCGATGCGCTCAACCGCTTCCTGCAAACGTGGAAGACTTTGGGTGTAGGCAAACCGCACATGATGCCCGGCCTGATAACGCCCGAAATCCAGGCCCGGAGTGATCGCGACATGCTCGGTTTCGAGGAAATGCCGGCAGAATGCGAAGGCATCGCCGCCGAACTTGCTGATATCGGCGTACAAGTAGAACGCGCCTTCCGGCTCCACGGCGATACCGAAGCCCAACTCCCTCAGGGCCGGCAGCAGGAAATCACGACGTCGGCCGAACTCGGCGCGGCGCTCTTCGAAAATCTGGATGGTGGCGGGTTCGAAGCAGGCCAATGCGGCGTGCTGGGCCATGCTCGGCGCACTGATGTAGAGGTTTTGGGCGAGCTTCTCCAGCTCACCGACCGCCGCCTCAGGTGCTACCAGCCAACCGAGGCGCCAGCCGGTCATGCCGAAATACTTGGAAAAACTATTGAGGACGAAGGCGCTGTTATCGACTTCCAGCACGCTGGCCGCATCCGTGCCGTACGTCAGGCCATGGTAGATCTCGTCGACCACCAAATGGCCGTGACGGGCCTTGATCGCTGCAGAGAGCCCGGCCAACTCGTCGCGAGTCAGGATGGTCCCGGTCGGATTGGCCGGAGATGCCACCAGGGCGCCGACGCTGTCGTGATCCCAGTGACGTGCGACCAGGTCAGGGGTCAGCTGATAACGCACGTCCGGGCCGACCGGCACCAGTTGCGCCGCGCCTTCCACCAGCCGCAGGAAGTGCCGGTTGCACGGATAACCCGGATCGGCGAGCAGCCAATGCTTGCCTGGGTCAACCAGCAAGGCGCTGGCCAACAGCAACGCCCCTGAACCGCCGGGGGTGATGAGGATGCGCTGCGGATCGATGTTCAGCCCATAACGCTGCTGATAAAACCCTGAAATGGCTTCACGCAGCTCGGGAATGCCGCGAGCAGCGGTGTAACGGGTCTTCCCCGCCGTCAGCGCGGCCTGGCCGGCCTGGATGATCGGCTCGGCGGTGGTGAAGTCCGGCTCGCCGATTTCCAGGTGGATCACGTCGTGGCCGGCCGCTTGCAGCTCGTTGGCCCGCGCCAGCAGGGCCATGACGTGAAACGGTTCGATAGCGCGACTGCGCGCACTGTAGGACAGAGCCATTAGCCTTCCTTACAACGGGGAAAAGAATCGATTCTACCCAAGCGCAGGAACGAGCGAGAACCTAAAGCGGTCAGAGCCCATATAACGCTGGTCTCAAACAGTTCAAGCGTATGCTCCAGGTTTGACTAAAATCAATAATTGATCAGGTCTCCAGAGCCACCAGGCAAGGCTTTGCAATCTTTTGCAAGGCCCACGGGCCGCGGGCTCGACATCCGGGAGTAGCGCGGCCCGATTTGATCTGGTAAGTTCGCCCGCTTGCAGCCGCAGGGCCGGCAGGTGTCGGTGATGGAGCAATCCTGCGCAATGGATTACAAGAGTAGAGGCGGTCCATTTCATGCCCACCCAAGCAAAGCAACAACAGAACCAGTCGATCAGCGGCTTCGAACCCTACAAAGAAGTGAAGGGCGAAGAGTACATGGGCAAGCCCATGCGCGCTCACTTCACCAAGATCCTGAACAAGTGGAAACAGGACTTGATGCAGGAAGTCGACCGTACTGTTGATCACATGAAAGACGAAGCGGCCAACTTCCCTGATCCGGCAGATCGTGCCAGCCAGGAAGAGGAATTCAGCCTCGAATTGCGCGCCCGCGACCGAGAGCGCAAGCTGATCAAGAAAATCGACAAAACCCTGCAATTGATCGAAGACGAAGAATACGGCTGGTGCGAGTCCTGCGGCGTCGAAATCGGCGTCAAGCGACTGGAAGCCCGCCCTACCGCCGACATGTGCGTTGACTGCAAGACCCTGGCGGAAATCAAGGAAAAGCAAGTCGGCAAGTAACTCTTTGCGACTTGAACGAAGAACGGAGCGTGCGAACGCTCCGTTTTTTGTTTCTGACATTGCTGATTTGTTGCGTTTTTAAAATCGCCTTCGCGAGCAAGCTTCACTCCTACAAAAGGCTGGCGCAATTTCCTGTAGGAGCTGAGCTTGCTCGCGAAGGCGGCTTCAAGCCATGCTCAAAACGATGAACAGCCTGACGTCACCCTTATGACCACCATCGCCTCCCCCGCCTACATCGGGCGTTTCGCCCCTACGCCCAGTGGCCACTTGCATTTCGGTTCGCTGGTCGCAGCGCTGGCCTCCTACCTCGACGCCCGTTCGGTCGGCGGCCGCTGGCTGGTGCGCATGGAGGATCTCGACCCGCCGCGCGAAGAACCCGGCGCTCAGACAGCGATCCTCAAAGCGTTGGAAAGTTACGGTTTCGAGTGGGATGGCGATATGGTCCGACAGAGCGAACGGCACGCTGCCTATGACGAAGTCATCAATCGCCTGTTCAATCAGGGCCTGGCCTACGCCTGTACTTGTTCGCGAAAACAATTGGAGCCGTATCACGGCATCTATCCCGGTTTCTGCCGCAACGCGGGGCACGGCACCGAGAACGCGGCGATTCGCCTGCGCGTACCGGAACTGGAATACCACTTCATCGACCGGGTGCAGGGCGAATTCCGTCAACATCTCGGTCGGGAAGTCGGTGATTTCGTGATCCGCCGTCGCGACGGGCTCTACGCCTATCAATTGGCGGTGGTACTGGACGACGCCTGGCAAGGCATCACCGATATCGTGCGCGGCGCCGATTTGCTGGATTCCACGCCACGCCAGCTCTATCTGCAAGAACTGCTGGGCCTGCCGCAACCGCGCTATCTGCACATCCCGCTGATTACCCAGCCGGACGGCCACAAACTCGGCAAATCCTATCGCTCGCCGCCGCTGGCCGAAGATCAGGCCACGCCGCTGTTGCTGCGCGCACTGCGGGCACTGGGGCACAAGCCTGCGACCGAGCTGAATGACGCCACGCCACGGGAAGTGCAGAACTGGGGCATTGTCCACTGGGATGCATCGCTGATCCCGCGCACACTGACATTGCCCGAAGCGCAACTGCAGTGATGCCACTTGCAGTGGCGCGCCCATCCGTTACCATCGCCGCACGTTTTCGGGCACGCGCATAAAAAAGAGAGGCCGGGATGTACATCTATCGCTTGGTCCTGCTCCTGGTAGTGGGGATTTATCTGTTCTCCCCGGCCATCATGGATTGGTGGATCGACGCCACGGGCGCCTGGTATCGCCCTTATTTGCTCTGGCTGATTCTGATTGTCGTGACCTTCATCCTGCAGAGCCAAAAAGATGCCGATGAGCTTTAGCCTGACCCAGATGATCCTGATCAGCGCCGCGTACCTGGCGGTGCTGTTCGGCGTGGCCTGGATCAGCGAACGGGGCATGATCCCCCGGGCGATCATTCGCCATCCGCTGACATACACCCTGTCGCTGGGCGTCTACGCCAGTGCCTGGGCGTTTTACGGCACGGTGGGCCTCGCTTATCAGTACGGCTACGGCTTCCTGTCCAGCTACCTCGGGGTTTCCGGGGCCTTTCTGCTGGCGCCGGTGCTTTTGTACCCGATCCTGAAAATCACCCGCACTTATCAACTCTCGTCCCTGGCCGACTTGTTCGCGTTTCGTTTCCGTAGCACCTGGGCCGGAGCACTGACGACCATTTTCATGCTGATCGGCGTGCTGCCGTTGCTGGCGTTGCAGATTCAGGCAGTGGCCGACTCCATCAGCATCCTCACCCGCGAGCCGGTGCAGCATCGCGTGGCCCTGAGCTTCTGCGCACTGATTACGCTGTTCACGATTTTCTTCGGCTCACGCCACATCGCCACCCGCGAGAAACATGAAGGCCTGGTGTTTGCGATCGCCTTCGAGTCGGTGATCAAACTGATCGCGCTTGGCGGCGTTGGCCTGTATGCACTGTATGGCGTGTTCGACGGCCCGCAACAGCTGGAACTGTGGCTGCTGCAAAATCAGACCGCCCTCGCTGCTTTGCACACGCCATTGCAGGAAGGCCCGTGGCGCACGCTGTTGCTGGTGTTCTTCGCCTCGGCGATCGTGATGCCGCACATGTACCACATGACCTTTACCGAAAACCTCAACCCGCGCTCGCTGGTCAGTGCGAGCTGGGGTTTACCGCTGTTTCTGCTGTTGATGAGCCTCGCGGTGCCGCTGATTCTCTGGGCCGGGCTGAAACTCGGCGCCACGACCAATCCGGAATACTTCACCCTGGGCATCGGCATCGCCGCCAACAGCAAAGCCCTGGCGCTGTTGGCGTATGTCGGTGGATTGTCGGCGGCCAGCGGGCTGATCATCGTTACTACGCTGGCGCTGTCCGGGATGGCGCTGAACCATTTGGTGCTGCCGCTCTATCAGCCGCCGGCCGAAGGCAATATCTACCGTTGGCTGAAATGGACCCGCCGGGCGCTGATCGTCGCGATCATCATGGCCGGTTACGGTTTCTACCTGATGCTGGGCGCCGAACAGGACCTGGCCAACCTCGGCATCGTCGCCTTCGTCGCCACGCTGCAGTTCCTGCCGGGGGTTTTGTCAGTGCTGTACTGGCCGACCGCCAACCGCCGCGGCTTCATCGCAGGTCTATTGGCGGGGATTCTGGTGTGGCTGGTGACCATGCTGCTGCCGCTGGTCGGCAACCTGCAAGGCTTCTACATTCCGCTGTTGAACATGATTTACGTGCTGGACGACACCAGTTGGCACATGGCAGCAATCGCTTCGCTGGCCGCCAACGTGCTGATGTTCACACTGATCTCCTTGTTCACCAACGCCAGCCCCGAAGAGGCGAGCGCCGCCGAAGCCTGCGCGGTGGACAACGTTCGCCGCCCGCAACGCCGCGAACTGCATGCCGCCTCACCCCAGGAATTTGCCACACAGCTTGCAAAACCATTGGGTGCCAAGGCTGCGCAGAAAGAAGTCGAACAGGCACTGCGTGACCTCTATCTGCCGTTCGATGAACGCCGGCCTTATGCCTTGCGCCGTTTGCGCGACCGTATCGAAGCCAACCTGTCTGGCCTGATGGGGCCGAGCGTCGCGCAGGACATGGTCGAAACCTTCCTGCCCTACAAGGCCGGCGGCGAAAACTACGTTACCGAAGACATCCACTTCATCGAAAGTCGCCTCGAGGATTACCACTCGCGCCTCACCGGTCTTGCCGCCGAACTCGATGCCTTGCGTCGCTACCACCGCCAGACTCTGCAGGAATTGCCGATGGGCGTGTGCTCGCTGGCCAAGGATCAGGAAATCCTCATGTGGAACAAAGCCATGGAGGAGCTGACCGGGATTGCCGCGCAGCGTGTGGTCGGTTCGCGCCTGAGCACCATTGCCGATCCGTGGAAAGAGTTGCTGCAAGGCTTCATCAATCTGCCAGACGAGCACTTGCACAAGCAGCACTTGGCCCTCGACGGTCAGACTCGCTGGCTGAACCTGCACAAAGCGGCGATCGATGAACCGCTGGCGCCGGGTAACAGCGGCCTGGTGCTGCTGGTGGAAGATTTGACCGAAACCCAGATGCTCGAAGACAAACTGGTGCATTCCGAGCGCCTGGCCAGCATTGGTCGACTGGCGGCCGGCGTGGCTCATGAAATCGGCAACCCGATCACCGGCATTGCCTGTCTCGCGCAAAACCTGCGCGAAGAGCGCGAGGAAGACGCCGAACTCACGGAGATCAGCGGGCAGATCCTCGAGCAGACCAAACGCGTGTCACGCATCGTTCAGTCGCTGATGAGCTTCGCCCACGCGGGCAGTTATCAGCACAGTGACGAGCCCGTCTGTCTGGCGGAAGTGGCGCAGGATGCCATAGGCCTGCTGGCCTTGAACCGGCGCAATTTCGAAGTTCAGTTCTACAACCTGTGCGACCCCGATCACTGGGTCGAAGGTGACCCGCAGCGGCTTGCCCAAGTATTGATCAATCTGCTCTCAAACGCCCGCGACGCCTCGCCTCCGGGCAGTGCGGTGCGAGTCAAAAGCGAAGCCGGCGAACACACGGTCGATCTGATCGTCGAAGACGAAGGCAGTGGTATTCCCTCGAGCATCATGGACCGATTGTTCGAACCTTTCTTCACCACCAAGGATCCTGGTGAAGGCACCGGTCTGGGCCTTGCACTGGTCTATTCCATCGTTGAAGAGCATTATGGACAAATCACCATCGACAGCCCGGCTGATGTTCAAAGCCAACGCGGCACCCGTATCCGGGTGACTTTGCCGCGTCATGTCGAAGCGACGTCCGCTGTGAACTGAGACCGTCGAGAGTATCGAATCAATGCCGCACATTTTGATCGTCGAAGACGAAACAATTATCCGCTCCGCCTTGCGCCGTCTGCTGGAACGTAACCAGTACCAGGTCAGCGAAGCCGGATCCGTGCAGGAAGCACAAGAGCGTTTCAGCATTCCCACGTTTGACCTGATCGTCAGCGACCTGCGTCTGCCGGGCGCACCTGGTACCGAGTTGATCAAACTTGGCCAGGGCACTCCGGTGCTGATCATGACCAGTTACGCCAGCCTGCGTTCGGCCGTCGACTCAATGAAGATGGGCGCGGTGGATTACATCGCCAAGCCTTTCGATCATGACGAAATGCTCCAGGCCGTCGCGCGAATCCTGCGTGACCGGCAATCGGCGCAAGCCAGCGGTGAACCGGTCGTCGGCAAAACGACCAATGGCGCCGCGAAAAACGGTGTCGACAACAGCAACGGCGAAATCGGCATTATCGGCTCCTGCCCGCCAATGCAGGACCTTTACAGCAAGATCCGTAAAGTCGCGCCAACCGACTCCAACGTCCTGATCCAGGGTGAGTCCGGTACCGGTAAAGAACTGGTAGCACGCGCCCTGCATAACCTGTCCAAACGCGCCAAGGCGCCGATGATCTCGGTGAACTGCGCAGCCATTCCGGAAAGCCTGATCGAGTCCGAACTGTTCGGCCACGAAAAAGGCGCGTTTACCGGCGCCAGTGCCGGGCGTGCCGGGTTGGTGGAAGCGGCGGACGGCGGCACCTTGTTCCTCGATGAAATCGGTGAGCTGCCACTGGAAGCTCAGGCTCGCCTGCTGCGTGTGTTGCAGGAAGGGGAAATCCGCCGGGTCGGTTCGGTGCAGTCGCAGAAGGTTGATGTACGCCTGATTGCCGCGACGCACCGGGACCTCAAGAGCCTGGCGAAGATTGGCCAGTTCCGTGAAGACCTGTATTACCGCCTTCACGTGATCGCCCTGAAACTGCCGGCCTTGCGGGAACGCGGCGCGGACGTCAATGAAATTGCCAATGCGTTCCTCGCAAGGCAAAGCGCACGGGTCAACCGCACCGACCTGAAATTCGCCCAGGATGCCGAACAGGCGATTCGGCATTACTCCTGGCCGGGTAACGTTCGCGAACTGGAAAACGCGGTCGAGCGTGCGGTGATTCTGTGCGAAAGCCCGGAAATTTCCGCCGAGCTGCTGGGCATCGACATCGAACTGAGCGATCTGGATGACGATGACTTCATCGGCCTGGCGCCCCAGCAGGGCAACGGCGCCGGTAACACCAGCCACGAACCGACCGAAGATTTATCTCTTGAAGACTACTTCCAGCATTTCGTACTCGAGCATCAGGACCACATGACCGAAACCGAACTGGCCCGCAAACTCGGGGTCAGTCGCAAATGCCTGTGGGAACGCCGTCAGCGCCTGGGTATTCCGCGGCGCAAGACCGGGGTGGCCAGCGAGAGCTGAACCGCACCTGTCGGATGTGCGGGTAACACATGACATTGTGAAAAAACTGTTACCTCAGCTTTTTCACGTAACAGAAGCCGGGGCTTACGGTAACGAAGCCCCGGTTTTTTTTGGCCTCGAAAAACACCATCAGCCCGCCTAACCCCTTGTTTTACTGGGCTTCACAAAAGTTGGCACGCCCCCTGCTATATGTTTGGTACAAGAACAATAACAAGCAATGTACAAGACAATAAAAATAAGACGTATCGACTCACGCACAATAAAAACAAGACGGCGAGAGGCGTAGCTAACTGATTCTTTTGGAGAGGCGTTGCATTTGGGGCTTGCCCCACGACCAGGCCGAGAACAATAAAAAACTGTCCCAAGACAGTGCCTGAACTGGTTGGATCGAACGATCATAGCAACACAGCGACCAAAGCAATCCGTTTGCTCTTGGCTCCCGATTGGGAGGGTCATGAAGGAAAACTTCATGGCGAGGGCGCTCAACAAAAACAAGAAGCCCGAAACCAATAATAAAAATAGAGCACGCAACTACTTCTTGGGGAGCTTCGGCTCCCCTTGTGGTTTCTGGCGTTTGGGCACGCCACGCGACATCCCCTTCACACGCTTGCGCAGCTTCCTACACCATCCCCCGACTAAATGCTAGAATCCCGGCCCATCATGCGGTCATTCTTCGTTATGGCCGAACATTCCTTCAAACAGTGCATCCCATGCTGAAGAAGTTGTTCCAGTCATTCCGTTCTCCCAAGCGTCATACGCAACACATTCGCAGTACGCCTGAAGTGCTCAACAGCGGCCAACATTCGCTGCAAAAGGCACAGTTCAGCCGCTACGCGGTGAATATCGTCGAGCGCCTGCAGAACGCCGGTTACCAGGCTTACCTGGTCGGCGGCTGTGTGCGTGACATGCTGCTCGGCATCACGCCGAAAGATTTCGACGTCGCCACCAGCGCCACCCCCGAACAGGTACGCGCCGAATTCCGCAACGCGCGGATCATCGGTCGGCGTTTCAAACTGGTGCATATCCACTTTGGCCGCGAAATCATTGAAGTCGCGACCTTTCGCGCCAATCACCCGCAAAACGACGAGGACGAAGACAGCAACCAATCGTCTCGCAATGAAAGCGGGCGCATTCTGCGCGACAACGTCTACGGCACCCTGGAAGAAGACGCGCAACGCCGCGACTTCACCATCAACGCCTTGTATTACGATCCGGTCAGCGAGCGCATTCTCGACTACGCCAACGGCGTACACGACATCCGCAATCATCTGATCCGCCTGATTGGCGATCCGAAGCAACGCTACCAGGAAGACCCGGTGCGGATGCTGCGGGCCGTGCGTTTCGCCGCCAAGCTGAATTTCGGCATCGAAAAACACAGCGCCACGCCGATCCGCGAACTGGCACCGTTGCTGCGCGAGATCCCGTCGGCTCGTCTGTTCGAAGAAGTGCTCAAGTTGTTCCTCTCCGGCTATGCCGCGGACACCTTCGAAATGCTGGTCGACCTGCAGTTGTTCGATCCGCTGTTCCCGGCCAGTGCGGCAGCGTTGGAGTACAACCCGACCTACACCCACACGCTGATCAGTGAAGCGCTGATCAATACAGACCTGCGGATCAAGCAGAACAAACCGGTCACTCCGGCGTTCCTGTTTGCCGCCCTGCTCTGGCCTGCCCTGCCGGCCCGTGTGTTGCGTCTGCAAGAACGCGGCATGCCGCCGATTCCGGCGATGCAGGAAGCCGCTCACGAGTTGATCGCCGAACAGTGCCAGCGCATCGCCATTCCGAAACGCTTCACCATGCCGATCCGCGAGATCTGGGACATGCAGGAGCGCCTGCCACGGCGCAGCGGCAAACGCGCCGACCTGTTGCTGGACAACCCGCGGTTCCGTGCCGGTTACGACTTCCTGCTGCTGCGCGAAAGCGCCGGTGAGCAGACCGACGGCCTGGGCGAGTGGTGGACCGACTATCAGGACGCCAACGACAGCGAACGCCGGGACATGATCCGCGACCTCAGTGGCAAGGACGACGGCACCGGTGCTCCACGCAAACGCCGCCGCAGCGGCGGTGCCAAGCGCAAGCGCACTGCCGGCGCACCGAGCGCTACAGGCGAGTAAGTCATGGAACGCATCTACATCGGCATGGGCAGCAATCTGGCTGACCCCGCCGAACAATTACGCAGCGCTGTCACAGCGCTGGCGCAATTGCCGCAAACCGAACTGGTCGGGGTTTCCGGGTTTTATCAAAGCGACTCGCTGCTACCCGGCCAACCGCGCTACACCAACGCGGTCGCAGCGCTCGACAGCAGCCTCGCGCCACTGGACCTGCTGGATGCGCTTCAAGCCATCGAGAACGGCCAAGGACGCGAGCGCCTTGAACGCTGGGGCCCGCGTACGCTGGATCTGGACATCGTGCTGTTCGGCGATCGACTGATCGACGAACCTCGCCTCAAAGTCCCCCACTATCACCTGCAGGAACGGGCCTTTGTGCTCTATCCGCTGGCCGAGCTGGCACCAGCGCAATTGCGCCTGGCTGATGGCCGCACCCTCACAGAATTACTCGCCGCTTGCCCGTTCGTCGGGTTGGAACGCCTCTCCCCGAATTGACAAAAAATCCCTGTGGGAGCGGGCTTGCCCGCGATGGCGGACTATCAGTCAACATTGATGTTGAATGCAAAGTCGCTATCGCGGGCAAGCCCGCTCCCACAATGGTTTCTGTCGTATCAAAGATTTTCAGCAACAAAAACCTGCTGAATCGCATCAGTAACGCCGGTAACACCCCACGCGTAACAATGCGGTAACACACGCAATTGACTTCCCGGGTTCTCCTCACGACTATAGGCGTCCCGCTGCCGCCAACGCGGCGCCAAAGGGCGCAATCCAGGCCTTACAAGCACCACGAAAGAAGGTGCGCCTGTATAAATGACGAATCACGCGCGTTACTCGCAGTAGTTTCCATAGCGCCTGTAATGAGGATTTTTTTCATGCCAGCCATCACCCTGACCACGCTCCAGAGCCTCAAGCAGAAAGGTGAAAAGATCACCATGCTGACCTGCTATGACGCGACCTTCGCCCATGCCTGCAATGAGGCCGGGGTTGAAGTGCTGCTGGTAGGCGACTCCCTCGGCATGGTCTTGCAAGGTCACGACAGCACTCTGCCGGTGACCACCGCTGAAATGGCCTACCACGTGGCGGCCGTCAAACGCGGCAACGCCGATGCCCTGATCCTCGCCGACCTGCCCTTCATGTCCTACGCCACTACCGAACAAACCATGACCAACAGCGCCCTGTTGATGCAGGCCGGTGCGCACATGGTCAAGGTTGAAGGAGCGTTGTGGCTCGCAGACTCGATCCGTCTGCTGGCCGAACGTGGCATCCCGGTGTGCGCGCACATGGGGCTGACGCCGCAATCGGTCAACATCCTCGGTGGCTATAAAGTCCAGGGCCGCAACGAGAACCAGGCGCGGCAAATGCGTGCCGATGCCATCTCCCTGGAACAGGCCGGTGCGGCCATGCTGCTGCTCGAATGCGTGCCCAGCGAACTGGCCGAAGAAATCACCCAGGCGGTAAAGATCCCGGTAATCGGCATCGGCGCCGGCAGTGGCACCGACGGCCAGGTACTGGTCCTGCACGACATGCTGGGCCTGTCCATTACCGGTCGAGTACCAAAATTCGTGAAGAATTTCATGACTGGCCAAACCAGCATTCAAACCGCCTTGAGCGCTTACGTCACTGAAGTCAAAGCGGCGACTTTCCCCGGTATCGAACACGGATTCTCTGCATGAACACCGTAAAAACCGTACGCGAACTGCGGGCCGCCGTGGCCCGTGCCCGTAGCGAAGGCAAGCGCATCGGCTTCGTGCCGACCATGGGCAACCTGCACAGCGGGCATATCGCGCTGATCACCAAAGCCATCCAACGGGTGGATTTCGTGGTCGCGAGCATTTTCGTCAACCCGCTGCAGTTCGGTGCCGGCGAAGACCTCGACAAGTACCCGCGGACCCTGGCCGCCGATCAGGAGAAACTGCTCCAGGCCGGTTGCCATCTGCTGTTCGCACCGACCGTCGAAGAAATGTACCCCGACGGCATGGCCGGGCAAACCCGCGTCAGCGTTCCGCAACTGTCCGAGGGCCTGTGCGGCGCCAGCCGTCCGGGGCATTTCGAAGGGGTGGCGACCGTCGTCAGCAAGCTGTTCAACATGGTCCAGCCGGACCTGGCGATCTTCGGCCAGAAAGACTTCCAGCAACTGGCGGTGATTCGCGCCCTGGTGCATGACCTGAACATGCCGATCCAGATCATCGGCGAACCCACCGTGCGTGCCGCCGATGGTCTGGCTCTGTCGTCACGCAATGGTTTCCTCAGCGAAGAACAGCGTGCCGTCGCGCCAGTGGTCTATCGCACCCTGACCCATATTGCCGATGCAATTAAACAGGGTGAGCGGGATTACCCGACGTTGATCAACGAGCAGATCAAACAGCTTGAAGCCGCCGGCCTGCGTACGGATTATCTGGAAATTCGCCATGCGCTGACCTTGCGTCCGGCGACGGCGGAAGATCGGGATCTGGTGATTCTGGTGGCGGCATTCCTGGGCACGACGCGGTTGATCGACAACCTGCACCTGAACCTCGACGCGCCCGCATAAACACCACCAAACCCTGTGGGAGCGGGCCTGTGGCGAGGGGGCTTGCCCCGGTTGGGCTGCGAAGCAGCCCCAAAATCTCTGATATACCAAAGATCCTGTGAGTGCTACGCACTCAAACGGGGGCAAGCCCCCTCGCCACAGGTCTGCTCCCACATTGGATCTGCGTCGTGTCCAGACTGTATTGCCGCTCACAAAGCCTTCGGGCAAACTGCCCGCCGTTCGATTCCGCCCTGGGGAAACACTCATGCACGCCATCATGCTAAAGGCCAAGCTGCATCGCGCCGAAGTCACCCATGCTGTACTCGATTACGAAGGCTCCTGCGCCATCGACGGCGAATGGCTGGACCTGTCCGGCATCCGTGAGTACGAACAGATCCAGATCTACAACGTCGACAACGGCGAACGCTTCACCACCTACGCGATTCGTGGCGAAGAAGGTTCGCGCATGATTTCGGTCAACGGTGCCGCGGCCCACAAGGCCAAGGTCGGCGACCGCGTGATCATCTGCGCTTACGCCCACTACAGCGAAGCCGAGCTGCTTAATTTCAAGCCGCGCATGCTCTACATGGCGCCGGGTAACGAGCTGAGCCACACCAGTAATGCCATTCCGGTTCAGGTGGCCTGATCGAGCCACTGCCCCTGTCAGGCTTCCGTTTGTCGGACCGCTCCCTGTTTAAATGTTAAAAAAGTACCGGGAGCAGGTCAGACAAAGTCAAGACAGATTGCAGCGCTAGGTTTACTGTATTCGCCCTGCGCCAGAAATCGTGTCGACGCAGTTGACCGGACGCCCACCCGCAGCGCTCCGGGATTTTTAGTGTTCAAAAGGCCGTTCAAGTAAAAGGAAAACCGCAGCGATGGCGTATTACCGCACTCCTCACGACGTTACCGCTCTGCCCGCCTGGCAAGCGTTGAATGACCACCGCCAAGCCATGCAGGATTTCAGCATGCGCGAAGCCTTTAATGCCGATCCGCAGCGTTTTACTCAATTCACCCTCAGCAGCTGCGGCCTGTTTCTCGACTACTCGAAAAACCTGATCAACGCCGAGACCCGCAATCTGCTGGTGGGCCTGGCCAACGAAGTCGACCTCAAAGGCGCAATCAAAGCGCTGTTCGATGGCGAAATCGTCAACTCTTCCGAAGGCCGCCCCGCGCTGCACACCGCACTGCGCCGCCCGGTGGGCGACAAGCTGTCGGTCAACGGCGTCAACGTGATGCCCGACGTGCACAAGGTGCTGAACCAGATCACCGACCTCGTGGGCCGCATCCACGACGGCTTGTGGCGTGGTTACACCGAGAAGCCGATCACTGACGTGGTGAATATCGGCATCGGCGGCTCGTTCCTAGGCCCTGAGCTGGTGTCCGAAGCGCTGCTGTCCTACGCCCAGAAAGGCGTGCGCTGCCATTACCTGGCGAACATCGACGGCAGTGAGTTCCACGAACTGACCATGAAGCTGCGCGCCGAGACCACGCTGTTCATCGTCTCGTCGAAATCCTTCAACACCCTCGAAACCCTGAAAAACGCCCAGGCCGCACGCGCCTGGTATCTGGCTCAGGGTGGTTCGGAAGCTGAGCTGTACCGTCACTTCATCGCCGTTTCCAGCAACAACGCGGCGGCGGTGGCGTTCGGTATTCGCGAAGAGAACATCTTCCCGATGTGGGATTGGGTCGGCGGGCGTTACTCGCTGTGGTCGGCCATCGGTTTGCCGATTGCCCTGGCCATCGGCATGTCGAACTTCAAGGAACTGCTGTCCGGTGCCTACACCATGGACCAGCATTTCCAGAGTGCGCCATTCGAACAGAACATGCCGGTGCTGCTGGCGTTGCTCGGTGTCTGGTACGGCAACTTCTGGGGCGCGCAAAGCCACGCGATCCTGCCGTACGACCACTACCTGCGCAACATCACCAAACACCTGCAACAGCTGGACATGGAATCCAACGGCAAGAGTGTGCGCCAGGACGGCACGCCAGTGTCCACCGATACCGGCCCGGTGATCTGGGGCGGCGTCGGCTGCAACGGTCAGCACGCTTATCACCAGTTACTGCACCAGGGCACCCAGCTGATTCCGGCCGACTTTATCGTGCCGATCGTCAGCTTCAACCCGGTGTCCGACCACCACCAGTGGCTGTACGCCAACTGCCTGTCGCAAAGCCAGGCGCTGATGCTGGGCAAGACCCGCGCCGAGGCCGAAGCCGAGCTGCGTGACAAGGGCATGAGCGAGGACGAAGTGCAGAAGCTGGCGGCACACAAGGTGATCCCGGGCAACCGTCCGAGCAACACCCTGGTGGTCGAGCGCATCAGCCCGCGCCGTCTTGGCGCACTGGTGGCGCTGTACGAACACAAAGTCTTCGTGCAAAGCGTGGTCTGGGGCATCAACGCCTTCGACCAGTGGGGTGTGGAGCTGGGCAAGGAGTTGGGCAAAGGCGTCTACAACCGCCTGGTCGGCAGCGAAGAAACACCGGCCGACGATGCCTCCACCCAAGGCTTGATCAACTACTTCCGCGGTCGTCACCGCGGGTGATTTGATGCAGTCCTGTAGGAGCGAAGCTTGCTCGCGAAGAACGATGACTCGGTGTATTTGATACACCGAGGCGCCTGCTTCGCGAGCAAGCTCTACTCCTACAGGTTTGTGTTTGTTTTCTGTATTGAACCCTTTCCCCACTCGGCGCATCTTTATTACTTGTCGTAACAAGAATAAGGAACCGTCATGTTCGATATCAGCACGTTCCCCAAAGCCGATGCCGTCCGCCGGGCTGCACAGTTAAGTCAAGACGACTACCAACGCCTGTACCGCCAATCCATCGAGCACCCCAGCACCTTCTGGGCCGAACAGGCCACCCGCTTTCTCGACTGGAGCGCGCCGTGGCAAACTGTCCAGCGTTACGACCTGAAAACCGGTGAGGCGAGCTGGTTCGCTGGCGCAACGTTAAACGTCAGTTACAACTGCATCGACCGTCACCTGGAAAAACGCGGCGATCAAATCGCGATCATCTGGGAAGGCGATGACCCCGCCGAATCCGCCCAGATCACCTACAAAAAACTCCATCACTACGTCTGTCGACTGGCCAACGTGCTCAAAAGCCGTGGCGTGAAGAAAGGCGACCGCGTGTGCATCTACATGCCGATGATCCCCGAAGCCGCCTATGCCATGCTCGCCTGCGCGCGCATCGGCGCGATTCATTCGGTGGTGTTCGGCGGCTTCTCCCCAGACTCGTTGCGTGACCGGATCCTCGACGCCGATTGCCGCACCGTGATCACTGCCGACGAAGGCGTGCGCGGCGGTAAATTCGTGCCGCTCAAAAAGAACGTCGACACCGCGCTGCAAAGCTGCCCCGGCGTGAACACCGTGATCGTGGTCGAACGCACCCAAGGCCAGGTTAACTGGGTCGACGATCGGGACATCTGGTACCACCAGGCTTTGCGCGACGTCAGCGACGACTGCCCACCAGAGCCGATGGACGCCGAAGACCCGCTGTTCATCCTCTACACCTCCGGCAGCACCGGCAAACCCAAAGGCGTGCTGCACACCACCGGCGGCTATCTGTTGCAAGCAGCCATGACCTTCAAGTACGTGCTCGACTATCGCGACGGTGAAGTTTTCTGGTGCACCGCCGATGTCGGCTGGGTCACCGGCCACAGCTACATCGTCTACGGGCCGCTGGCCAACGGGGCGACCACGCTGATCTTCGAAGGCGTGCCGAGCTACCCGAGCACCTCGCGCTTCTGGCAGGTGATCGACAAGCACCACGTGAACATCTTCTACACCGCGCCGACCGCCCTGCGCGCGCTGATGCGTGAAGGTCCCGAACCGTTGAAGGAAACGTCCCGCGAGAGCCTGCGGTTACTCGGCACCGTCGGTGAACCCATCAACCCGGAAGCCTGGGAGTGGTATTTCAATACGGTCGGCGAGCAGCGCTGCCCGATTGTCGATACCTGGTGGCAGACCGAAACCGGCGGCATCATGCTCAGCCCGCTGGTCAGCACTCAACGGATCAAACCCGGCTGCGCCACCCAACCGATGTTCGGTGTGCAACCGGTATTGCTCGACGAACACGGCAAGGAAATCAAAGGCGCCGGCAGCGGCATACTGGCCATCAAGTCCAGCTGGCCGGCGCAGATCCGCAGCGTCTACGGCGACCCGAAACGGATGATCGAAACCTACTTCAAGCCCTACCCCGGCTACTACTTCACCGGCGATGGCGCCCGTCGTGACGAGGATGGCGATTACTGGATCACGGGGCGCATCGACGACGTGATCAACGTCTCCGGGCACCGCATCGGCACGGCCGAAGTCGAAAGCGCGCTGGTGCTGCACGACAGCATCGCCGAGGCCGCCGTGGTCGGTTATCCCCATGACGTCAAAGGCCAGGGTATCTATGCCTTCGTCACGCCCATGAATGGCACCGAACCCAACGACGAACTGAAGAAACAATTGCTCGCGCATGTCAGTAAGGAAATCGGCAGCTTCGCCAAACCGGACTTGATCCAATGGGCGCCGGCCCTGCCGAAAACCCGTTCGGGCAAGATCATGCGACGAATTCTGCGCAAGATCGCCTGCAACGAACTGGACAGCCTGGGCGATACCTCGACCCTCGCCGACCCGAGCGTGGTGCAGGGTTTGATCGACAAACGCCTGAACTCGTAAATCGTTCGCGCAATGATCGTTCCCACGCTCTGCGTGGGAATGCAGCCAGGGGACGCTCCGCGTCCCAGAAGCAGCCGCAGAGCGTCCGGTGAGGCATTCCCAAGCCCCCTCGCCACAGTGTTAAACTCCCGCGCCCCCAATTCCCTCCTGCAAGGCGCCCAGCATGTCTCCCTTGAATCAGGCGCTGCGCGCCGCCCTCGATCGTCGTCAGGAGCTGCTTGCCGAGTTGCATCAGCAAGGTACCGATTGCTATCGCCTGTTCCACGGCAGCCAGGAAGGCGCCGGCGGCTTGACCATCGACCGCTACGGCCCGCAACTGTTGGTGCAGAGTTTTCACCAGGCACTGGAGCGTGACGCCCTGCTGCAACTGCACGAGATCGTCAATCAACAGCTGGGCCTCGACACCCTGCTGGTCTACAACGACCGTTCCCGTGGCAACTCGCGCATCGACCGCGAAGACACCGTCTACCGCGCCGACGAAGCCGCCCTGCATGATTTGATCGGCCACGAATGGGGACTGAACTACCGGGTTCGCGGGCGCCACGCTGGTCAGGACCCGCTGCTGTTTCTCGACCTGCGCAACGCTCGCGGCTGGGTCAAGGCGCACAGCAAAAACAAAAGTGTACTGAACCTGTTTGCCTATACCTGTGGCGTCGGCCTCAGCGCCGCGGCGGGTGGGGCGAGCGAGGTGTGTAACCTGGACTTTGCCGAAGGCAATCTGGCGGTCGGCCGCGAGAACGGTCTGCTTAACCCGCAATTGCCGACGATGGAATTCATTCAGTCCGATTACTTTCCGGCGATTCGCCAACTGGCCGGTCTGCCGATCAGTCAGCGTCGCGGCCAGAAACTGCCGAGCTATCAACGTCTGGACCCGCGTCAGTACGATCTGGTGCTGCTTGATCCTCCGGCCTGGGCGAAGAGTGCCTTTGGCACGGTCGACTTGTTGCGCGACTATCAGAGCCTGCTCAAACCGGCGCTGCTGACCACCGCCGACGATGGCGTGCTGATCTGCTGCAACAACCTGGCGAAAGTCAGCATGGACGATTGGCGCGAACAGGTTCTGCGCTGCGCAGAGAAGGCCGGGCGCCCGGTGCGTGAGTGGAGCGTGCTGACGCCGGGCAGCGATTTCCCGTCGATGGACCAGCAGCCGCCGTTGAAAACGCTGATCCTGCAGCTTTGAAATTCCACGCCGATAATCAGATAAATCCTATAAAGCGTGGTTGCTTCGGAACCGCAAACGCATGCCATACTCCAAGGCACTCCGATTCCGACAGATGAAGCCGCACATGCCCAAAGGATTGATTCGCGCTATCGGCGCCTTGTTGACTGCCCTGGCTCTTTATAGCCTGTTGGGGTTTCTGATTTTGCCGGGCATCGCGTTGCGAATCGCCAACCAACAATTGGCCAACTACGCCACGACGCCCGCCACGATTTCGCGGATCGAACTCAACCCGTTCAGTCTTGAAGTCACCCTTTGGGGCCTGGTCATCGGCGAACCGGGCAAGGAACAAGTGGGCTTCGAACGTCTGTACGCCAACCTGCAGATCGATAGCCTCTGGACCAAGGCGCTGCACTTGTCCGATATTGAACTGGACAAACCCAAGACCGAAATCCTCTTCAGCAAGGACGGCAAGCTCAATCTGCTCGGTTTGTTCAAAATCCCCGCCAGCGAACCGACCCCGGCCGATCCGGACGCCAAACCATTCCCGCTGCGCGTGGAGCGAGTCAAACTGGCCAGCGGCTCCGTCCATTTCGAGGATGCACGGCCCAGCGAACCCATCGAATTCCTCTACGACAAACTCGACTTCGAACTGAAAAACCTCAGCACCTTGCCCGAAGACAGCGCCGACATGACGTTGGTGGCCGTCGGCCCGGCAGGTGGACAGATCGACTGGACCGGTAACTTCAGCCTGATCCCGATCGCCTCCGAAGGTAAGCTGAAAATCACCGATGGCAAGATGAAATCCTTTTGGCCCTATGTGCGCGATGCTGTGCCACTCGCACTCGAAGATGGCGTCGTCAGCCTCAGCACCGACTACAAACTCAACCTGGCCAAGGAAACCGAACTGCTGCTGAGCAACGTTGCCGTCAGCGTCGCGCCTTTCGCCATCAAGACTGCGGACGGCCGACCGCTGGCGAAGCTCGAGCGGCTGGACATCAGCGAAACCACCGTGGACCTGGCCAAACAGCAAGTGGTGGTCGGCAAGATTCGCAGCCAGAAACTGGAAACCTGGGCCGCACTCGAAGCCGACGGGCAACTCGACTGGCAAAAACTGTTCGCCAGTCAGCCGTCCAAAGCGGCCGCCAAGGCCAATGCCGAGCCGACCAGCGCACCAGCGGCGGCCGATTCGCCGAAGCCTGAACCGACCGCGCCGAGCAAGCCTTGGCAGGTGCTGCTCAAAGACGTGCAGCTACGTGATTATCAGGTGCACCTGGCCGACCGCAAGGCACAACCGGCGGTGGCGCTGGAGCTGGGCCCACTGAACCTGGACCTGCAAAATTTCGACAGCCTCAATGGCTCACCTTTCAACCTCAAACTCGACACCGGCGTGGGCAAGCAAGGCAAGATCACCGCGGACGGCGTGGTCAATCTGGCCCCGATCAGCGCCAAACTGAACGTGCAGACCAAGGACATCGACCTGCGCGTCGCCCAGTCCTACATCAACCCGTTCATTCGTCTCGAACTGCGCAGCGGCATGCTGGGCAGTGATCTGGCGGTCGACCTGAAAAGCACCGAGCCGCTGGCGTTCAACGTCACTGGACGAGCCCAGGTCGATCAACTGCATACCCTCGACACCCTGAAAACCCGCGACTTCCTCAAGTGGCAACAGTTGGTGCTCGAAGGCCTGAACTATCAGCATGGCGACAGCCTGTCGATCGACAAGGTCAACCTGTTCCAGCCCTATGCACGCTTCATGATCAACGATGATCGCACCACCAACATCGATGACCTGCTGATCCCGCAACCGGCCGATTCCGGCGCCACTACCGCCGCGGCCAAGCCTGCAGCCGGAAAAGAAAAACCGCTGGGCATCCACATTGGCGGCATTGCCATCAATGACGGTTCGGCCAACTTCGCCGACTTCAGCCTGACCCCGAACTTCGCCACAGCGGTTCAACAGCTCAACGGCAAGATCGGCACCATCGACAGCCGCCAGGCAAAACCGGCCAGCGTCGACGTCAAAGGCAAGGTCGACCGCTATGCGCCGGTGACCATCAAGGGTTCGGTCAACCCGTTCGACCCGATGGCCAGCCTGGACATCGCCACCAGTTTCAAACGCGTGGAACTGACCACCCTGACGCCCTACTCCGGCAAGTTCGCCGGTTACCGTATCCGCAAGGGCCGGCTCAATCTCGACCTGCATTACAAGATCTCCAACGGCCAGCTCCTGGCCGAAAACAAAGTGGTGGTCGAGCAGTTGCAACTGGGTGAAAAGGTCGACAGCCCGGACGCCGTGAGCCTGCCGCTGAAACTGGCGATTGCCTTGCTCAAGGATGTCGACGGCAAGATTTCCATTGAGCTACCGGTGAGCGGCGACCTGAACAACCCACAGTTCAGTGTCATGCCTATTATCTGGCAGACCCTGCGCAACCTGATCGTGAAAGCCGCCGCCGCGCCATTCAAAATGATTGGCGGGCTGGTCAGCGGCGGTGGTTCGGAAGACTTGGGCACAGTGGCATTCGCACCGGGCTCAAGCGACCTGAGCAAAGACGCCGAAGCGGCGCTGGTCAAGCTGTCCCAGGCGCTCAAGGAACGTCCGGCCCTGCGCCTGGAAATCGAAGGCACTGCAGCCAAGAGCAGCGATGGTCCGCTGATTGCCGAGCAACGCCTGGAACGGGAATACCAGTACAACTACTACAAGATGCTCCAGCGTCGCGGTGACAAGGTGCCGGCCCAGGCCTCATTGCTGGAAGTGCCGGACAGCGAGAAAGGCCCGCTGCTCGAAGGGATCTACCGCACACGCCTGAAGACCCAGCCGCCCGCCGAATGGAAGGACCTGGGCAAGGAAGAACGCAGCAAAAAAATGCGTGAAAGCGTGATCGCCTTCTGGAGCTCCAGCGAAGTTCTGTTACGTCAACTGGGGCAAGAACGGGCCAGCAGCATCAAGGATTTTCTGGTGGACAAGGGTCAATTGGCCGATGACCGCGTGTACTTCATCGACGCCAGCCTCGGTGAGGCACAAAGCGATGGCCGCGTTATCACCCCCATGCATCTGGATGCCGAGTGATGGGCGCACGTTGGCTTTTGAGCCTGGCTCTGTTGCTGGTTGCCGGCCAGACAGCAGCGGCCGATACCTTGCGCTGCGGCAGTCAATTGATCAGCGTGGGGGACAGGTCCGGCGAAGTGCTGCAGAAATGCGGAGAGCCGGTTGCCCGCGACTTGTTGGGCTACAAGCGTAGTGCCAATCGGCGGGAAGAGTTTCAGGTCGAGGAATGGACCTACGGGCCCAACAGCGGGATGTACCAGTACCTGCGCTTTGAAGGCAACCGGTTGGTTCGAATCACCAGCAAGCGTGGGAATTGAATCCACTCCCACAGTTGTTTTTGCGTTGTTCCCAATAGAACAGGCCCCGACACGAATGCCGGGGCCTGTAATGGCCACATCCTTGTGGCCTTCGCATGAACTCTCAAGTAGCGGCAGACGTATGACTCGGCCCGCCTACCGCACCTTCTCCCGGTCCAGGCGAGAAGCCTTGTTTTACTCCGATTTCAGGCCGTCAGCGGACACCGCTTTGACGCCTTTGATGTTCTTGGCGATTTGCACGGCGGTGGCTTTCTGAGCATCTGTCAGCACAGTGGTGGAAGACAGGGATACAACGCCTTTGTTGGTTTCGACCTTGATGTCGGTGCCGGGGATGCCTTTTTCGGTTACCAGGTCTGCTTTGACTTTGGTTGTGATCCAGGTATCGGAAACATCCTCTTTCGCTTCAGTGACTTCACCGGCGGCCAGCATCATGGGTGCCTGAGTCGCTTGGGTGGTCTGTGCAAATGCAGCGTTGGCCATGGTCAGGGTCAACGCGGTAGCAGTAGCGGCAGCGATAGCGAACTTCTTCATACGAGTAACTCCTGTATTTCTGGAAAGTCTGCTGCGTGTCTTGTCAGCAGGGTTACAGGAGGTAGTGCGAACGCTGTGCCAACAGCGACATAAAAAATAAAACCGTTTAAATCAACAAGTTAACCACAATGATAATTTCCGAAATCATGCAAATTGCATGACTGCGAAATTATCTACATGCAACTTGCGGGTTTTAACGCCGGCCTAAGGCCATGAATTGTCGGGGGGTTTTCTTGATTATTGGTGCGCTCCTCAAATGACGAGCAAAAAAATACCCCGCGTCGTGAAAGGCGGGGCATTGGCAGGATGACAATGGATCAAGAGCCAGCGGCAGCAGCACCAGTGCAGCCTTTAGGAGCGTATTCCTGTTCAACCGTAGTGGCGCAAGTCCAGCCGCCAGCGAGTGTGCGTGAAAGCGTAATGGTTTTGCTGAGCACCGGTCCCGGGGCATTGAGAATCGTGCAGCCAATACTGCCAACACCGGAAGAGGCGGTACCTGTTGCCGTAATCGTGCAATTGCCTGTAGTCGTCGTACCGCCGATCAGTTCGAGGGTAGGGTTGGTGCCTTGGTTGATGATGTCTTCGAAAGGCACCTTCAGTGCCGATATTTCTGCAAGGCCGGCAGTGACCTTCGCCCGCGCCTGGTACTTCGAATACTGTGGCAATGCAAACGTCGCCAGAATCCCGATGATCGCCACCACGATCAGCAGTTCAATCAGAGTAAAACCTTTTTGATTTTTCATAGACAGGCTCCATGCATGAGTCGAAATCTCATGATCTGAACAAGGCACAGCACAGGTCATGCCAAGCCGCGCGCGCCCCTGCCTGCTGGGCGCGAGATCGCGGCAAAGACCTTTCCTACTCCAAGGAACCGCACTATCTGACACTTTTTGTCACCTCACCCCGGCCGGTTTGGTTCCACTGCTTGACTAGGCTATAAGTCATTAACTGTCTGCGGCCGGTATCCCAATGAATGACATTGCCCTTAGCGGTCTGGCCAAGCAATTGGTACTGGCCGAGCTGATCACTGATCAAAGTGCGCAACAGGCGTATCAACAAGCCCAACGCAATCGAATCTCGCTGGTCAGCTATCTGGTGCAAAACAAACTGCTGAAGAGCTGGCAAGTCGCCGAGGTGGCCTCGGAGCATTTCGGCATGGCCCTGCTGGACCTCAATTGCCTGGACAAGGACACCCAACCCCGAGGGCTGGTCAGCGAGAAACTGATCCGCCAGCACCACGCCCTGCCCCTCTGGCGACGGGGTAACAAGCTGTTCGTGGGGATTTCCGACCCGACCAATCATCAAGCCATCAACGACATCCAGTTCAGCACCGGGCTGAGCACCGAAGCCATTCTGGTGGAGGAAGACAAGCTCAGCGACGCCATCGAAAAATTCTTCGACAACCCCTCCACCGGTCTGGAAGACATGGCCGATGTCGACCTCGACGGGCTGGACATCGAGTCGGTCGATGACCAGCACCAGGATTCCATCCCGGGGCAAGATACCGATGATGCGCCCGTGGTGCGCTTCGTCCACAAGATGCTGCTCGACGCGATCAAGAGCGGTTCTTCCGACCTGCATTTCGAGCCCTATGAAAAAATCTACCGCGTGCGGATGCGCACCGATGGCATGCTGCGAGAGGTCGCAAGGCCGACACAACTGGCCAACCGCATTGCTTCGCGGCTGAAGGTCATGGCCAGTCTCGACATCTCCGAACGGCGCAAACCCCAGGACGGGCGAATCAAGATGCGCCTGTCCAAAAGCAACTCCATCGACTTCCGGGTCAACACCCTGCCAACCCTGTGGGGCGAGAAGGTGGTGATCCGGATCCTCGACCCGTCCAGTGCCCAAATGGGCATCGATGCCCTCGGTTACGAACCCGACCAGAAAGACCTGTACATGGCCGCCCTCAAGCAGCCACAAGGGATGATTCTGGTGACCGGTCCCACCGGCTCGGGCAAGACCGTGTCGCTCTATACAGGGTTGAACATCCTCAACACCGTCGACATCAATATCTCCACCGCCGAAGACCCGGTAGAAATCAACATGGAAGGCATCAACCAGGTCAACGTCAATCCCAGGCAAGGACTGGATTTCGCCCAGGCGCTGCGCTCGTTTCTGCGTCAGGACCCGGACGTGATCATGGTCGGCGAAATCCGCGACCTCGAAACCGCCGAAATCGCCATCAAGGCTGCCCAGACCGGGCACATGGTACTTTCCACCCTACACACCAACAGCGCCGCGCAAACCCTGACACGCCTGCACAACATGGGGATTCAGGGCTTCAACATCGCGACCTCGGTCAGCCTGATCATCGCTCAGCGCCTGGCGCGCAAACTGTGCAGTCATTGCAAAAAGCCCATCGAGATTCCCCGCGAGGCGTTGCTCAAAGAAGGCTTTCCCGAGGAACGCATCGGCTCGTTCACGATCTATGAACCGATCGGTTGCGATCAGTGCAACAGCGGTTACAAAGGGCGAGTAGGGATTTATGAAGTGGTAAAGAACACCCCAGACCTGCAACGGCTGATCATGGCCGAAGGCAACTCACTGGAAATCGACATCCAGATGCGTAAGGACGGCTTCAACGACCTGCGTACTTCGGGCCTGCTCAAGGCCATGCAAGGCATCACCAGCCTTGAAGAAATCAACCGGGTCACGAAGGACTGAACATGGCGGTCAAAGCAGCGAAAATCAGCGTATACGCCTGGGAAGGCACAGACAAAAAAGGCACAAAAATGACCGGCGAATTGACCGGCCAAAATCCCGCGCTGATCAAGGCCCAGTTACGCAAGCAAGGGATCAACCCGGGCAAGGTGCGGAAAAAAACCGCGTCCATTTTCAGTGCCGGCAAACGCATCAAGGCGTTGGACATTGCCCTGTTTACCCGGCAGATGGCGACCATGATGAAAGCCGGCGTACCGCTGCTGCAATCGTTCGACATTATCGGCGAGGGCTTCGATAACCCGAACATGCGCAAGCTGGTAGACGAGGTGAAACAGGAAGTCGCGGCCGGCAACAGCTTCGCCGCAGCCCTGCGCAAAAAGCCCCAGTATTTCGATGAGCTGTACTGCAACCTGGTGGATGCCGGCGAACAGGCCGGCGCCCTCGATACCTTGTTGGAACGAGTGGCGACCTACAAGGAAAAGAGCGAAAGCCTCAAGGCCAAAATCAAGAAAGCCATGACTTACCCGCTGGCGGTGGTGTTCGTCGCGATCATTGTGACCGGGATTCTGCTGGTCAAGGTTGTGCCGCAGTTCGAGTCGGTGTTCTCGGGGTTTGGCGCCGAGCTGCCGGCGTTCACCGTGATGGTCATCGGCTTGTCGGAGTTCCTGCAGGCCTGGTGGTGGATGGTGCTCGGCATGCTGGGTGCGCTGGTCTTCGGCGTCCGCCATGCCTTTAAAAAGTCCCCGGGCTTTCGGGACCGGATGGACACCTGGCTGCTGAAACTGCCGTTGGTTGGCGCGCTCATGTACAAGTCCGCCGTGGCCCGTTACGCCCGCACCTTGTCGACGACCTTTGCCGCCGGGGTGCCACTGGTCGAAGCCCTGGATTCAGTGGCGGGCGCGACTGGCAACATCGTGTTCAAGCGAGCGGTGTTACGCATCAAGCAGGACGTTTCAACTGGCATGCAGCTGAATTTTTCCATGCGCACTTCCGGCATCTTTCCGAACATGGCAATCCAGATGACGGCCATTGGTGAAGAGTCCGGTGCGCTGGACGACATGCTCGACAAGGTCGCGAGTTTCTATGAGGACGAGGTGGATAACATGGTCGATAACCTGACCAGTCTGATGGAGCCTTTCATCATGGTGGTGCTGGGGGTTATCGTCGGCGGCCTGGTGGTTGCGATGTACTTGCCTATCTTCCAACTTGGCTCAGCGATCTGATATGTCCTTGAACGAATTTCTGAGTCTCAACCCGCAGGCCTTCGTGATCACTGCATTGGTGATCGGCTTGCTGATCGGCAGTTTCCTCAATGTGGTGGTCTGGCGCCTGCCGAAAATGCTTGAGCGTGAATGGCGCCTGCAGGCCCACGAGGTACTGAATTTGCCACCCGAAGTCCCTGGCCCGACTTACAACCTGATACTGCCTCACTCCGAGTGCCCCGACTGCGGCCATCGGATTCGAGCCTGGGAAAACATTCCCGTGCTCAGTTATCTGTTTTTACGTGGACGATGCTCGAACTGCGCGGCGCCGATCAGCAAACGTTACCCGCTGACCGAACTGGCCTGCGGCGTGCTATCGGCGTTCGTCGCCTGGCATTTCGGTTTCGGTTGGCAGGCCTGCATGGTGCTGGTCCTGAGCTGGGGCCTGTTGGCGATGAGCCTGATCGACGCCGAACACCAGCTGTTGCCGGACGTGCTGGTGCTGCCGTTGATATGGCTGGGGTTGATCGTCAACAGTTTCGGGCTCTTCGTGTCTCTGCATGACGCGCTCTGGGGCGCGGTGGCCGGCTACATGGCGCTGTGGACGGTGTTCTGGCTGTTCAAGCTGATCACCGGCAAGGACGGCATCGGCTACGGCGACTTCAAGCTATTGGCGATGCTCGGCGCCTGGGGCGGCTGGCAAATCCTGCCGCTGACCATCCTGCTGTCATCGCTGCTGGGCGCCATCATCGGGGTGATTTTGCTGCGCCTGCGGGACGCAAAAACCTCGACGCCGCTGCCCTTTGGCCCCTATCTGGCGATTGCCGGCTGGATTGCCTTGCTCTGGGGTGGTCAAATAACCGGCTTCTATTGGCAGTTTGTCGGTTTGAAATGAATACCCCTGTGGAAAAACCCTGGATTCTCGGTCTGACTGGCGGCATCGGCAGCGGCAAAAGCGCGGCAGCCCAGCACTTCATCGATCTGGGCGTGCACGTGGTGGACGCCGATCATGCGGCTCGCTGGGTGGTCGAACCCGGTCGCCCGGCACTGGCGAAGATCGCCGAGCACTTTGGCCCCGGCGTGCTGCAAGCCGACGGCCAACTGGATCGCGCGGCACTGCGCAAGCTGATTTTCGAAGTCCCGGATGAACGCCGCTGGCTCGAAGCGCTGCTGCATCCGCTGATCGCCGAGGAGATCGCCCACCATCTGGCCAAGGCACAATCGTCTTACGCGATTCTGGTTTCGCCGCTGCTGATCGAGTCCGGGCAGTACGCCATGACCCAGCGGGTCCTGGTGATCGATGCCCCGGAACAGTTACAGATCGAACGCACCCTGCAACGTGACCAGACCAGCGAACAGCAGGTTCAGGCGATCCTCAAGGCCCAGTCCAGCCGACAGGACCGCGTGAGCCATGCCGACGATGTGGTGGTCAATGACCGCGACCTTGCCTGGCTGCACAGCGAGGTCGAACGCCTGCATCACTTTTACCTTACTTTGCGTGGAGGCCAGTCATGAGCCAAACCCCAACCGTCAATTGTCCAACCTGCGGCGCTCCCGTCGAATGGGTCACCAGCAACGTCAACCGGCCGTTCTGTTCGGACCGCTGCAAACTGATCGACCTGGGCGCCTGGGCATCGGAAGAACACAAGATTCCGGTGGCCCCCGATGCCGAGGACGAGTTGTTCAGCGGCGACTTCGACCCGCGTCACTGACCCCGACCGTCAGGGCCGCATAAAGCCATAGTCCTGGCCCTCGTCGAGGTTCTCGGCGAGAAACCGCAACTCATCGGCCAAGTCTTCGATATTGCGTACCGCCTTGCTCTGCTGCACCACCGCACTGAGCAAGGCGCGCAGGCTCAATCCCGGATCAAAGCCCACCTCTTGCGCCACATCCAGACTCTGACGCAACTCCTGCCTGGCCCATTCATACACACTCATTTCGATACTCCTGAAGGTTTTCCGGAGCATGGATTCGGCAACGTTTTTTGAGTTTGATGTGGATCAAGATTTGGGATCGTCGTCCTTCCAGGGCGCCGAAAGGTAGCGCGTACGATTGAACGTCTCCAGCCATTCGGGGCAGAACACCACCAATGCGCTGACCACCATGCCGTTGATAAAGGCTTCCGGGAAAATCAGTAGCCACAGGTAACCGACAAAATCTATCAGCCAATAGGGCATGGCGAAACGTTCGTCGTACCACAGCAATGTGAGCGCCAGAATCAAACACAACAGGGCCGACAACGCAGCGGCAAAAAAACCGGAACAGAAGATGTACACAAAGGGATTACGCGGCTGCGCGCGTTCGACCAGGATTGCGCAGCACTCGGTGACCAGCACCGGCAGCAGAATCAACAGCGCGCCGTTGACCCCCATGGCCACCATGTCCTGCCGTCCGAGGAGCACCAATCCCGCTTGCGCGACCAACCCGCCGACAATCGCCAACGGCCAATCGAGCAGTAACGTCACCGCCGTCATACCGATGAAGTGATAGGACACGCCGGTGTCGAAGTCCCGTCGCACCAGCCAGAGCATGAACAGTGCGAACACCGTGCCGAACAACAAATGCTGACGGCGGCTATCGCTGAACAGTTCGACCCAAGGGGCTCGCGCAATGGCCCAGATCAGCACCGGAATATAGATCAGCCAACCCACTGTGAGGGTTTGGGGTGACAGTAACTCGGCACCGATCATGGCTGGGCATACTCCCTTGTCTTGCCGAAAGAGAACAGGGCTTCAGTCTACACCGCCCTTCGACTTTGCTCTGGAGGGGCGTTTTACGATTGGGGGTATATCCGTTGCTGCGGCAATGGCGGCTCTTTTCTGATCGTGTACATATCCGTTGCTGCGGTAACGGCGGCTTATGGTTTCGCTCTTACAGCGAGTCACTTTCGCGCTTTTCGAAAGTGACCCGCCGTAAGGGCGGAACCATAGGCGGTCGTTACCGCAGAAACGGATATGTACCCGATCAAAAAGAGCCAGCGATTGTTACGTTTCCTGCAAGGCTGAATCAGCCCCATGCCCCTTTATCGATAGCGGGCAAAGACTAAAATCCAAGCATCGGAATCAACACGGAGCACGGAAAGATGAAAACCTTGATCAGCCTGTTTCTGACCCTCGTCGCCACCTCGGCCCTGGCCGCCGGAAACGAGCCAGCCGCCACCTCATACAACCCGTCGCAGCCGCTGGACATCGCCAAGGTGGTTTCAGTGACGAACACCGCAACCGCCTGCGCGGTTGTGCCTGCGACCATGGAGTATGTCGATCATCAGGGCCAGACCCATCGCGTGACATACGAAGTCATGGGTGACTGCACGAGCAGCCTGTGACACTGCTCATAACAGCTTCCAGGTGTAGCTGAGGATCAGGCGGTTCTCGTCGATATCACTGCGGTAGTTGGAGCGCGCCATGACGTTGCGCACGCGGATCCCGAGGCCTTTGAGACTGCCGCTCTGCAGCACATAACCGATATCCAGATCGCGCTCGTGGTCCTTGCCTTCAAAGCCCTTGCCAGTGTCGACGTTATTACCGGTGATGTAGCGCACGGTGCTGGTCAGCCCCGGCATGCCGAGGGCCGCGAAATCATAGTCATAACGCGCCTGCCAGGAACGCTCATCGGTGAAGGCGAACTCGTAGGTCGGCACTTCGTTGCCCAATGGCGAGATGTTGGCAAAGACTCGCGGGAAAGCGCTGTCGCCGAACATGCCCTGATAGCCGACATAAAACGTGTGCCCTCCCCGCTTGGCCGACAGCAACGAGAAGAACGCCTGGTTGTCGATATTGCCCAGCAACTTTTTGCCGTCTTCACGCGAGTCGTAATAGCCAAGGTTGGCGCCCAGGGTCCAGTCTCCCAACGGCTCACTGTGCTTGAAGCCGAGAAAGCGCTGGTTGTAGATATCTTCCAGTTGCCCGAACCAGGCACTGACCGAGCTGCGTTTGTCATTGAAGGCGTAGTCGGCGCCGGCAAAGTTGAAGCCATCGCTGCTGACCTGACGCTGCGGAACATGGCCGAGCATGGCTTGCATCTTTTCGTCGCCGGCCTCATTGCGCAGGCTGGTCGAATTCAAGTGGCCGCCTTGCAAGGTCAGGCCATCGATCTCATTGGAGCTGATGCTCGCGCCCTGATAGCTGGGCGGCAGCAGACGGATATCGCTGAAGGCCAGCACCGGCAGGTTGGGTTGCAACTCCCCCACTTTCAACTCGGTCTTGGAGTAACGCATCTTCAACGCACCTTCCAGACGGCTGTAATCATTTGCCGCGCGTCCGTCATCGTGCACCGGCAGCAAACCGGTATTGACCCGGTCTGGACTGCTATCGAGCTTGAGGCCGAGCAAGCCAATGACATCCACGCCAAAACCGACCGGGCCCTGGGTATAACCGGATTTGACGTTGAGGATGAAGCCCTGCGCCCACTCTTCGGCCTTCGACTGTTGATTGGCGCCGACGATGTCCGAGAAGTCCCGACTGAAGTAGTAGTTACGCGCCTGCAAAGTGGCCGTGGTGTCTTCGATGAACCCGCCCTCGGCGGCCATCACGCCACTGGAAAAACCCGAGACGACCGCCAGGGACAACACTGAACCGGTTGCTGGAAGAATCTGTTTCATCGCTGTTCTCTTATTGTTATTGATCGACAGGTTGAAGTGCTCCACCCGTGGCGGATTCGCCGCGGGGGATGGTGAAAACGGATAAGGATCGGGGTTGCGATTACCTGCTCGGTCAGCGCACCACCTCCTGCACAGGGGTGGCTTGAGTCGCCGGCGCGGGACGCCGGGCACTCAACAGCACATGCGTGACCATGCCGAAAATCAGCCCCCAAAATGCGGCGGACAAACCAAACAGCGACATGCCTGAGGCGGTGGTGAGAAAAGTCACCAGCGCGGCTTCTCGATCACTCGGCACCGCCATTGCACCGGCCAACGCCCCGGCTATCGCCGCGAACAGCGCCAGCCCGGCCAGGGCCGCGATCAGTTCCTTGGGGAACGCCGAAAACAACGAAACCAGCGTGGCTCCGAAGATCCCCAGCACCAGGTAACACAGCCCGCCCACGACCCCGGCCACATAGCGTTTGCGCGGATCTTCATGGGCCTCGCGACCGGTACAAATGGCCGCGGTAATCGCCGCCAGATTCAGCCCATGACAACCGAACGGTGCCAACAGCGCAGTGCCCAACGCACTGCTGGCGATGATCGGGCTGGCCGGCGTTGGGTAACCGCTGGCACGCAGCACCGCCATGCCGGGAACAAACTGGCCGGTCAGCGCCACCATCACCAGCGGCAAGGCGACATTCAGGATCGCGCTCAGGCTGAACGCGGGGGTGATCCATACCGGCGTGGCCAAGCCAATCACCAGCGCTTCGCGGTGCAAATCACCGGCGAGAAACGCAATCGAACAGCCCACCAGCAGCACCATCAACACCGCATAACGCGGCATCACCCGCTTGCAGATCAGGTACGTGGCAAACATCGCCAGCACCAACAGCGGCTTGCCTTGCAACGAGACGAACAGCCCCGTGCCGAAGCTGAACAGAATCCCCGCCAGCATCGCTGCTGCAATTGCCGCGGGCAGTTTGCCGATGATCCAGTCAAACGCCCCCGACACTCCGACCAGGAAAATAATCAGGCTGCTGACCAGATAAGCGCCCACCGCCTCCGGCATGGAGATCCCCGGCAACAACGCCACCAGCAATGCCGAACCTGGTGCCGACCACGCGATGATCACCGGGACGCGGTAACGCAGGCTCAAACCGATGCCGAGCACGGCGCTGCCGATGGAAATCGCCCAGACCCAGGACGACAAGACTTCACGCGAGAGGTGCGCGGTCTCGGCGGCCTGAAAGATGATCACCAAGGGGCCTGCATAGGAAATCACCGTGGCGATAACTCCGGCGACGGCAGCAGACAGGGAAAAGTCCTGGAATAACGCTTTCATGAAACCTCGCCGCAAGACTCGTCAGGCGATCCGTGGCACAGGCCCGGTCGCTCTTGTTCGGAAAAAAGTGTGGGCGACCAGGCAGGCGACACGGCATGACGCCGTGCCGACCGCTGTCTGGTTCAAGCGCTGGTCGGCGCTAGCGTCTGGACGGCACCTTTGGCGCTGCGCTGGTCGCTGATGGCGAACACGGTCATGGCGAGGGCGGCCACCGCACCGGGCAAGGCAAACGCCATGAAGTTCAGTTGCAGCGGCAGGCTGATCCCCAGCAACGCACCGCCCAGCAGTGGGCCGACGATCGCGCCGTTGCGGCCGATGCCTGAGGCCCAACCCAAACCGGTGGAGCGAATGGTCATGGAGTAGAACTGCGCGGCGCAGGCGTACAACAGAATCTGCGAGCCGATGGTGGTGGCGCCGGCAAGGGCAATCAGCAGGTACAACACCGGCATTGGACTGTTGAAGCCCAGCAAGGTGATCGATGCAGCAGCCACAACGAAGAACACCGCCAACACGCGCGGCAGGTTGAGCTTGTCGCCCAGCACCCCGCCGCCAACCGCACCGAATATGGCACCGAAGTTGAGCACCAGCAGGAACGACAGACTCGAACCCAGGCTGTAACCGGCGTTGGCCATCAGTTTCGGCAGCCAGGAACTCAAGGCGTAGACCATCAGCAAGCAGCAGAAGAACGCCAGCCACAGCATCAACGTGCGCAGCGCACGCCCCTCGCGGAACAGTTGCAACACCGGGGTGCCAGTGCCCTTCACTTCGCTCATGTGCAACTGATCGCTGGCGAGTGCAACGTAAGCCGGATCAACCCGTTCCAGAACGTGGCGCGCCTCTTCATTGCGCCCCTGACGCAGCATGAAACCCACCGATTCGGGCAGGAAGTACATGATCAGCGGCAACAACAGCAATGGCAGCACCGCCACGTAAAACACTGACTGCCAGCCAAAACTCGGGATCAGCACGATGCCGAGCCCCGCCGAGAGCATGCCGCCCACCGAGTAGCCGCTGAACATGATCGCCACCAACGTGCTGCGGATTTTCTTCGGTGCGTACTCGTTCATCAGCGCCACGACGTTGGGCATCACCCCGCCAATACCCAGCCCGGCAATGAACCGGCAGAGACCAAACTCGGTGGGGTTACGGGCAAAACCATTGAGCACGGTAAAACCGCTGAAGAGCATTACGCACAGGGTGATGGCTTTCTTGCGGCCGATCTTGTCCGACAGCGGGCCGAAAAACAGCGCGCCGAACATCATCCCGAACAGTGCATAACTTCCCAGCGCGCCGGCTTGCAGGGGACTGAGCCCCCACTCCTTCATCAGCATCGGCAACACCACGCCGTAGATCACCAAATCGTATCCGTCGAAGATGATGATCAGGGCGCACCAGAACAGCACCATCCAGTGAAAACGGTTGAATCGTGCGTTATCGATAACCTCATGTACGTCAATCTTGCGCATGGCATCTATCTCTTGTTGTTGTTTTTTTAAGAGTCGGTAACGCGGCTAACGTCCGTACAGCCGAGGGTAAAGACGCCGGGCACGGGGCAATAGCCGCTTTGCGCAGATCGCTATCCGTTTTGTGCAATGCCCTGAGTCGGGCGTGGGGCGGGGAGTGTTCCAAGAGCCTGTAGCAACCCTGTAGAGGGTTGATTCATGGACTAGACTCACCCGGTTAGTGATGGAGTTAAGTCAGGCGCCGTCCACATCTGACGCCAGTCTCGCTCCAAGCAATGCGCGATCTGCAAGCTGATAGTTGCACCTGCAGGGTCTATCTATCGGTAGTCAGCGACTGGCATAGGTGAGGCTTTGGTCATGGCAAAGAACAAGAAGAAAACCCCTGTTAAACGTAACGCCGCTGAACCCTTGAAACTGAAGAACAAAGACTATCTTGAGCAGTTACGCCTGCTGCATGTCGAAATGGTCAAGTTGCAGGAGTGGGTAAAAGCCAAGGGCATCAAGATCTGTATCGTCTTCGAGGGGCGCGACGGTGCCGGCAAGGGTGGGACGATCAAGGCGCTCACTGAAAGGGTGAGCCCGCGTGTCTTTCGGGTGGTGGCGCTACCTGCACCGACCGAGCGCGAGAAGAGCCAGATGTATATACAGCGCTACCTGGCGCACATGCCTGCGGCTGGAGAAGTGGTGATCTTCGATCGCAGTTGGTACAACCGCGCAGGGGTCGAGCGGGTGATGGGATTTTGTACCAATGAACAGACGACCCGTTTCCTGGCCCTGGCCCCCCTCATGGAACGCTTGATGGTCGACTCGGGCGTGATGCTGTTCAAGTATTGGCTGGAAGTCAGCGAAGAGGAGCAGACCCGCCGGCTCGAGGCGCGGATCAAGGATGGCCGCAAAATCTGGAAACTGACGCCAATGGATCTCAAGTCATACAGCCGTTGGTATGACTACTCGCGCGCACGTGACGACATGTTCAAGGCGACCGACACCGATCATGCTCCGTGGCTGGTGGCCGACTCGAACGACAAAAAGCGGGCCCGCCTCAACATCATCTCTGATTTGCTCAGCCGCATTCCGTACAAGAATGTACCGCGCGAGAAGGTGATTTTACCCAAACGGCAGAAATCAGGCGGCTATCGTGAGCCGAATTATCCGCTGCGGCGAATTCCAGAAAAATTCTGACCGGCACGTTCAAGCGGATCTGCGCTGTACACCAAAGGGCCACAGTCCTATGAGCCATTCGGATGCTTCGTCTCCCGTCCCGGAACCGGGCCGGATTACCCATCGGGATACCGGCGGCGACACCGGTTGGAGTCGCTGGCTGCCAGGACTGCGCACACTGCGCGGATACAAAATAGCCTGGTTTCGGCACGACCTCGTGGCCGGACTGGTACTGACCACGATGCTGGTGCCTGTCGGTATCGCCTACGCGGTGGCATCGGGCGTACCCGGCATCTATGGCCTTTACGCGACCATCGTTCCACTGCTCGCGTATGCGCTGTTCGGACCCAGCCGGATTCTGGTGCTGGGGCCGGATTCCTCGCTGGCTGCCGTTATCCTCGCCGTCGTCCTGCCACTGTCCGGCGGCGATCCGCATCGGGCAATCGCCCTTGCGGGCATGATGGCGCTCGTGTCGGGGGCGGTGTGCATCCTGGCCGGCATAGCGCGCCTTGGCTTTGTCACGGAGCTTCTTTCCAAACCGATCCGCTACGGGTACATGAACGGAATCGCGCTGACGGTATTGATCAGCCAACTGCCCAAGTTTTTCGGTTTTTCGATTGAATCCGACGGCCCGCTGAGAAACCTGTGGGCGATCGCTACAGCGATCATGGAGGGGAAAGCCAACTGGACCGCTTTCATGGTCGGCGCAGCTACTTTGGCGGTGATCCTGTTGCTCAAGAGCAACAAGCGCGTGCCGGGCATTCTGATCGCCGTGGCAGGAGCGACCGTCGCCGTGGGTGTACTGGACCTTGCCGCGCGCACTGGAATATCGGTCCTCGGCTCTCTGCCACAAGGCTTGCCTGCGTTCGCCATCCCCTGGATCACCAGTGCCGATATCGTCCCCGTCCTGATCGGCGGTTGCGCCGTTGCCCTGGTTTCGTTCGCCGATACCAGCGTGCTCTCGCGTGTCTATGCGGCGCGGACCCGTACCTATGTGGACCCGAACCAGGAAATGGTGGGCCTCGGAGTTGCCAATCTGGCCGCCGGGCTTTTTCAGGGTTTTCCAATCAGCAGCAGTTCGTCACGTACGCCCGTGGCCGAGGCCGCAGGCGCCAAAACCCAGCTGACCGGAGTCATCGGCGCGCTTGCTGTTGCCTTACTGCTGGTGGTGGCACCGGACCTGTTGAAGGATTTACCCACCAGCGCATTGGCTGCGGTAGTGATCGCTTCCGCCATCGGCCTGATCGAGGTCACTGACCTGCGACGAATCTATCGAATCCAGCGTTGGGAGTTCTGGCTGTCAATCGTCTGCACCGTCGGCGTGGCCGTGCTGGGAGCTATTGAAGGCATTGGCCTGGCCATCGTGATCGCCGTCATCGAATTTCTGTGGGATGGCTGGCGTCCCTACTCTGCCGTTCTGGGACGCGCGAAAGGCGTCAAGGGTTATCACGACATCAAGCGCTATCCCGACGCACGCCTAGTTCCAGGGCTAGTGCTGTTTCGCTGGGATGCGCCGTTGTTTTTCGCCAACGCCGAGTTGTTCCATGAGCGAGTGCTCGACGCAGTGGCTGCGTCGCCTACGCCAGTGCGCTGGTTGGTCGTTGCGGCGGAACCCGTCACCAGCGTGGACGTGACCTCTGCCGACATGTTGGCGGAGCTGGACGAAACCTTGCACGCGGCGGGCATCAAGTTGTGCGTGGCCGAGATGAAGGACCCGGTCAAGGACAAACTGAAGCGATTCGGGCTTTTCGCGCGGCTTGGCGAAACGGCGTTCTTTCCAACAATAGGCACTGCGGTCGACAGCTATCTGATGATTCATCCGGTGGATTGGGAGGACGAGGATCACTGAGTGGCAGCGCAAGTCTTTATCAATATTTACCGACTCGCCCGCGGCCTGCACGTCGCAAGCCCGTCTATGCTGGACTTACCGAACGCATGTCTTTGTCACCCTCTACAGGAGGTAATCAATGGTTCCCATACCCACTCTCGAAAAGGTTTTTTCCCGAGACCTGCTCGATGTACTGATTCGTGCCGGAGTGATTGCCGTCCTGGTGATGTTTTGCTTTCAGATATTCAGCCCGTTCCTCGACCTGATGCTATGGTCGGTGATCCTGGCAATCACCCTCTACCCCTTGCAAGTCAGGTTCAAAGGCAAGCTGGGGAACAAGGACGGGATCACCGCGACGCTGATCGTATTGATCGTCATCAGTATTCTTATGGTGCCTGTTTATTTGTTGGGAGCCTCGCTTGCGGATTCCGTGGAGAGGGTCATGACCATGGTCAAAACCGACAGTTTCCATATTCCGCCACCGTCCGATGCGGTCGCCAGCTGGCCACTGGTAGGAGAACCTCTCTATAACTTATGGGCACAAGCCACCACTGACCTGCCCGATCTGGCTCAAAAGTTCATACCGCAAATCAAAGGTATCAGCCTCTCCCTGCTGAGCAAGCTTGCGGGTGTCAGCATGGGACTCCTTTTATTCATCGTCGCCTTGCTTATTGCCGGTATTTTTTTAGCGTATGGCGAAAGCGGCCACCGCAGCGCGGTGCGAATCGTGACGCGCTTCAGCGGCCCGATCAACGGGCCGAAAATCGCCGATCTGTGCACCGCCACCATCCGGGCAGTGGCGTTGGGGGTGGTCGGCATTGCGTTCATTCAGATGCTGTTGGTGGGCATCGGCTTTGTGTTCATGGGCGTTCCCGGCGCCGGTATTCTCGCCTTGGCGGTGCTGCTTCTTGGCATCATGCAATTACCGGCAACCCTGATTACCCTTCCGGTCATCGTCTTTGTTTTCATGAGCGAAGGTGCCAGTACGGCGACCATTGTGTTTGCCATTTATGTCTTCATCGCGGGACTGGTCGATAACGTCCTCAAACCGCTGCTGCTCGGTCGTGGTGTTGATGTACCGATGCCAGTGGTGCTGATCGGAGCCTTGGGCGGCATGGTCACGAGCGGAATCCTCGGCCTGTTTATCGGCCCTGTGATACTCGCGGTCGGCTATCAGTTGTTCTGGGAATGGGTGGATCAGGCGCAAGAGCCCGGCCCAGACAACCAGGGACAGGCCTGACACAGCGGCAGAGGATATTCCCATGCTGTTGAATCTACTGGCCGGCCTTCCCGTGATGTTGTTATGCCTGGTACTGCAAGCCATTTTCGTGACTATGTGCCTGCGTCATTACGTGCATTTCAGGCATTCCAAACCGCCTGAAACGCAATGGCTGAATATCCTGTTGTTGTCGATGGTGATGCTGCTGATGTTGCTGAGTAATTTCGTGCAGATCGCCATCTGGGCCACGCTGTTCATGCTGCTCAACGAATTCGACGAATTCGCCATCGCGCTGTATCACTCGGCGGTCAACTTCGCCACGCTAGGCTACGGCGATATCGTCATGTCCTCTCGCTGGCGTCTGCTTGGCCCATTGGAGGCCGCCAACGGAATCCTGATGTTTGGTGTCTCCACCTCAGTGATGACCGCCGCGGTGATGGATGTCATAAAGCACAACATGGACAGGTTACTGCAGCGTGAACGCCCATAGGCATGCGCCGATCATGGCAGGGCTTTCTCCAGCGCCTCACGCAATTGTGCCGCCGTGGCGTATTCGTGCTTGCCCACCAATTGACCGTCCTTGAGCTGCAGCCAAAGCACTTTATCCACGGACCCGGGGTAGCGCGGCGCCACGCGACTGTCACGGTCAAGCATCACTCGATAGGAATAATCGCGCATGGCCGGTATTGCGAACATCTTCGCGATCAGTCGAGGCATGCGCTGGATGTCCGCGACGAATACCGCGTGCCGAGCCTCCAGGTAGCCCTTGGGCTGGTCCTGCAGAGCGGCGCCGACCAATTTGGCGGCGTCCATGCTGCGCGCCACCAGCAGCGTTTGAGTCTGGTTATCGAGCGTGAAGGCCTGATCGAACTGATCAAGTAAGGTCCACGGCGCCAAGCGCTCGCCAACCTCCAGCGCCTGAGCCCAAAGAGGCAGAAGACTGAGCAATACCACCGGCCAATATTTCAAGTTCTACTCCTCGTTCGAGCGCAAATACGTAATGGCCATCAGTCTACACCGCCCGTTCCGCGAGCTCAGTACTCCCGTTTACCGTTTCACGCTTTCTGCTTGTCGCAAATGATATTGAAGAATAAAGTCTGTCGCGGCCCACCCTCTGGATGCATTGATATTCGTGAGATCAACGAACCAACAATTTTTTGGAAAGTCTGTCGTAGGTACCAAAAGGCAACATTCTCTAAATATTTCTGCGAAAAAAGTCTGTCATTCAAGCGACAAAGGACTCACGTAGACTGGTGCAGGGGCGTGCTAATCAACCATCCTTGGAAGTAATTCACGATAATCGATTGGGTCGAACGCCCTCTTCTTGGGGGGATTGACCACACACAGACTCTAGCGAGGAGCTGCGCTGGACTGACCTTGCTGGCCATAGCTGCAAAAAAATGCACTAGACGTTTTGATGTGGGCCGGACGGGGGAAGTTTGTGCTATTTCCCAATCAGCAAGGAAACCTTTGCTCCCTGTAAATCATTTTTCTGCCCTGTTAACTATCCTGATTAACAGGGCAAAAATTTGGTTTACAAGAGCGCTCCTGTTCAGAAGCAGGTATTCAGGTCTATCTACGAAACCAGAGGCGATTCAAACCTCACCCTATGATGTTAAACACAACGCTGCCAGCCGGCAGGCTGTTGAACAGATGAGGGGCATGACAGAATATGCAAATGACTATACTTGCTAAGGATAGAAATGAGCTTTTTCGACCGTCTATTCTACTTTCGAGAGAGCGATGCCCGCTCACCCTTAGAAGACTTCCTTACAGAATTACTAGCCGAGTGGCTGCGTCAGGTCACTCTGTCCGGCAGAATTTCAGAGGTTTTGACCGGCCTGTTTAAACTGAACCCGAGTCAGCTAGGTAATCAAAACAACCTCAATACTATTGTATGGGAAACCCAGCACATCATTGGCCCGGGACACCGTGCAGAAGGGAAACGTCCAGACCTAATCGGTCGCACTACTGATTTTTTCCTAATCCTTGAGAACAAAATCGCAGCGGGTTTCACTCAGCACCAAGATGTTTTGGGCGAGATCAATCAGCTTGCCCTTTACGAGTCTTACCGGCACGAACGAGTAGAGCCATATGGCGGCCTTGTGCTACTTACACACTTCACGCTGCCACCTAAAGACTGGTCACATGGTGCGGTTTACTGGCGCGATGTAGAGCAATACCTGCGCGCGTTTGTAGGTGATAGTTCGGCCACCTCGATCTCGACACTAGATTACTTTACCCGGCAACTAACCTTGTTTCTTGGAGAGAATGGCATGAGCGGTACCCGCATCGCATTACAAGACATCACCGCATATCCTGCCTACCAGCGGCTCACAGAAGGCCTATATGGACTGGGAAGCATCGCCGAGAACCGCCTAAAGCTAGCGTTCCTGCAAGAGGATTTGCAGCAGCTAAAGGCCCCACGTGGTGGGAGCGGCGGTGATTTTATTTGGCCAGCATTCTTTGGATGGACATTATGCAATGGTGGCTACAAGCCCCATGATGCCCACCTCATACTCTGGAGTGGGACCATTGCTGGTGAAGTTTACCAGTCCATCAAGCCTGCTACTGTCGGTATTCCTGACCTGTCTGTTGGTATCGGTCTTTGGTGTAATCCAGTATCCGAAGAGGAACAAGGCCGCCTGAATGAACTGGTTCACCAGTTGAATTCACTGTCCTTAACTCAGTGGATTTTTAGCGTCCAGCATCGCGTAGGGTATGGTCCGATCATCTTGCTGTACACACGACGCTCGCTAATTGATGTTCATGTTCAAGCTGACGGTGGCGACTTCGATGACATCGCTGGTGAGTTTTTCCAAATCCACTGCACGGCGCTACTCAAAGTACTATCCACGCAATTACCCGGAACTGATAAAAGCGTTGCGCAGTACATGCTGGACCTGACCCCGGCAGAATGAACCATGTGGACTTTCGTCCACTAACGTTAGCTCTGAGTCGACTTCTGCCGGTCGCGACAGGAGCAGCCACTTCTACAATCTCCTGCAATCGTGCTATCAGGAAAACCCTCCTCGCTTAAGACGGCCAGTTTCTTCAGGCGTCGTTGCCCTTACGGGGAGGCCGTTTCGGTGAGAAATATCGAAGCTGCCTCTACTCATCCTCCCAGCGGGAGGCCGTAGCGCATTTATTTGTGCTCAGGTCTTGCTTACAAGACTCATCACCGCATGTGGGGTACTGGCTACTCAACTCACATTGGACGATCCTGCTCGCACGTGGTCGTCACCACTCAGACCAGTTCGGCGCCACTCAAGGTCACCAGGGTGACCATGTAAAAGTGCATGCGATGGCCCTGTCCGCGCGGCTCGGTGCCGCCGGTGCTCTTGCGCCTCTCAGTTCTACGAATGAGTAGAGAGTCCGTCTTGGCCTGCTCCCTGAACATTATTTGTATTGGAAGTAGCGGGCACGCCGTGAGGTGTTGCCGAGGCAGCAGGTGTCGGTGCAGCAGGCTTGGCCGCGGCTGGTTTTTTGACCGCTGGTTTTGCAACATGCTCTACGGCTGGTTTTTTCGCAGCAGGTTTCGCAACAGGCTTGGATGCCGCTACGGCTGGTTTTTTCACAGCAGGTTTCGCAACAGGCTTGGATGCCGCTACGGCTGTTTTTTTCACAGCAGGTTTCGCAGCAGACTTGGATGCCGCCACGGCTGGTTTTTTCACAGCAGGTTTCGCAGCAGACTTGGCCGCAGCTACGGCTGGTTTGCCAGCCCTTGGAGCAGCGTTTGTACCCACTACTAGTGCTGCAATCGGTTGTACGGTGAGTTCTACACCTATCGCCTTCATCAGTTTTCTAATGGTCTCAAACCGCGTTTTCGCGCCGGATTTCAGCACCTTGTAAAGGCTTTCACGATTGACCCCAGCATCCTTGGCGACCTTATTTACGCCTTTAGCTTTTGCGACTTCTGCCAAAGCATGAATGAGACCTTCCGTATCACCGGCTTTCATACTTTCAGCCAAATAAGCCGCCATAGCTTCCGGGCTGTCGAGAAAGCGCGAAGCTTCATAACGAGTCGTACCAGAAGCGTTGAGGCTGAGGATCGGCATATCCCCGGGGTTGAATTTCGTATCGCTCATATCATTGGCCTCTCAGCGCATCGAGGATCGTTTTAGCTCGCTTGATACCTCGCTTTTGATCCGTTTTATCGCTTCCGCTGAGCATCAAGAACTCAGCTTTCCCCGAGCGTACAAAGTAAATTCTGTACCCTGGTCCTACAAAAACACGCATTTCGCTCACCCCATCGCCTACCGGTTCGCAATCTCCAAAATTGCCGTCTCCGGCGCGATCCAGGCGGGCCAAGATGGCCGCTTTTCCTTGAACATCCTTCACACCGTCAAGCCAATCCTCAAACTCGGGCGTTTGGTGGATCTCGCATGTTTTTTTCTTATTGATCATAGTCCCATGTGTAGCCAGATGGCTACTCCTTGTCGGTGCGAGGTTGAGCGCAGGTCAAGGTGAAAACCGTCAAAAGCGCTCTGGTTCAAGACAACGTGTTCCTACGTGAAGTCTGAGAGATCAAACAAACCCCGTCCCTCAGCTACGAAGTATCCAACCCTCCAACGTAGCCAGCGTATCGCGCATGGCTGCGATCGACTTTTGCGCGAATCTAGTGAGATTTAGCAAAATTCGCTAGACATCGCTAGACCTTCCTATATTTGGTTGGCCTGGGGAGTCGTCGGACTAGAGGACTGCCTAATGGCCGCGGGCGCGAACTCCCGCTCTTGCGGCTTGTCATCAAAATTCCAGGCGCGCTCCTCTTCGTTCTTCATTCCCATGACGAGGTAACGGCCGGACTGAAGATCGCAAAGCGCATCCATGGTGAAAGAAGGCAACTGCTCATGTTAGTAAAACTGGGCATGCCCTTCAGTGACTCGCCAAAGGGCATCTCGACAGTCGTAGTGGTCAACGGTGGCGATCCGCCAACACTATGATCACCGCAGCGATGTAATTGACCTGGATAGGTGGAACAGATTCGGGGGTGAGTCAGTTACTCAGGGGCCGTACTCAAATGGAGATCTCTAATTAGAGCTTTGCGATACCGCAACGGTGTTCCATTGAGCTCGATAAATAACAATCGATTTGCTGCGTTCACAAGCATGGGCATTTGATGGCTGGGAATACACACATAACCCGTCAACTGTTTGTCATTGATGTGGAGGGAGCCGATGGCCGCTGGTTGCTCTACCAAGGTATCCAGCCATGGATCGGCTACTAAACGCAGAAGTGCTTCTGGATATTTGAATTCCTCTGGAGAGGTAACACGCCCCACCAAGGTCAAGGTGGCCATCTCCTTAAAGTGGCTCTTCCCTTGCCACCGGTCCGTAGGCCGAGATAGGTAGAACGACCAGCTAAAATCCCAGCTTATGATCTGTATTTCATACCGAGCGAACAGCGTCTCTAACCGAGACCGGCCACGTTTTTTTGGAAGCTTACTCGGAGGAATTTTTGCCATAGCCTTTCCGTTTGTGAGACAAGCCATGATCTCTGGGCAGGTGCGGCAGTTCCTGGTCTGCAGCACTAACTGGAATTACCGTCTCACGTGTCCGGGGAGATGCAAGGCTGAGGTGAGCGGCTTATTGCCACCACTGTAGGATGTCCCAGCGGAGGATTTATCGGGATTTGTGAAGGGAATGGCCAAGCTACATGCATCACTGTATACGAGATTCAAGCGCTGGTTCCGCAGGCCTAGTGACCCTGCAGCTAATGTCAATTACGTACGGCTAAACTCTCAACAGGGTCTTTTATACAAAATTGGCTTCACGACCACGGCTAGCCTGGTTGATCGCATGGCGTATGGTGGTCACGGCGATCAAAAACTTATCGATAAAGAGTTTTTCTTCACGCAGCTCGACGATGCATGGGATGTTGAGCAAACACTATGGTGTACCGATGCGAATTCCGCCCTTACAAAATGAGGTGATCAGGGAGCTGCTAACAACGCCGACACCCGAAGCCGTCGCCCCTGTACCAGCCCTATTCCAGCCGCCCGAGCCAACTCGGCGAGGTCGCCATAGCGCTTTAAGCTTGCGTCGGTGGCGTAGGCAACGACCGCGGCCGCTGATGCATGCATAGCGGAGACAAGCATTTGGCGCTCGACCGCCCCTAGCGCCAGCAGATGGATGGGGTCAAACAGAAGGAGATCGGGTTTCTTCCCGGAAGCCATGATCGCTTTCAGCTCCACTTCCCACTTTTCTGCGTGAACGGCAGGCGCGCTATTGTCCTGAACGCATACTCCGACTTCGACCGGCGCTGCATTGCTTTGTACTCCGTGCAGCACGGCGTTCGGCTTGGCAATTTTTAGCAGATCCAACAGCAGCCCATCGCCACAGCCGAGGTGGACGATCGGTCCTCGTGCGCGCTTTATGACCGCCTCTTGTTCCCACAGGATTGTCGCGAAACGCGAACGGCGAGCAAACTCACTGGCGAACGAAGGGTCCGTGTGGATGAAGGTGTCGATCTCTGGCGATAGCATCCAGGGTTTATGCATCGTTACGGCAATGCGATTGCTACGTTCGTGCAGTGCCGTTCGGTAAGCAAAGCGTAAACCCGGCATCTTTACTTCCATTAGGCCTGCACGCAGCGTGGCACTTGGCTGGACGTGTTGTAGTGTTTTCCACGCCTGGGCCGCGTCATTGAAGCCAAGGGCGAGCGCTCGCACAATAAAGGCGTTCACAATTTCGACAGTGGCAGGGCAGTCGAGTGAGCACGGTGCGTGCCGCAGTGGCGTGAGGCCAAGCGGCGCGAGCGCTACATATGCGTGTAAGGGACCGTTTCCGCCATTAAGCAGGAGCCGGTCACTCGTAGATTCGCGGGCCAAGGCGCAACATGGAGGCACCGGGCTGGCAGCGCTGTGAAGCGGAAATACGGCATTGCGCCCCGTCACCTCCAATGCATAGGTGATGCGGGTGCGTGGGTCGAGCGCCTCGCCTGCGACAAGCACGGGAGAGACGGGGGCGCCCTCATCGAACGCGCAGTCGCACACGGTTGCCTTCAAGCTCATCTCCTGAACCCATTCGAGCGTTTCGGCAAGAGCGCGATATGGAGCCCAGAAGCGCATCCATGCCAGCCCGCCGTGCTTGACGTCGGCAAGATCGGTGACCAAGGAGGCGTGGACCATGCCTGGAATTTGGCTTCGCCATTGGTCCCCTTCTTCCGATGCGGCGAAACTAAGACGTCCGCGCGCGCGCGCGGCGCCATCCGCAGGTCCGGATCCCGCACTCGGCCAAGACCGCGATACGGCATCGAGCATCATAGTCCGCCAACCAGATCGCAGGCTTCGCGCAATAACCGGTCGTGACCATCCCGCCAACCCTCGACAATGATGGCTTCGACTGCGGTACGCTGAGGCGACTGGCTCAGTACCGCCCTACCTTCGGACAGGAGACGGGCTTCGGTATCTTCGAAGAGTCCGAACCACACCAAACAATCAACGGAACGAAGGCGCCAGTCGCCGTCAATCGCGGTGCCCGGACAGTTTCCCTTGCACATTAGAAAGAACCGGCAACCCTTGCATCCGCCTTCCTCCTGCGGCATTGCGTACAGTCCGAGCTGGCGTTCGTAGCCATTGACTGTGGCAGGTGTATATGCAATGCCATCCTTGTTTGTGCGGCCACAATTGGATCGCCGGCCATCCCCTTCGACACCTATGACGGCGCGGGTCAGATAGGGGTCGCATGCCCGAAACACGCAGGACGCTTCATCGTCTTGCCCAAGAAGCATCGACTCTAGTTCGCGGAACAAATCGAATCGCATGCATACCAGCGTCCGTTCGAGTGCGCGCAGGCGGCGCATGGCCAGCAGCGCCTGCTCCGTAGTCAGCACCAGATCCTCGGCTGGCCCGGCATTATCGTTTTCGAGCAGGTGTAGGCGCACGCGCGTTACACCCAAAGTGTCGAGAAACTGCAACCAGCCGCAGAGGTGGGCGAGCCGTTCACCAACCGCATTCAAACGGTGAAGCGTGACGATGACCCCCGGCGGCGCGCCTGTCCGACACATGGTTTCGATCACCGCCTCAGTCATCGCCGTAGCGCGACGGGTCGCGCGAAGGCTGCCGGCCCAGCGCGCATCGTTCAATTCGCCGGGGCCATCGATCGAGACTCCTACCTTTACGTTATGTTCAAGGAACAGGTCGATATCGCGTTCCTTGACCAAGGTGCCGTTCGTTTGAAGGCCTACCTGGCCATAGCGGCGCTGGCCGAACTCCAGAAGGTGCTCTAAATCGCGTCGCTTGGTCAGCATAATCTCGCCGCCAAACAACGTGAACGGCTCATCGAGTTCGTTCAGTACTTCGATGATCTTCGAAATCTCATAACGATTACCAGCGGTGCTACTGGCACGGGTACCTTCCTGATAGCAATATGTACAGCCGATATTGCATTTATCGCCAAGCGGTCGCACTTCGACACTCATAGCGTTCTCCTGTTATATCTGGACGCTGCTTGACGCAACGTACCCAAAAGGCAGGTCGGCCCGATCCTCATCGCTAAATAGCTCGTTCCCGCTGGTAACTATCAGCGAAATCACCCGGTCCTGATCGGTTAACAGATAATTGCGGTAGAGCAGGTTGCCAAGAGCTGCTTCGATTTCGCTCGGGCTCCACCTGTCGGTCAAGATGTCGAATTTGGCGATCGCGCGCGCCGATCGGCAATGCCCGATGATGGCGGTTTCGAGTTCGCTAGCGACAAAGAAGCGCTCGATGGCACACCGGCGGGTATCTTCGATCAAGCAGCGGCCTTCGCATGGAAGCGCGACCAGGCGAGGCGGAGTAGTCCCGGGTAGCCAGGCACTGCGCCAAGCCGCGATAGCTTGTTTTAGGGGAATCAGGTCGGATTCGCTGGCTGCCCGTGGCGCATAGCCATCGAAGAAATAGGCCAAGCCAAAAAGCGCATCGGCAGGGAGGTTGAAAATTGCGCCATATGAGCTTACCGGCTGTACGTCGGTAAAACCGATTGCCTCCGCTTGCTCGAAGTTGGGGCTGAAACGATCGAGTCGGATCCGGCCGCATCCGACTGGCGGCTGCAAATGCTCTAACATTGGAACGATGCGGGCCACATCGTCAAAATCCGCTGCGGCCTCCCCAGGAAAGCCGTACAGCATCGACCAGATCGCGCACATGCCAAATTCGCGGCAATTGCGTAGCAGGCGCAGATTGAGCATGCGGTCGACACCTTTGCGCATCAACTTGAGTACAGGGTCAGAGAGGCTTTCAATGCCTGGTTGTATCCACACCACACCGGCCTTGCCAAGTATGCGCAGCTTCGCTTCATCAAGGTTTGACTTGATTTCGTAAAAAAAGCGGTATTGCTGCACGTTGCCGTCTAGTTCGGCAATTACGCGGTCGACGTGCCCCATGCTCAGGATATTGTCGCATGCGGAAAAACGTTTGATGCCGTATGCACGCGCCAAAACTCCCAGTTCGCGCAGTACGCGGTTCCCGCTTTTCTCTCTGAATACCATGCTTGTGGCATTGAGCCCACAGAAAGTACAGTGGTTTTTTTGCCCCCACCAGCAACCTCGCGAGGATTCGAACGGCACGCTGCTGCGTATCCGGTGTGCTTCAGACATTCTGGCCAGTTGGCTGAAGTAGTCGCTGTAGTCCGGGATCGGCAAGTCATCGAGTTCGCGGACCGGTTGGGACAGCGGGTGCGTACCCGACATACGTCCCAGCCAGCCTTGGGTGCGGCGGGGCGAACGTCCGGCTAGCAAGGCTTTGACGAAATCAGGGAATAATGCGTCGGCCTCGCCTGTAAATACATAGTCGATCTGTGGGTAATGTTGGATCAGCACGGCCCCCATCGGACCGTGGCAATTTGCGCCACCGAAGCAAATGATGATTTCCGGTGCAGCACGTTTGACGGAAGCCGCGATCTCCAGCGATGCCATGGTCTGTTGGAACATGGTAGTGAAACCCAAGATGCGTGGCTTGCGCCTGAGGATAGCTTGCGCTGCCTGCAGGATAAATGCGGGTGCCGTCTTGGATTTGATGGCCTCTAGATCGTCGAACTTATGTTGCTCTAAGGCCGTGTTGAGTTGTCCCTCGAAGACGGCTCGATTTTTTGCATTTACGGCCGGTGCTGGCTGTTCGAATAGCCATTCGCCAGCGAGGAGATGGCTTGGCAAAGTCTCGCCAAGGCGTTCGTTCAGGTCAATACCAATCATCTCGGCGAACATCAGATTCAAGTAGAGGGATTCGGTGCGTACCCCAATGGCCGTGAGCGCCGACTGCAGTAGCCCGAGTGCGGCCGAAGGCCGCAGCACCGACATAACCGGGGCCGACACTAGCAAAACGTCAGTCGTCATGTTGTCACCCATTTCAACACGACATTCTCCGACTGGCCCTCGGCGCACCTGGCGGCGGCCGTGTGTCGCGCCCGTCTTAGCAACAAAGGGGAGGAAAACATGCGGTCGCAAGCCGTGCAGATACCATCGAAATCCGTGGTGCGCATCGGCGCCGTATCGGCAGCGGTAATGTCGGCCAGGATTGCCACCGGCCCGTCCTTGCTGATCCAACGATATAAAGGGTCTTGCTGGGCCCGCGCTACCGCAATCTCCAAGCCATCATCCACTAGGTTTCCAACCACCATTGAGGAGTGGTGAGGCAAGACACCGCAACAGGGGATCACGTTACCTTGTGGATCGATTTGGACGTTCCGAAACACCGACTGGCAGGCCCCCCGATAGACCTCTGCATGCTCGGTGCGTGTGTGAAGGCGGACTTCGTCTACGGCAGCGGCCCGGCCGGTTGAGTTCACAGCCGTTTCGTAAATTTGAATGGCGCTCGCCTCTTGCAGTCCTAATTGCGCGCGCAGCGTCGCGGCGGTGATCGCGGCGCCAGGTTCGACCACTACGGCGATTCTTAACTTGAGAGAACGCAGGACTGCGGCAGCCACCGCATTAGCGATGTAATGCAGGCCTAGGAAAGCGGCATGGGCATCATCGTAAGATACAGTTATTTCGCTCAATCCAGCATCGCATAGCTTGTCGACGACCTTCTGAGCGTGGCCCGGGGACTTCGCCCAGAAAGCGCTGGTTGTGATACCGGTGCTAAGTCCTAGTCCGGCAGCTAGCGCGATTGCATCGGCTAGCAGGTCGGGATGCAGCAAAGGGTCGCCGCCGACAAAGTGGACTGCCCGGAACGCTTGGATGCCGGCAGCTTGTGAAATGGCTAGCGCTATCTGTTCAAATGACAGATGACCAGCCTTGAACATATCGGACGAATAACAGCAATGAGCACACTTTAAGGGACATTGAAGTGTAACGTTGATGACCAGAGCTGCGGGCAGCGTTTCCATGGCGTTGCTCCGTATTCGTTACAAGCAAAAACTGGCCGACCTGTACAAACGGACCTCTTCAGAACAGCCAGTTTTTTCGCCGATCTACATATAGGTGCCACTAAATATCGATGTGTACTATGCCCGCTTGTCTTGGCGCTTTCGCGATGGGGAACACACCTTTGGCTTTGATCATCGCTTCGATGTCCGCGTCAACAGTGATGCCTTGTGCCTCAAGAAATGCAATCGGGTCTTTGGTGATCTCGGATGGGAGTGGGGGTTTGGCTTTTAGCGCTTGGGCAGCCTGCATCACTTTGCTGTGATCGATACTCGTAATATTATTCATATCATTCCCTCTGTTTAGTTAAAGAAAACGCTCATCCACGTGTTGCGCATTGAACTGATCTTAGCTCATTAAAATGTTGTCACCAGCACATAATAGAATAAGAAAATTTCTCTCAGAGCCAAAGCAAGCAGAGATTTCCCTCGGTTTTTATTTATGGGTGCCACTAAATATCGATGTGTAATATGCCCGCTTGTCTTGGCGCTTTCGCGAGAGGAAACATACCTTTGGCTTTGATCATCGCTTCGATGTCCGCGCCAACAGTAATGCCTTGTGCCTCAAGAAATGCAATCGGGTCTTTGGTGATCTCGGATGGGAGTGGGGGATTGGCTTTTAGCGTCTGGGCAGACTGCATCACTTTGCGGTGATCGATACTCGTAATATTTTTCATATCATTCCCTCAGCTTAGTTAAGAAAAACGCTCATTCACGTTTTATGCACGGAACTGAGATTAGCTCATTGCAATGTTGTCATCAGCACATAACGAAATAAGAAAATTATCTCTCAGAGCTAAAGCAAGTCGAGATTTTCCTCGGTGTGTACTACAGCCTCGCAGCTTTATTAAGGCGGCGTTTTGCGCCTAGAGATTAGCAATTCGCTATTCAAAGCTTCTGCGACAACGAACACCGTCTGGATCCCTCCCACTCTCCTTCGGTTGTGAAGACCTCTACTATGGCGATACCGATTGTGGCCAGACGTAATCAGTTAATATCTGGGCCGATGCTGGAACTGTTTACAATGACTCCAGCTCAGCTTCGATGGCCGTGATATCAGTATCGATCAGATCATCGAGCAAACTGTCCTGCTCCAGGCTCATCTGCTCGCTACGCTTGGTGAACTTAAAGCGTTTGAGCTGCGTGATCTCGTGGGTGAGTTCCTCGATGAGCGTTTTGTCGTGCTGGGATTTCTTGTCCATAGCGCCGACCTGAAAAAACAACTGTGCAGCCAGAGCGCGCAGTTGTTCGGGGGTCAGTTGATCGAGGTCGGGCAGCGAAGTCATGGCGCCGATCTTGCCAGAACGTGTCAGAGACGATGATAGGCTGATCGGACAATTGCTTGGCCAGTTAGGGGCTACGGAGGTGACAGCCAACGTACGCGGTGCCTTGGATACAATCGGCAAGAACGAGGAGTTCATCAACATGGTGCTTGCGATGCTCATGACGCCGGAGTGACACATTCGCAACGGCTAGCGAACGGCCGCTGTGGACTCAACGACCGATACAACAAACGGACTCAGCACAATCCTAATTCGACTCATCCACAGCCCACGCCGGTTTGTAGTCGCATCGTTGACGCACGAAGCTAGTCGGTACTTTCACTCCCCCTTCAAAGAAATCGGTAAAACTGAAATCAGCCAGCTTTTCGGGGGCAACCAGCACGGACTCCTGAGCAGGTCCGAGGAAGAGTACCGGCCGAGTCGCTGCCACATTGGCGCATTCGTGCGAGTAATTAAAGTCCAGCGTATGAGCCATCAAATAGACTTTTTCCGGCACCCGGGAGTCGGCTATCTGATTACCGGACCAGCTCCACCCGAAATAGAGAATTACACCGAACACAAAAGCGGACAGTAACGAGAAAAGCGGGGCCGCAGTAGCAGTATTACCATCAACTTTACCCTTCAACCAGCCGGCTACAATCAGAGCGTGAACCAGTAAAAAAATCAATGCCACAGTAAGTACGAACGGCAACAACAACTTAAGCACCAACAGTGCGGTGGTAAACACAAATGTGAAGGGCAACGCGGAAGCATCTATGTGAAATACTCCATTGATGTAGCCCGCAGCTTTGCCTCGGGCGTAGAGCACCACACCGGAAAGAATAATCGAAACCAAAAACTTGGTAATGGTAAAACCCCACAGGGACCTCACCACCGCGGAGCGCTCCAATGACACCCCAACGAAAAGGGTGCACAGTACTACCGCCCAGAGCCTAAATGCCAAAGTGTGCTCGCGCACCCAATCAATATCGCTGCCAGCGGATCGAGTGATCGCCAGAAGGACACCGACAGTACCGACCAGGCCAAGAGCCCAACTGATTTCATAACTGCGTTCGTCTTTTTCATTCCCCTGTACGCTCAGCCATTCGCTTAAGCGCTGATGAATGTCGCGAATATAGTACTTCAACGATTTTTGCTCTTCCTGAGTCAGGTCCTGCACACTTCCACGAAGTTCCTGATGAATGCTCTCGAGTTGCTGTTCGACTTTTATCATATCTCTTAATAATATTACTAAATGGAGCGTTGGCGTGAAGACCTTTTATTGGTCCGTATAGGATCAAGACCTAGCGAAAAGAATCGAGGGTGAATGCAGGTCCGATAGCAGCGCTGGCTTATCTGCTAATTATAATCAACTCTTTCTAGCGGTGGCGGCTGATCAAGTCGAGTGTAGTTCGCAATTCGGTAAAATTTTTCTACACGACCACACATATTGAGTTTCATAGTGTCAGGGCCGGTGAACTCTCCCCGTTTCCGCTGATCCTCACCAGCCATTTTTGTAAAAAAAGTATCTACATCAGGGCCGTTTTTAACTATCCGGTGATCTGCATCAATTGCTATTCCACCTGTCAACGGAGTCGTTTTAACAAGAACAAAATATGTAGAAAACCCAAGGTTACGACCACTTTCATCTCGACTGTGGAATACCATAAGTCCGTGCTGGGAATATGGAAGCTCGCCGGGGCTGAGTTTGAACATGATAGTATCACGTGTATCCACTCCCATCTTCTTGCAGACTACCTCTGCCTGCCACTTCCCAATTCCTCGACTAGACAGACCGGAATTGTCAGACGTTTGAGCTACGCATCCGCACACAAGAATTGAAGGCACCAGGGCAATAAGATATTTTAAAATTTTTGCTCTCCTAAACTTACTAATAGGTGAAATTCCGCTTCAACATATTATTAAGGGAGGGCGCATCGTGCCTGCTGCTTATTACAGAGACACACCCCTGAATGTGCAGACCTCCCCCCTCGTACTAAGCACTTGAGAGTACGAGGGGCTGATGATATCAAATAGACACTACTGAGTGGTATAGGCATCATCTTGAATTAATCCTATTCGCTCAAATCAACGACTCGGCTCACCGCATCAACTGTACATACTGCATTAAAGGCTATGGTATCCATAACTGGACATCGCCGCCCGCGGTGAGGAGATTCTGGCTGCGCTCACTATCCTTAGCCCCCATCCACCCCGCGCTCTAGTTGAATGCTCTGAAACGATTCTCCAAGAAAGCTAAATTTCCGAGCAAAGAGCGCTGCGATACGAGTATCTGCTGTAGCAAAAAAAATCTGTCGACTGGAGTTCACGGCCAAATCGCGTAGATAGTCTAGGAAGGACAGTGCGTTTAAATCGTCGATATGCGCGATCGGGTCGTCAATCAGAAGGACCGGCGGTGCCTTGCTTGCGTTACGATTCATCGACAAAAATACAGAGAGCGCAAACGCTGCACGTTGCCCTGTGCTTATTTGCTCCAGCGTACGTTTCTCATGTGAGCCCGATGTCTGGAGGAGTGCCTCTCCCTGGCCAACATATTCATATTCGTTCGGCGCATGGATGCGACTGAAAATTTCATTTATCTGCGAGCTGATGGCGCTCAACGATTCTTGCGTTGCGTGTTCAAGAGAGCACTCATTGCGAAGCAGCTCCAGAGTTTCTTTGGCGACCTGATAGTTTTCCGCCTTTTCCAAGTTTTCGTTCAGCTGCCGGTTCAGGTGCTCAATCTGCTCGACAAGTGTGGAAATTTTGCTAGACGCCATGTTTTCCATTTTGACGGCCTCCATCGCTTCAGAATGGATCCGAGTGGCGCCAATTATCCCGATACTTAAATCAGCAAAGTTTGCGCTGTCATCTATATCCAAAAAACTTTGTAAACCATCAATTCGGGTCTGAATCGATTCGATTTCACCTTGCATAGTTATTAGAGATTCTATACCTGCATTGGGTCGGGCTCGTGTTTGCCAACCTTCGACGGTGGCAGCAGCACTGAGACCAGAAAGCTGTTTTTCAAGGGAGTTATGCAGTTCGAAATTCTGAGTTATAAGTTTATGAGCTGCAGCAGCGGCTTCGCGAAACGAAGCTCGTGCTTCATCAATAGCTACCGTATCGAACTCTGTTTCAGACGTGAGCAGAAGCGTTGTGACAATGTCCCGAAGGTCGTCGTGCTCGCGTGCCGTCAACTTTGAGTTGGCTAGCTCCTTCCAGTCAATTCTGGCGGAGGCAAGTTCTTGCTCAGCACTCGCCAACTCGAATTGCAGTTCTGCCAGTCGGGCGGGAACCTCAGAGCAAAGCGCATCTGGTGCTAGGTCAATGGCACTTGCTATTCGCTGCAGGTTCTCAATGAGGCGGACTTTATCTTGAAAAAAATCGAGCTGTTCCTGAGCTTCGGAAAGTTTAGAAGTGACCTCTGTGAGCTCGTTGGTCTCTTCTAATGTTTGTGTGATTTGCTCAACAAGATCGGCCAACTTCTGGGGTGAATATTTGGCCCGGCAAATGGGACAATCGTCTTCCGGATGGCCAGCGTTGAACGATGCCACTGCAGCGGATCGTAGTTGACGTGCAGCTAGCGCTCGAGCGGATGCTGCCTTTCCAAAGCTGTCAGCCAGATTATCCAAACTGATCACTTGATCAATGCAGTCCTGGACATCCAAGGTTGCGTCGCGAATTGCAGACTCCAGCGTTTCGGCTGCATACCCTTGAGGTACTTTGGGAATATCGCCTGTCGCGTACAGGCCCAATCGGCCCTGGGCGATTTCTACCGCTGTATTGGCCTTCTTGCCACGAGCATAGGCGATGGCGAAGCCACTATTCACGTAGGTCAGCCAGCGATCTAGGGTTTCACAAGCCTCTTCGCAGGCAGCTGCATGTTTAGCAAGCCGATTCATTTCCTGCACATATTTTGTTCGATCCGCTTCGAGCGGAATAGCAAGCGCCAATGCCTGGTTTATCTCTTTGCCGCGCGTCGAAATCGCGTCAATAGACACCACGGCTGAACCCGCCGAAAGTACAGATTTCAGATGGCCGAGTGCCTCCGCGAGGCCATTTGCTTCTTCTTCTGTGACTAGCGGCGCCGTTACCTTTTGAGCTTTCCAATTAAGCCCTTCCAAGGCTACGCGAAATGCCTCTGTGAGAGCTTTGCCGTCCGAGGGGCGACTCTGAGTGTCCTCAAGCTCCTTCTGAGCAATCTCTAGCCTCTGCCGACTTTCGTCGACTCGCATGATTGAACGCTCATGGGCGGTTTCGATCTCAGGCGAAATCTTGCCGAGATAGTCCCAGATCATTGAGGCATCCGCACCGACAAGCAATCGGCTCAAATCACTTGGTATTTCTGATGGTTCTAATTCTGTCGAGATTCTGAATGCCGCATCTGTATCGAGAAAGTTGTATCGAGTGAATGCACTCAGAATCGACTTTGCAAGTCGTTCGTCCCGATTATACCAACTGAAGCAGCGAGCTCTGATTCGACCGGCCTCTGCCGAGGCTACCAGCGCCTCAGTCTTACCAACCAATGAGCCGGAGATTTTCGGAATGACCGCGTTCCCCTGCCTACGGTTATGACCACAGTAGAAATATTCGACAGCTTCAAGCAACGATGTCTTACCAGTACCGTTGGCTCCAACGATGAGGGTTACCTGGCCAAAGGTGTACGACTTCCCGTCGTGAACTGGACGGAACTGATCGATCGAGATGGATGCGAGCCATTTCTGAGTAAGAAGGGCGTCGGATGGATTTAGCGTCAGGGTCTTGTCTGCGACGGGTACGCGTTTGGCTGACCGGGTGCCGATGCGCTCAACAACGTCCTTTCGTGTAGGTCGATCGAGCAATTCATCCAAATCTGCGGCGGCGAGGCGCTTTTCCCATTCGCCAACGACGTTGAAGTCCTTGCCAGTGTCGGTTGGTGTGAAGTACTGGGCGGCGCCAAGCAACGCTTCAAGCTCTTCTTCGGAGACGACGCGCTTGCGTGCGTACTCTTTGTCCGACTCAATAGTCGCCTTCGCTTTTTCAAAGTCATCATGGCGTAGCGATTTCGGGCCGGCAACGATGTAAAGGTACTTGTTCCATCGCAAGTCGCCAGGCGTGCCGAAGAAATCGTCGCCCAGGATTCGCTCCTGAAAGTCGTATAGTTCGCCAGCGCGACCAACCACGTTATCGGCAAGATCCACATAGGCGATGGCGTAGCACTTGCCTTCGTGGCAGCGCTCGCCTCGTACCACCGCATCATCGATATTCTGAACGTCACTGAGCAGTGCGAAGACTTTCTCTCGAACTGACTGAAGTTCCAACATTTAGTCCGCCTCTGCAATGGAGGTAGCGCTGCCGCCCCCATGGGTGATGTCAGTGAGTTTGGAAATTGGTGCGAACTCGGCTTGCCCATCTATCGTGTGATAGCAGACCGCGATGCGGTGCTTGTGGTTATCGTTGTTCTCTCGGCGCAGCAACTCAAACGCAGCGTCACTCACGTTTTTAATCATCTCTGAGCTCGGATCCATTCCTAGATAAGCGACCAAGGCCGGCTGCTTCCCATCTTTGAAGACGTTCACATGCGGTGAGTCTGGTCGCCACATGATGCGAGCTTCACCGCCACCGAGGTCGTGAATCTGACGCGGTAGCTTCTTCGTGGCCAAGATTTTGTTCAGAGCCGCAACCTTCTTGATGCTGTTTTCACGGGCATTGCGCGCAGCTACATCGCGGTCCAGAGCGAGAGTCACGCGTCGCACAACTTCGTCCTCGCCCAGTTTGCATGCGTCAAGTTCGCCAGCCTTGAACCAGGTTTCCTTGCACTTCGAGAGACCGCAGGAAAGCGCAATTGCACGCTCCACCTGTAGTCGGCTATTCACTGTCTTCAGGCTTGAGAACGCCGACGTCACATCAAGCGAAAGTGCGAAGAGATTTGACAAGCCCGGGTCAGGGTTTTCTGCGTTGGGCATCCAGGCCTGATGGTCATCATGCCAGGTGTACCGAACATCCATCTTTGGTCCGAGATGGTTGTCGTGCACGCGGTGGCCCAGTTGAACAATCTTAGCGACGGTCAATTCAAACGCAGCTGCGCCGAAGTGAAAGTGGAGCACATGCCGCTGGTTAACGTGACGCGAAAAATAAAGACCGCATTGTTCGTTTTTCTCAACCTCATCATCGTTAGATGAACAGCGATGTTCCGAGATGTACCAGGCGGACCCGCTCTCGTTCTTCCATGCTTCGCTATTGCCGCCGGGCTCATCAACCTGGACCATGTTCTCTGCCCAATTCAAGCAGACGATGTCGCAGTTGTTTAGGTCCTTACTTTTGTTGAACGTGTCGACGCGATAGCGCATGTAACCGGTGTGCTTAGGCTTCGGATTCAGCTGAATGTGTAGCAGCGTCGCGTTGCGTGAGAGTTTCCTGCGAAGCGTTTCGTCGGGTGAGACCTTGAAGGAGTCTGAGCAGATGATGGTTGCGAGCGAGAGCTCTTCATCCACCCCCTTGAATTGATAGATGACAGTACCGCAGCGAAGGTTCTTGTTTTCGAAAAAGTGCAGATCCCTCGAGGAAATCGTCTTGAACTGCAAGAGGACCACGCGCCGGTCCTTCCCATCAGCGTCCTTCGTTACGAAGCAGAAGGCGACGGGATCGTAGTAGATACCCTGAATGGCCGCAGATGTGTCTTTCTCGAAGATGACATCGCAGTAGCCATTGCAGTCGGTTTCGAACCTCTCGAGTTGAGCTGGCGTCATGCTTTCACAACCCAGCACCCAAAGGGCTCCGACAGCGGGGAATGTGGGGCCCTGAACACACTTCACCAGAGTCTCGATTGGGAGGTAGTACTCCGGGGTTACAACGAGGTGGTGTCCTTTCTCTGAGGCCAGCTCAAGGAAATTCGTAGCCTGCTTATCGGCGAACGCAAGGTCGAGCGGACCGATGCGGGTGTTGTCAGCCAATATTGGACCGGAAGGCTGAAGTAAAAGCGCGCGATACGACTGGTCGTTCGGGTTCAGCGCATCGAGAGATGGATTTCTGAGCAAGCGGGCTTGGAGCACGCCTTCCACGTCACGGATGGAAATAGTCATAACGCCTCCCTGCAGCGGCTATCGCCTGCTTCTTTTGCCGGCCGCATCGTAGCAGCTTGCCACTAACTCGGTGAAGAGAAGACAACAAGGTTTAGGTAATGGCTAGATGACGCGTGCATCAAACAACACGTTAAATAAACTGGCCACGCCGACGGCGCCGAGTGGTGGCCGATGGCAGGAGCACTCTGGAAGAAGCGTGTGCGCATTACGGATATATTCGTCTAACGTAACGCCCTATTGCGCATATCAATTCGAAAAGGTTTTCATCCGTAAAACAAGGGTGAAGACCTCCAATCACCTCGCTGATCTGACCATCAAAAACTTTCGCAAGCTGCGTGATGCCAAGCTGAAAATTCGCCCTGATTTGGTGTACTGATAGGGCCTGAATAACGTACGCATAGCGCAGTAGTGGGTGTGTATCGAACGCCTCTCACAGGGCATGAAGAATCGTATCCCCGCCTCGATGTCTCCAACCGACATCGTCCGCACGAAGGCGAGGAAGCTGGTGACACCAGCTTCCCTTGAATTAAACAGGATTTATAGACCAATCCCAACGTCAGATTTTGTCAGATGTCGTAAATTAAGAAGCGGCAGCGGTGATAGCTAAGGAGTAAACCACTACGATAGTCTGCACGCTTTATTCGACGCGCACCGATGTCAGCAACAACATCCTTGTGCGGGTGATACGGTGAGGTATCTGGAACGCATTGCACATATGTCGCTGCTTGCAAAAGCCTAGCGTTCCCAGGCTTCCAGGAAAGAGCAGATCCGTGGTGGGGTACCTGGACAACACTCAAGCGTCTCCAACGCTGCGAGCCAAAATGCTTCGCCATGGACTGGATTGTCAGTGAGTCCACCTTCAAATCTCCCAAAAGCAAGGTTGCGACATGAGGTTGGGGGTGCCTAGTGCCATGGACAGCACAAAGAGGACAGAAGTAATCACATGGTCGGATCATGCGCGTCAGTAGGCACAGAGAAATGTTATTCCTCGCTTTAGCTGACTGCCCAAAATGCTTGTCATAAATGCTACGCAGCTTATCGCGCCAATGCGGTTTAGGCTTGTGGTTAGGTAACCCCACCCGATAGCGTTTAACAATATCTTGGATCTCGGAGTCAACCGCTGACATCGTAGCGCCAGAGCGACGCGCAACACGCTCTCCTGTCGGTAGGCTTCTACAAACATCCGGCTGGTCAGAGTTGTAAAACATAAACTCCAAGTTTGTATTGATCACACGAAAAGGACGGCTGTGATTGAGCTTCGCAACTAGCGGACCAGCATCTTTAGATAAAGGGCCCATTGATAATGGTACGATTTGCGATCCAAGATCGGTTGCCCAGTTTTGCTCCAAGTCTCGACGTGCTTCGCGTCTAGGGGTGTGTTCTTCGAAAGGACCGCCTGCATCTCTGGGTGGATTAAGATCTTGCCTTGAACCACCACGTTCAGGATCGTTTGGGAGGTCTTTGGCTATGCCTCCTTCAACCTCTAAAATCGTTTCAACACGTTCAGCCAGTCCTCTAACCGCCAGCCAATGACTGGGGTAAAGCTGAAAGAGAGCAGTAGAGGATGAACAGGATTCACCAGTTAAACCTGCAGCTACAGCTAATTTTTGGGCCAAATCCGTGAATGGAAGAGCCAGCCATCTAATTGTCCATGTCGTTAGAAACTTCTCTACACCATTCACATGGTCATCGTCGAAATGGGAGAGAACAAACAGATTAATATCCTTGCCCTGCGCCCAATGCCGTCCCCATTGACCTGAAGCTAGACCATCTATCGCCGCCTTGATACGGTTTGGCCGCTTGGATCCGCAGTCATAAGCCCAAGTGAAGGAGCTCTGCCCATCTCGAGAGTGAGCTCTGCCGGTGAGAAATGTTCCGTGCCCTACGGGATGGAAGATTTGATCGAGTCTAGTCTCCATAGAATCCTTTTGAAGTTGAAATCGCTGAGTGAATCGCCCCGGGTTTTCTAGACACTCTCCAGGCTCGCTGCGTAACGCTTTTCAAACTCTACCGGTGACAGCTGATTGTTGAAACTTTGACGTCGCTTTGGGTTGTAAAACATTTCGATGTAATCGAACACATCATCCCGAGCATCCTGACGTGTAGTGTAGATTTTACGCTTGATCCGTTCCCGCTTTAGCAACTGGAAAAGCTCTCCGCCACAGCATTGTCGTGGCAGTTACCTCGACGACTCATGCTGGCTACCAGGTTGTTAGCTTTCAAGAAGCTTCGCCAGTCTGAGCTGCCCTGACTGCCTTGATCCGAGTGAATCATCACCTCTTGCTTCGGCTTACGTCTCCAAACCGCCCAGCAGTGCATCAATGGCTATGTCGCTGGTCATCTGCGACTTCATTGACCAACCAATGTAAGGGGCCGGCGAACACACCTTCCGAACTCCAGCATTAAGGACGATGGTGTCCGCGTATTTTTAAGCGGACGCTATCGCCCTTAACGTCAGGAATTCCATGCGCCAACGAAGCTCTTATCCCAAATCGTTCAAAGCCCAGGTTGTTCAGGAATGTCTGCAACCAGGCGCGACGATCTCCGGTGTCGCCATCAGTCATGGCATCAACGCCAACGTCATTCGAAAGTGGATGCCGCTGTACCGGGATCAGCCGCCAGCGGTGCTACCTGCTTTTATTCCAGTGAAATCTACGCCAAAACGGCAGAGTGAAACGTCGGCGGTAATCGATCTGCCGTTTGGCGATCAATCGATCACAGTGAAATGGCCAACTTCTGATCCTGAAGGATGCGCCCGCTTTGTCCGTGGGCTCACGCAATGATTCGTATCGATGCCATATGGCTCGCCACTGAGCCCATGGACATGCGTGCAGGCACTGAAACTGCGCTGGCCAGAGTGATTGGGGTGTTCGGTGCGGCGAAGCCGCACTGCGCTTATCTGTTTGCCAATCGCCGCGCTACCCGCATGAAAGTGCTGGTACATGATGGCATTGGCGTTTGGCTGGCTGCACGCCGATTGAACCAAGGCAAGTTTCATTGGCCTGGCATTCGACAAGGCTACGAAATGGAGCTGGATAACGAGCAACTTCAGGCCTTGGTGCTCGGTCTACCTTGGCAACGCGTTGGAGCAGGCGGTGCAATCACACTGCTTTAAGAAGCTGTAATTAGCGCCTTGGCCTACTGCCGCAAGCGATCTGCTTTGGTAAAATCCACGGAATGACTTCCTCGCCCAATCTCGATCAAATGCCCCCCGATCAACTGCGTGCATTCGCTGCGCAGTTGCTGTCGCAGGTCGAGACCATGGGCAAGACGGTCGAAACACTGGGCAAGAAGATCAACCGCGATCAAACGGTGATCGAGAAGCTGACCCACGAGATCGCACAACTCAAGCGCTTGAAGTTTGCCAAGCGCAGCGAGCAGATGAATCCTGAGCAGGCCAGCCTGCTTGATGACCTGATCGATACCGATATCGCGGCGATTGAGGCCGAGCTTCAAGCCTTGCAAATAGCGCCAGCGGCGATCGAGAAAAAGCAAAAGCCCAAGCGCACGGCATTGCCGTCAGAGTTCCCACGCACGTTGATCCACCACGAACCGGACAACACCCACTGCCTATGCGGTTGCGCACTCAAGCGCATCGGTGAAGATGTCAGCGAAAAGCTGGACTATACGCCGGGCGTGTTTACCGTTGAACGCCATATTCGTGGCAAGTGGGTTTGCGATGACTGCGAAACGCTGATCCAGGCACCGGTACCGGCGCAGGTCATCGACAAGGGCATCCCGACTGCCGGATTACTTGCCCACGTCATGATCGCGAAGTTCGCTGATCATCTTCCGCTTTACCGTCAGGAATCGATTTTTGGTCGTGCCGGCTTGGCGATTCCACGCTCCACTTTGGCTCAATGGGTGGGTGTTACAGGCGTGCAGTTGCAGCCCTTGGTCGATGCCCTGCGTGACGTAGTGATCGGGCAGCAGGTCGTGCACGCGGATGAAACACCCGTGCAAATGCTTGCTCCGGGCTCGAAGAAAACCCACCGTTCTTATGTTTGGGCTTACGCCACCAGCCAATTCTGCGAAGCAGCCGCTGTCGTCTACGACTTCAGCCCCAGCCGCGCCGGTGAGCATGCTCGCAACTTCCTGCAAGGCTGGAAAGGTAAGTTGGTCTGCGATGATTTTGGCGGCTACAAAGCCAGTTTCGAACTTGGTGTTACCGAAATCGGCTGCATGGCCCATGCGCGGCGCAAGTTCTTCGAACTGCACGCCACGAACAAAAGCCAGCTCGCCGAGCAGGCCCTGCGTTACATCCAGTTGCTGTACGAAATCGAGAGCGAAGTGCGCGACCTGGAGCCGAATTTACGATGCCGAATACGGCAAGAAAAAGCCGTACCCGTGATGGATAGGCTGCATGCCTGGATGATCGCCCAGCGTGATCTTGTGCCCGAAGGTTCGGCTATTAGCAGAGCACTCGATTACAGCCTGAAACGCTGGGAAGCGCTGTCACGCTACCTCGATGACGGGGCCGTACCCATTGATAATAATTGGGCAGAGAATCAGATCCGACCATGGGCTCTTGGCCGCAAAAACTGGCTCTTCGCAGGATCGCTACGCAGCGGAAAACGGGCTGCGGCGATCATGAGCTTGATCCAGTCGGCGCGGCTCAACGGGCATGACCCGTACGCCTATCTAAAGGATGTTCTCACGCGCCTGCCGACGCAGCAGTCCAGTGAGATTTCCGAGTTGCTACCGCACAGATGGACGCGAGCGTAATCAAAAAGCTTAACCACTACGCAGCAAGCTCAACGTAGCTAGACTCCCCACCTCCAGTCGCGCCCGACAACCAACCCCATACGAACATCAGAGTGGTACGTCCTGCGTGATCAACGCCTACCGTGCCACGAGACCAGCCAGCAAGAATCTCACCATCCGTAGTTAAGCAATGATAAAGAAGCTCAATGGTATCGGGGCCAGTCACGCGTCCGACTTGATGACCCATACGGATCCGGCCACCTTGATAAGTACCCCAAATGGAATCTTCTTCGACATGGTAGTGAAATACTGTGCCAGCACCGGATAGCCCGTGGGCGTTACCCGCTACCGTAAATCGGCGATTGTTCAAACGCTCCCTGATTTGAGCAAGGGGGATTTCCATAAGATGTCGCGTCCTTTTAGTCGAAATGTTCCATTACAGTCTTCGATGATCTTAAGCCATTTTGTCGTGCCTGATGATAGGTCTGCTTGCCTATCCCTGGAGCTGCAACTCACGACGATAAAACGCAAGATGTGTTCACCGCCCGCTTACCAACCAATGATCTGGCGTGAAAACAAATCGAGCACTACGGCCAAATACAGCCAGCCTTCATCTGTTCGGATGTAGGTAATGTCTGTGACCCAGACTTTGTTGGGCTCTCTGACATCGAATTGGCGCTTCAGTAAGTTCGGTGAGGCAACGGCTGGTTTACCGCCATGTTTCCCCGGCCTCCGTCGATACCCAGTTTGAGAGCGTAAACCTTCAAGACGCATCAACCTGGCCACCCGGTGACGGCCACAGCTCTCACCAACTGTGGATAAGAACGGTTACCACTGGCCCTGACAGTTGTGCTGTTTGTGGGGAACGTACTCGCTCCGAGTGATTTCGCTCGTACGCTACTGGGTACGACAAAGGAAAGAATATGGGATTGCGTCCATTGCGCTCATGGCTAATTGAGTGTGATGGCTCAATTTTGCAATATACTGTTAGGCATCTATTGGAAAGAGATTCGTCATGTCTAAACTCGCAGAGTTCCGCCAGCTTGAAAAACACCTCGCAGAGCAACTCCAAGCTCTCGAAGCGCTGAAGGGTGATGCTGGTCTCAAGAAGGAAATTGAATTCGAGTCGAAGCTGCGCGCCTTGCTCGCAGAGTACGGTTATAGCTTGCAAAATGTGATCACCCTGCTTGATCCGCACGCAGTTCGTCGCGCGCCTGCTGCGCAATCCAAAATCGGCACTCGTAAACCTCGGCAGGTGAAGGTCTATAAGAACCCTCACACTGGTGAAGTCGTTGAAACCAAGGGCGGCAATCACAAAACATTGAAGGAGTGGAAAGCAAAATACGACTCAGCCACCGTCGAGTCCTGGCTCTCCAAGTAACTTCTCTCTAATTAGAAAAGGCCCACTTAGGGGCCTTTTTTATGTAACTCTTACTTGATCTGATTTAGCTTTCCGGATAGCGGCACTCCCGCTCAGTCTAGAGCCGCTTGTTGCAACTCCTCTGCAGCTATACGAGCAGCCTGGGAGTTGTGCGCAAAGACAGTTGCACAGCGAAGCCGGTCGACGTAGCCGTCTCGCCCCTTCGCCAGCAAGCCGGCCATCACATAGCTCTGCTCCATGATCGCTCTAATTCTGAGGAATGGCTCGACCATCTCTGGTCTCGGAAGATCCATAGGGTTAATTCCCCGCAGTGCAAGCACCTGCGACTCGACAGTGGTAAGGATTTCCTCATTTGTCTCCTGCACTTGCAGCTGCAAATCATTGAAACTATGGAACAATAAGCTTGCAACTGCCGCCGCGCGCGTAGCGACCCCAACAATTAGGTTGGATACAACTCGGTCCTTATTGCGACGCTCCATAGTCTGCTGCTCACCCTGTCTGTGCGTGATCAATACCGCCACGAAGATGGCAGCAATCGAGCCAATTGCCTGCACCCAGCCTGGACTGTCTTTATCAAGAACACCGAAGTGGACAAACACCCCGACCATAAGCCATAGAGTGGGAATACCAAGTATCAGGAGCCACATCCACCACACGGTACATACGCCAACTCATGGGAAATAAATCTCCACTTTTTCAAAGCCCGCTCCAACTAAATGACAATTTTTCGAGCCTTAACCCATAAAGAGATTCTACAACGGGCCTTGTAATTCGTCGTCGACAACTAAACCAGCTCAGCATCTAGCAGCACAAGTTTGTCGTTTTGACGCGTGAAAAAAACACGGAAGTTATCGACCCTCGTTACATATATCTCTTCGCTCACACCGCGTACACGTTGCACACTCCCACTTCTTTCTAAACCGCTTGGGCTTAGGCGTTCCAATGTTGAAACCATTTTTTCGAAGGAAAAGCGAATGAGGGTTTCTGGTCGCTCTGCCTTATCTTGGAATTTTTTCGAGACAAGTACTTTCATTTGATCCCCATTTTCTTAAGGAGGTCTTTTGCATCCATCAGCATTGCCTGTTCTGGATTTTTACGGATATGCCGTGCGGCTCCTTCCAGTTGAGCCTTCCGAATGTAAGCTATGCAATGTGCGGAATCACCAAATTTTGTTACATCTTCATCGAAACCAATGCAATACCACTGAAACTTAAGGAGCACTGCTGCTGCTACGATTAAAGCCCAAAATGCGGATGCTGTATGAAGAAGTTTCCAATTCAACTGCCCCTGAGGCATTATTTGGGTGGCCAATATGCTCGATATTAATCCGATCAAAATGGTCAGCACCAAATTGATTGAAGCCCTCGTTTTAGGCGCTATCAGCCAGGTTCCCCAGTGCATAAAAACTCCATTTTTGCTTCTTGTCATGGTTGGCTATACGGCATCGCTTCGACAGTCCCACAAATCCAACTGTGTTCAATTCTGTGGTTTTTCTGGCACTACCGCAATGGCAACGACTCACCGCTTTAGGTGGTACAAGCATCCTGTAGCCTGGCCACAGCACAAAAGGCGGCTCCCCGAAAACCACCACTCAACGGCTTGTAAAGAAAAGAAGCTTAAGTGTACCTGCGCTGACCCACCGAGCGTCCACTTGAACCGGTTGCTGACTCTCCCAAGGGCTTGAGCTCGGCCCAAAACTTCTGTTCGATAAGAGAGACAATGCTGGATAAACATTGTCTGCAAAATCCTCCTACTTGACAGAAATCCTGAACGTTTCCTGCCAGGCACCTGACCTATGCTGTTCCTGCTTCAAACGCCACGTAGGGGCAATCATCTCCTGACTGAATCGCTGCCTCGGGACACCTCAGCCTCTAGATGAAAGCATTAATGCGCTCTGGCTAGTTTAATTTCGAACCGCACACCATCCTTGACGTTCTTAACAGCAATATCCCCCCCCATCTTTGTGATGTACTGTTTTGCGATAAATAGACCTAAGCCCTGATGGTCTCCTGCTACATCCCGACTGCTCACGCCATATTCGAACACTTCTTCAATAGGATAAAAAGGGATGTGTGGACCTTGGTTGCTGATGTGTATTAAGACCCAATTGGAGTCAGAGAAAATCTGTAAAACGATATTCGTATCCGCTTTTCGAAATTCTTTCGCGTTATTTAATACTGCCATCAGCGAAGCTTCCAACATGTCGCCATCGGCGCTGACGTACAGCACGCTTGGGGACTTGTTGAACGTAATGATTCCATCGCTGGACTCAGCAGCATTCTCCAAGTATTCGGAAACGTCTTCCTTGGTAATATTTCCGCGTGATGAACTAATGGCTTCTTTAGGCCCCACAACTTTTTCCGAGCTCTGACCAGAGTACGTATTAGACAATGTTTTTAGCGCATAGGAAATTCGCTTCAAACTTTTCGCGCTTGGATCGTCAACGTTGTTGTGCCGTAGCAAAAGGTCTTGTAGGGGAGATTTAATCTCATGCCCTATGGCGCGAAGAAGGTCACTCTCTTTCTTCGCATGCTCCAATGCTTCCCGCCCATAGGTGGTGATTGATCTGTGCAAGTCCTCAATGCTAACCCACAACACGCCAATTTCATCATGACGATTGGAGATGGTATGGGGCAACTTGAAATCTTCAGCATCCGAATAACGCCCACGCATATAGATAGTGTTACGTCGTACGTGATTGAGTGGGGCCACGACAAAGTAGTAAATTGCAAAGCCGCTGAGTACAAGGATCACGCCAAAAATAAAGGCAAATGCTATAATTGCTTTCGCTGCTGCACTCCAACCACCAAGCACCAACGCAGGATTTCCTTGCAATTCAATTTTACCCCCATTTGAAAGCTGTATAGCTTTCTGAGTTGAGACGGCGGGAGTGACCAACTCTACTATTATGCTTGCCAACTTGCTTAGTGCCGACCGATTTCCATCTCGTACGCTGCTACTGCCATTTGCGAATACCTCGACTGGTAAATCGTGACCTGGAGGGAAAAATTTAAGGCTTTCCCCTGGCGCGAGGTATTGCCCCATCGACTCAAAAGAAAATATGGCCTTTGGGTTCATTGTCGAACCGTCCATAAGTACTTGCCCAGGGCCATCACCGTCTGGGCCAACTAGCTTCAAGATCACGCGCGCTTTCGATATGTCCTCGGGAGGCCATGTGCTGCTGGTGACATTCGCGCCTTCACTATAGGCATATAGTGGTACTTGCAGTATGAACTCGTAAGCACCTGCCTCCGTCAATGAGGCCCCATGGGCTAATACGCGCCCTTTAATATCAGGCTCACGAGTAAAGCGTCCGGCCCCCTCTACTTGGGTTTTAAACCCCGCGATGCTCCATGCAGGAGAAAAAATTCCTTTCTCTGGGACGTTAGCGCGACGAACTGGATCGAAGGTAGCTAAAAAGTAGCTTGTATTGCCTTTCGCCGTAATCGCGATACTGAAGTGGTGCGCAGTGAACGGGGACTTTGCATAAATTGGCGACGTCAGAGTACCGTTGATCTGGAATTTTCCGCGCAAGTAGACAAGCGTTCCATAAGCTCGGTTTTCCAAAACGCCAGCGCATAGCTGATTATCTGGAACTGCCACAGTCGAAAAACTGCAAGCGCGGAGAGGTTTAATTTCCTCTATATGCCCTGGAATGACATTAAAAAACTCTAGCGGCAGTTTAGCTAAAGGAATTCCATAGCCATCAGAAATCTGCTCATTAACATTAGCGAACGCTATTTTCCCATCTAAACTCTCAAATTCAGCTGCAACACGCTGCAGTGTTCTTTGGACTGTGCCTTGGTACTGCCGGGCCACCGGCACATAGCTATATCTAAGGACAGCTATCGTACCAACGAACAAAACTAAAACCATAAGACTCATAATCCCAACTATGAGTATACGAGCCTTAGCTTTTCGCAGATTAGCTTTGAGATTAATTAGGGATTGACCAAGTCTTGCCACTGAACACCTTTCATCCTAATCACAACAACATGTTCTGGCGACTCACCTACTTCTTCCAGAGCGTCTCGTATAATCTTGACGTGCTGGCGAATCGCTTCTGGATTTCTTCCGGATTTTACGAGCTCATAAAATCCGGCGTATGGTACGTAGGATCCTCTACGGTCATAAATTCGCCACAGGATGCTTTTGGCCGTTTGCGGAATATTCAAAGGCTTATCTTTGAATCGCATTTTCCCAGTCGAATGATCGTAGGTTATTAGTGCTTCCTTATCTTCCGTATTTGGGGCGCCGTTATTCCGCAATACTTGAAGCACCATCTCGATGAACTCTTGTCCATCAGGTGGAATCGGCTTTTCCATGTAATCCCATACGTCCAACTGACGCATTACCCCTCGATAAAGAGATGGATCAAGCCCTGACACTACCATTACGGGAGTTTTGTGATTAATGATGTTTGTACGAAGTATGCCGACTCCAGCATTTCTTTCGGGCGACAACTCAATATCTAATACAATCAAACTATAGCTTGACTCAACAATAGCTTTTTCGGCGCTTTCTCTATCATAGAACTGCTCTACAACAATGTCCTTCCCGATGCTTCTGCAGAAGCCAGCCAACGCGTTGTTCGTGTCAACAGAGTCTTCAATGATGGCGATCTTTCTCATGCTTTTTACCTCGTGCGCATATTGGGGAAGGGTACCAGTTATGCCCCCCCTACGGCTCTCTGCCTTCGTGAGTGTTTGCTCACGTTAGAGGTTGGAATCTTGCGTTTGCTCACAAAAATCTGGAAATCCGCTACACATGCTAACGCGAGTGTCTGGATCCAATTGTTGCGAGCTTCAACCCTAACGACTCGTTGCGTAGCCTTGAGTTCAAGCCATCAAGCCGGCCGAGACCAATGCGTCGCTAAAGCGTTGGATCAATCTATACATAGCCTCAACGCGTTGAGGCCAAAAGAGAGGTTTCACCATGACCGAACGTTACGAGATCTTCCGCTCTACTCAGAATCAGCAGTATTACTTCCGTCTGAGGGCGCCTAATAACGAGATCATTCTCGCTAGCGAGGGCTACCTTCAAAAATCAGGCTGCGAGAACGGGATTGCCTCATGCAAAACTCACTCGCCCTTCGACCAGTACTACGAAAAACGAACCGCACAAAACCAGCGCCCGTACTTTGTATTGCGCGCAGCGAACAATCAGATAATTGGCACTAGTCAGACCTACAGTTCGACTTACGCTCGAGACCAGGGCATCGCCGCAGTAAAAACATACGGGAAAAATGCTCCGATTGTCGACCTCACCTAAAGCGCTCGATAGCAGCCCGTTCACTGCGATAGGCCACAATGTTCTTGCTTGGAGGTAAGAATGACAAGCTATACCGTGTCGTATGATCTCGTTAGAAACAAAAACTATCAGCTGCTATTAGATGAGCTGACACGTCTTGGCGGACATCGGACGCAAGAATCCTTCTGGCTGATAGCGGTTAATAATACGGCTAAGGAATTGCATGACCATCTTAAAAAGTTTGTAGATAGCGATGACAGAATTTGGGTTTCTGAACTCACGAGGAACCATCATTATTCAAACGCTATGGCTGGTACAAATGCCTGGATCGCAAAAAATCCGCCCTCTCGATAGCTCGCACCTAGCGCCTAATATTGACGCGGCCGCCGACAAAGGCGGCCAAAAAAAGGGCCCAAATTTAGACCCTAATGTGCCCTTCTTGAAATCGCACAAAATGATCTCAATATGATTATATCTGGCCACTATCAGTTTTAAACATGGATTCTCTGGGGAAAGGTCGAATGGCAGAAAAAGAAGAATCTAAGCCTGCGAATGGGCGTTTCAACACTAACGATGAAACGAAGCGGATCGTATGGATCCAGACTGCCGGCCACTGCGAACTTTGCGGCACAGATCTTACCTTCGACTATCGTGCTGGCAATCCGATGAAATGGGGCGAGGTGGCTCATATTCTGCCAGCCAGTCCGAGAGGCCCCCGTGGACGCACGGATCACGATGCTGAGGCGCATACGAACGATACCGCCAACCTGATGCTTCTGTGCCCAGGCTGTCACGACAAAATTGATCGTGACGCAGATGGCTACCCTGAAAAAGATTTGAGCGGTTTGCACCAAGCGTACCTAGAACGCATCCGACTCGCCGCAACGACCCCCGATGGCGGCAGAGCCATTCCCTTAATCGTACAAAGCCAGCATTTCCAGACGATCAACGACATTCCCGTTCGCGATCTATTGACCGCTATGTCTGCTGAGGGATTAACCGCATTCGACCATGGCATCAAGATCACTTTCCCTGCGCCCGGACCACGAGGTAGAGATGCGACCTATTGGCAGAACATCACGGACAGCATCCAGCATCGGTTGGAGCAGCAAATCACTCGTCGTGGTGGCACCTATGGCGACGCGCCTGCACTGGCGGTAGTGGGCTTAGCCGATATTCCTGCGCTGATGCTGTTGGGGCAGACTATCGGCGACCGCTCCAAGCGTTTGACCTTCTCTTTTAGCCGAGAGCATCTTCTGCGCTGGCCCGATCAATCCGCTGAGCCCCCCGAGTTTTTGTTTACTCCACCGTCGGACGGCGATGGTCCACTGGCGCTGGTGCTTTCCATTTCTGCGCAAATTCCAATTCGCGACGTGACCGATGTTCTACCAGGTGCGCGTATCGCGGAGCTGACGATTCCAGAACCAAGCTACTCGATGGTTCAGAACCGCCGGGTGATTCATGCCTTTCGCGATGCGCTTCAGATTCGACTGAGTCAACTTGAAGCTATGACTCCGAACCCTATCCACGTCTTTTCGGCAATCCCTGCAGCATTGGCCATCGAGTTTGGCGCATTGCTGACCACACAGCATCAGCATCAATACCTGATTTTTGATCGGGACAGAGAAAACCAAAATCGGTTTACGCAAACACTGCATTTGGGCCTCGAGGCCCGGGAGGCCAAGTAATGCTTTTGAGCAACGAACAGACCAAGCGCAACAGCTGGGAGTATTTTCTGCTTCGCGCCGCGCGGGATATCTCACTGTCGGAAGCGCAGTACGAAAAGATCAACGATCGCTACTCACAGCTGGAAAAAATCCTTTCGGCTTCCGACAATCCACTGCTTGCTGAGGCCCATATTTTCGTTCAGGGCTCTATGCGCCTGAAGACAACCATCAAGCCAATTCCAGGCGCGCCTGCGGATCTTGACACCATTGATGCGGACGCAATCATCTGGCTGCCTCATGCTCAAGGCGCCAGTGCAAAAGAGATTCTCGACGCGATTGAAGAACGGTTCAGGAAAGGTTCTCGCGTTCAGGAAGAGATTAAGCAACTCCGTCGCGGCATTCGGATCGTTTACTCTGATGAAAATCCCGGCTTCCATATCGATGTCACGCCTGCCCGAGCGATTCTCGGAAATGGCAAAGGAAACGGCGAGGGGAAGCTCGAAGTGCCGGATCGGGTCACAGGTTGGAAAGCAAGTAGTCCTATTCCCTACTCGAATTGGTTACAGGTTGCCTCTGCCCAGGTAATTTCTCTGGAGGAGAGCCTCGTCATTGCCAAAAGTCAGCGGATGCTTGATGAGGCGACACAGGCTCCGCTTCCGCAATACGAGGACTATATCGATCAGGATCCGCTGCGCGCGACCATCAAGCTTCTAAAACGACATCGTGACGAATGGGCAATCAAAACCAAGAGCGCGGATACCCGCCCCATATCGGCGGTTATCACGACCCTAGCGACCCATGCCTACCTAGATGTCGTGAAAGAATCCAAGTCGAAACCGCTGCCGCCGCTAGATGCGATTCTGGAGATTGTCCGCAGGATGCCGGAGCATATTGCTAAAAGAGGCACTGACTGCTTTGTTTGCAACCCCGCTGACACCGGGGAGAATTTTGCAGAGAAGTGGAACAGGCCTGGCGAGGGCCAAGGCTACCGCCAGGCATTCGCCAAGTGGCACGCTGACGCCAGTGCATCGGTGTCTTTAGGCTTGGAGAGCTTCGAGTCCACGGACTCCTTTGCCAAGGCAGTGAAAGAGAACTTCGGTATGGCACCGGCGTTCATCACGGCAGTGAACAATGAGATCCCAGCCAACTGGACGATGCCCGGTCGACCGGATGGCACTACGCGAAACGCCGCTTCGATGGGCGCGCTTTTCGGCGGAGCCAGCGGTGGTGGAAACCCTCAGTCGAGCGTAAAGCCAGTTGGACGCCTTGGCTGATCCAATTAAAACGCCATTACAGCGCGGAATCTCCGCGCTGCGAAATGTCTTAGGTCAGGATGCTGCTGATGCACTGCTTCAGCCCGCACCAATGCGGGCTGATGAAGCTGCGTCCTTTCACTTTCCTCTACCGATCGATTACACGGGGCGAGAGCGGCGGTTGCGTATTGGGTTTCCCTCCAATTTCCCCCGCGGTCCTTTGCGGCTCAATGTCGAACCATCACCATGGTTGGTCTGGCCGCATGCCACGAAGTCTGGACTTTGCCTTCACGGCTTTCAGGAGCGCCCCATCATGGGCGCCCCAGAAGTCATAGTAGAGGACAGCCTTGCTCGTTTGGCCAAGATAGTTTCTTTATCTGAGATGGGATCAAGCCAAGCGAAGCGCGATATCGAATTCCAAAATGAAATCACTACTTACTGGTCTCTTCAGCACGGCAATTCATTCCAAAACCTCTTACTTTTGGATCGACCTAGAGCTGCCTCGGAATTGTTTGCTCTCAGCGATCCGCGGCGGGCTTTGCCATCCGGCCAGGAAACGGTTTGGATGGCCTCGAACGCAGCAGCATTGAAAGAACATTACAGACGGGCAGTCGGACGCTCCACTGTAATTCGCGCGGCCGAAACTCCGGGGTTTTACGTCAAGCTTCAAAGTTATCCGGATATTCGTACTCCTGATCCAGAGGAGTTGTTGCCCTGGCTTACGCCTCACCTTCAGCCAGATGATGCCAAGCAACTGCTGGCATGGTTTGACCTGCACGGAACACTGGCTAGTCGATGGATCGTCATGGAGCTTCCCGGGGGTATAGACGCTCCGATCTATTGCCTCAATGTTCGCTCCTATGGCGTACAGGCAGAGCGAGGGGCAAGGTTTGGATTGCGCACTGCGCGCCGCCGTCCAGCGATGGCAGGCGCACATGCCCCGGCGCTTGTCCTGACAACCGCCTTGGACGTGCTTGATCGGGCATCTATTTTGTCCCGCGATGTAAGCGGCACTGCAAAGCACCTTGAGAATGCTCGGGTAGTTTGTGTCGGCGTTGGCTCATTAGGCAGTGCGGTGGCAATGCAGTTGGCGCGATCCGGGGTCGGCCATCTTGCCCTCATCGATCCCGACACCTTGGTATCAGCCAACCTTGGTCGACACGCCCTAGGAGCGGATAGCCTAGGAAGCCTGAAGGCAACAGCTTTGCGGGACAAAATTCTTAGAGATCTTCCGACTACAGAATGCACTGCTTATCCGACGTTCGCTGAAGTTGTGATGAGCAGCAAACCAGAAGTATTCGATTCTGCGGATCTTGTCGTGATTACGACAGCCGACTGGCAATCAGAAGTTACGGTTTGGCGAGCCAAGTCCAGCGGCGCCTCCTGGGGGCTGATACAAGCCTGGAGCGAACCACACACTCAGGTGGGGCACGCGCTTTTCGCGCCAAAGGGTGCCTTTGATGGCACGCATTTATTCACGGACAGCGGCGATTTTAAGCATAAGTTCACCGAATGGCCGGGAGGAGGTGTCGTTCCACTTCCCGCCTGCGGGGAGAGCTTCATTCCAGGCGGATCTCTGGGGATGACGAACATCGCATCGATGGTCGCGCACACAGCTCTGCGTTCGCTGACCGGAAATATTGAAAATGCAACTTGGGTCAGCAGTATCTACAGGCCTAATGACGTGCCAATCCTAGGGGGTGAATACCACGGTCCTGAGCTGCCTGATGGGGCACAACAAATCCTGCTGGAACGTGGATGGCCAGAACACAAGGAAGTAATGGCGTGACGGATATCGCTTGGCGCTGGAGATGGCCAGGAGTCAACTCTGAACTCTTGGTGTCGCAAACCGTAGCCGACATTTTGGATAGACACCGCCAAGGTCTTTTGAGCGTGGAGAGAGGGGGACAGTTATTCGTCGATCCTGTTAACCCGGCTGGCTTGTTGCTGGCCTTGGCGACGCCACCCCATCGGTCCGATCGGTCAGGCTGGTATTGGCTAGAGTTGGATGCGGGACGTTGCCGGCAAGAAATTCAAGATGCCAATGAAAAAGGATTAAGGCTGGTGGGGTACTGGCATACGCATCCCCAATCGGTTCCAGTAATTTCTCCTGCTGATGTAGCCAGCTTCTCCAGATTTGCTGCCCGCTACACGCAAGACTTGCCGCACCCAATCGCCATTATCGTCGGCAAGTCCGAAAAGCCAGAAGGTATCAAGGCTTGGTCATTTCGGGACGGCAAGTATGTCGAGGCAACCTGGCTCAGGTAAACGCTGCATGAAAAATAGACGGGTCAGCGCTTGCCTCGCTCTGCCAACATTAGCGCAAAGAGTTCTGCCTGAAAGCGCGCGTCATCCAATGCATTGTGGCTCGGAGCGCTACGCGGCTTTAGCGTGACAGTCATCTGAGAGGACTTTGTTTCTTTCCAGGTGCAACCGTAAGCGCCCATGAAATAGGCCTTCATGTCGATCGCGGTGAAGCCAAAAGGGTTGGTTTCCAAATACTTGTGGAAGTAGAAATTAACAAATGACCAGTCAAACGGTGCGTTGAGCCCCACGAAAACAACTTTCTGCCCCGTGGTACAAGACGATTTCAGCCATTGATCAAACTTGTGCATTGCTTCTCGTGGCGCTAGGCCCTCGCGCTCCAGCTTTTCCAGAGTCAGCCCGGATACAGCAAGTGCTTCTGGGTCATGTTTCGGACTGTCAGGTTGGAGTTCGAGATAAATGGACGTTGCAGGTTGGGCTACAAGGCAAGCCCCGATGGAAAGCAGACTGTATTCACCAGGTATAGGCCCGGAAGTTTCGACGTCGACGGAAACATAAAGCTCATCATTGGTCATGCCGTATCCCTTTCATTAAAGCCTACTGACCATTCGTTATGGCCGCCTGGTTGCCCCCTCGCTCCTTGCGAATCTTAGCTGGATAAGGAGGCCTGTAGCTACTTATCACGCTCTATTAACCGCTGAAGCGATGCAGTGAGACTTTCCACGGTGGGCGCCTTGCGTGGCTCTCTTAACTTTATCACGTCGCCACTATTTACAGATTTTTTTACGTGACTGCCTTCCAATGCTTTTACTGCATTTTTCTCTTTGAGAGTGAGTGAAGATCTAACCAACTGTTCAGACACGACCTCGTCTCGCTTTTTCTCAGAGGAAGCTGTAAACGCTAGGGCTGTGGATTGTGGAAGCGCCAGCGGACACCATAAGTCAGCCCTTCCACTTTTCCCTGTAATGTTTTGACGACAGATGATTTCCACATCCACCTTATTTACCGCATATTCAGTTGACTGGTAAGCAGACTTTAGATCATGCAAACCAATATGAACCGCCCCTCTAGCTCGAGAGTGCTTGTAAGCGATCCCCAGAAGCAAAATACACAGACGCTTGATGCCCGCGGTATACACATGAAGAGTTTCGCAGAAAGCATCTATTTCAATATTAATTGCCCCACTGGACACCCTAACGCACTCCTCAACATACTCGCGCCAGCTATCATCACCCAATAAGTCTGGCAACAAGAGTCTTGGATTCACCATTAAGCGTTGTCGATCCTGCTGGGGGCGTCCTAGTAGCTTTTGAAGCATACTATAATTAGCCACATACAGCATAGGCACACCCAAAGTTGACAGGTTCAGTAATGCCTCAGCCAATTTAGCGCTCGCGTCTCCACTTGTATAAAATTGAAATTCATCAGCAACAAGCAGTGAAACACCTTCTCGAAATGCTTTTTTTCTACAGTATGCCATCACCTGATCAACTGTTTTTCTTCTGTTTTCACCTTGTTTTTCCGGTGGCAGGAATTTGGTCAGCATCGGAATAATGCCTTTCTTATCTTTTACATTAATCTCCCACATGGAGGTAAACGCCATATCCGAAACGCCGGGTCCCGGGTCGAAAGATCCATCCACTGGCATTAAACGCCGAAGAGCTTTAATCAGTTGGCTTTTACCTACTCCTGCCACTCCAGACAGGCACAAGGGAAACACGTCAGAATACTCCCCTGAATAGATTCCCCGAAGATAGGCATCATTACTTGGATATGAGCCCGTAGAATGACGCAATGCTATTTCAAGCAGCTCACCGATTAAACCGCATGCAGACTCACTGGGAATATAGATAGCTCTCAATGTATCCACAAGTGAAGCCGAAGCCATGTTGGCGGACATAGTCTCAAGACCACAAACTGGATCAGGTTTAACAATACTGGCTTCGCGAATATCACGTAAGCTTGTATATGGTGAAAACCTGTCAATTAGTCGGGTGCTCCCCATCCTAAGACTTCCCGCTCAAATTCCGTTTTAAATCAGCAACCTCTCGCTTATATCCATCGCCTTTGGAAGGAACACCCTCCTGAAGCTTTACGGCACCGGATGCTTTCCCCGTCGCCGCCTCAAATTTTTGATCGTAATAACTGGCGACTGCCGGCTTGCTCTGCCTTAGCTTTGAATGAGTTACTTTCAAAACATGCTCCTCAGCACACAGATCAGCCAATGAAACATACAATTGACTGGTATCATCGCGGATCGGCAAGAGAGCATCAAGCTCATACAATCGGCCATTTATTTCGACCCATAAATGCCGGACACACATCTCTAAAAGATATGCGTCCACCTCAACACCGTCGCTCTTCCCAACGCCATCAAATATCCCTGTCTGCTGAAGCTCTACCGAGTTAAATCGTCGATGATGGAAGTAAACTGCATCTTGCCGCAAAGAAACTTTAATTGGTTTCAGAAAATTCCTCACTGCCTCCTCAAAACTCATTGGGTAAGCGTCCGTACGCGCTCGCGAATCCAAAAAACCATAGATACCGGCAGGAGTAGTGCTTACCCCATGGTTTATCATCTCTGGAGTACATCTAGCAGTGGCATCAGAGGTCCAATTACTCTCTACTAAGTCTTTTATCTCGTTCTTTGCCATCTGAACGACATTCAAATTACTCTGCCTGTATTTTGGCCGTCCTTCTATAGATTTAACTCGAGGATGAGAAGACTCGATCGAAGCCTTGGATTGGCCGGAGTATGAGGGAGGGAGATCTCGCGAGTTGATCCATTTGCAGTCATCGAATAGATCTTTAGCAGCGCCAGGACCTCGATCAACTATGATATTTGTGGACAACCCAGTGCTTTGCCAATCGTCATCGTCTAAATCACTCATTCCAAAAAGCCTAAAAAACTCTGACTTCTTGATTGCCATCGAAAACAACGCCATTAGGTACCCACTCATATCTTCCTTGTCGAAGGAGAACCCTATACCAACGAGATAGCCGGACACACTGCAGACCGCTCTAACAACACAGAGAGGATCCATAACGTTTCCTTCTATAAGCCCAACAGGTCGCGCCTTGCTGTAATAAGCGTCTAATTCAACCCGTTGCAAAAGGCTAGATAGCCTTTCTGAGAACTTACCTACACTCCCACTGATCTTTGTTCGTACTGCCTCCTCCCCAAAACTCAGTATTTGCCGAGACTTCTGAGAAAAGCTCTTGGTGACATGATATCTAAACTGCGGAAGACTTGGAAAAGGTTTACCCTCCTTCTGAATATATTTAAACTCCCCCCTTGACACCACAATTGATTCACAGCCAAACACGTTACACACTACCCTTCCATATATTTTCTCCATACCATTTAATTGCTTACTATACAGAGCATACCCCTCAGTAATCATATCCAACATTTCTTTTGTCACTCCGTATTCTTGCCCTCCTTCATGCAATGGTTTTCTACCGAGCTTTTTCATTTTGGAAACCTCCTGCCGGTCCCAATGACCTATGCTTGAGAATTTCGGCATCAACGACCAAATATTTCTGCCAAATAATATATACGTATAAAACCAAAGCCTAATTCGTTTTGCATGCTGAGAGGGACTTAATTCCCTTGCATATTTATTGAGCCTTGAATCCAAACCAGGATCACCTAAATTTCCTTCAAATGATTCTAACGCACCAGATATGTACATAAACCGATGAACAACTCTATCTGTGTATGAAATAACTTTGGACTTTCGTTGCCGCTCGAGTTGGTAAAAATTTGTTCCTTCATAATCACGAAGCCATGGAGGGAGGCTCCATTGTTTTTCAGCACAAACTATACGCCCACTCAAAAGCCCATTCTCAAAATCCAAGGCGTTCATCGAGAGCAAAATTGATTTCGGGTCCTTTCCTAATGAAAAGAACACTAAATTTACGCGCATTTGCTCCTGATCATTTGATAAAAAATAGTAAGTTTCACCAGCCAGAAGTCCGTTATACCCACGCTCACTTATCAACTGCACTCCAACGTTCATATTTTTTTACTCGGCAAACAGATACTGATAAACACTCATGACATCCCGCTTCTCCTCTCTCATAGGCTTATCAACAAGTACCGGATCAAAGAGGCTAACTCTCAACTGGCGTGTCCAGACCGCATTGTAAAACACACGCAATAAATGCTCCCTATTGGCATACATTAGATATCGATTAATTATAGAAAAAGGAGTATCACCCTTAACAACACCAAAATTCAGGTCTTCTATCAGGTCCGCAACTAAATTCTTTTCAAGAGGTATCGACCTGTGGTGCCATGAAAACAACAAATCCAAGTTAACTAGTACCTGCACATCGATGTCGTCCGGCACGAACCTTACTGTTCGTATTCCTGCACCGCTGTAATAGCGCTCTTCTAATTCGTGCCTAAATTCAGCAGCAAGTATATCCCTTTGCTTCTTCAAAGGGCCTTTCACCTTTCCGTAGTCCTTTTCTGAAAAGTCTTCACGATATTTTTTCACTGTCCAATTGACACAGTATGGATAATTTTCGTCCCCCATACAGAAAAGCAAAAGATCGCCTATATATGGAAACGCCATCCTTTCCCCGCCTTCACTCTTAGGCAAATAAAACCCATGATGCCATTTCACATCGCCCATTCGTTCGCACACTTTCAATGTTCCCTCAAAACTTTTAAGCAGCATTCCAGCGCTTGCGTGATGACCATACAAGGGGTGCTCCGAGGGTGTCGCCCACAGCATTTTTTGCTCATGTAGATCAAAAACAGAAGGGTTATAGAGAGCTAACAGCGCGGCCTGTTTCTCGGCAGAGGATAGAAGATGCAGCGATCGACCTAGCCGCTCACTTCTCATTATTGTTGCCCAGGAAATACGGGGAGCCTCGAATTTCGTAGCCTGTATGGCGGGAGTATAATCGGCCCCAAACATCCTTGTTTTTTGACGGGCATATATCTTCAATAGATTATTTAAGTTGGCTTTCATCTCGTTATGCCTCGAATACCCACGATGCACATCCCGCCCGCACTTTTTTTCGTGCACAGCACCTTCTTTCCGCCTGATCACCCGTGGGTTTTCAGGCCGAACAATTTCATGGACGAATGGGTATACCGCCGGACTTGACGTCCGCCGCTCAGAGACACAGAATGGAGTTATCAGGACGCAATCTGATAGCTCCACGGAAGCCCGAGGTCCCACCCTCGGGCTTTCTGTTTTCTTGAATACCCTTCAGCTTATTTTGTCTTCATTTTTTGACCTTCTTCAGATTCTCTGATTGCCGCCGAGCAAATGCGTCAGGGCTTGCTCTTGGGTGGGTTCCTCAACCCGAGTGCTACAGCAATTGCATGTGCCTTACCTCTAAGGCACCTTGAGCGTCCGCTTAACACTGCATACACGTCTACCCGTGAAAACCCGTGCGCATCGGCCCAAGCGCTTACAGTCATGCCACTCTCTGCAAACTCAGCACGTCTAAGCTCCAGCTTTTCACGAGGTATGTCCATGATAAGCGCCCTTAAAATTTGTCTAATTTTTTTATAATTACTCATTCTTTCGTTAAAAATCAAGACAATCCTCTTAGTTAAACTTTTAACTCTTATCTCGTATGCGTAATCAACTTTCGTAGCGATACATCGCGCGTACCAATAATTACAATCTGCAACGTTAGGACCCAACACGCCACGCTTTTCTTCTAGCGAAAACCTCAACATCAGCTCCCCTCAGATCATTTTATTTTCTGTCTATACTCTGTTGGAGGAGAGCACTCGAATCTAGGCACGACAGATGTTTAAGCTAGGACTACTTGTTGCATAGAGCACAATGCAGGGAGTACGGTCCTCACCGAATCTGCATTCACTGCCCTGAAGGTAATGAGTCTCCCATCGAGGTATTGATAGTTGTTTGCGAGCTCGACCGACGGCAGCGAACAGCCTCTGAAACTGCCTCCCGTAAATCTACCAGTATCCGAAATGCTGTCCTGGCCTTCGATTTCAGTTTGCAAAATCCGTAGTCGAAGGACGTGCTCAGCGCAGCCAACGCAACTCTTTGCGCCTTGCACTGCCTAGGGACACCTGACAGGTGGACTTCCAGCCCAAAGCCGTTGACCTGCCATCTGTCAGCATGTGTTGCACGCGATTTAATTAGGAGCCTTGAGATGCCCCTGAAATGGCTGCCCGATGAAACGCTGTATAGCCTCTGTTGCCGCGAGCACTGCGTTAGCGGAAATACCTCCCACGCTGACACATGCGTAAGCCTTTTCGATCACCCATACGTGGGAAGCCGGACTGACTTTCCCGCACGCCTTGATGCGCTCACGAGGAATAGCAAAGGTGTTCTAGGCTCACCGCAGGAAATCATCAATAACCACTCAGTGCTTCCGTTCTTTCTGCACTGGCAATCAGAGCAATTTAAATCACAGATACTACATGCAGCATTAGTTTCAAGTACAAAAGCCGTAGTATCTGCGAAATATAGATTAGGATTAATGAGCAGTAGCTTTCCCTCAAGACTGCCTCTCAAAGCGTGCTCAGCTTGTATAAAGGCAGACTTAGAAAAATACTCAACCCCCTATTGGCATCTTTCGCATCAATATCCGGGGGTCTGGTACTGCAAGGTGCACAAGCTACTACTACAAGAACATTCAGTCGACGCTGAACTATTTCGAATAAAAATCTGGCAGCTGCCATCCCTTAATACCCTGCTACCTCTAAACACGGAAGGACATACCTTAATAAACACCGAGCCACTCACCAGTGTCTCAAGACTGAGTTCAATATGCGAAACCTACGGCAGGCTTTCTTTAGAAATATCACTCGACCAAGAAACAGTGCTAAAAACACATTATAAAGCGTTGGAATTCTTAACACTCAGAGCTAACTCAAAGCTGCTGTTAACAGACCTCTCGCATAGCTACTGCCTTGCAATACGCGACCTAATCAATATACCAGAGCTTTCCGTGTTACCCTTGACAGCACAAGAAGCAAAATCACAATTAGCAACACTGTTCAAAAAAAGAGCCTCAAACACACACCCACTTCGTCATCTTTGTTTTGTCTATTTTTTATATGGCTCATGGGAAACCTTTTGGAAAGCCTACAACAGAAACATCATAAACAATCATCCCATTTCTGCGCTCCGTTCTTCAGCAGGAGCAGTTTCCACCTCGAAGACCAAATCGAACCTAAGTGCAAAAATATTAGCATTAAAAAACACCGTAAAATGTAGTAGTAAAGAAGCATCAAAAATATTAGGGATTAACATTGAAACACTCATCATCCATGCAGAGCGTTGCGGAGTACCGTACCCCAAAAGACCGAAGAAACTTACGCCTCTGATACGTGCCTCAATCCTAAATGAATTAGGCAAATGCATCGACTTACAAAAAATCTCAGATCTATATCAAGTGTCCATAAAGACCTTAAAGATTTTGCTAAGGGCTAACCCTGAAATTTATCTGGCACATAGGACAGAAAAGCATAAAACCCTTATTAAATCATATCGTCAGCGTTGGACCCTTAACATTCAGCTGCACAAAAACGAAACCATAAGAGAACTCCGAGAGCTCGATAGCCAGGCTTACACATGGCTCTATAGGCATGATCAAAAATGGCTTAAAAACATCAACAAAACGAGAACAAAACACACAACCAATAACAGGCTTTCACTCTGGAAAACCAGGGACAACGCGCTATTGGCCTTGCTGCTTCCCGCTATACAATCGCTGCAAGAGAACAAATGTCTATCCCTGTCCAATATATTCAATCGAGTACCTAGACTTAAAAAACACATTAGAAATCTGGGAAAGCTACCAAAAACCTACGAAGTTTTAACTGCTAGTAACATCATTAGCAAACCTTGAGCACTGCAACCACTTTCTGCCTATTTATACCTCTCACTTCATAAACTCAGCTCTTCATAGAGTCTTTGACGCCCGTCAACTCTCAACCTGTGTTTCGACTCATTATCACTTAAGCGCTCATATTCACATTGAATAGCCGCCAAGAATTTTTCGAAGGTATCAAACAAACAGAATCCAGTTAAAAGCTTTCTGGATAGCGGAGCTGCTGCTACATTATTTCTAGGGAAAATTATTCTTGTTGAAGGATTTCGCCATCCACCAAGAACCTTACTCAAAAAGCCGCCATCAAAACTCGAATAAATATAATCGTTTATATCATCCAATCCACACCCACGCCCTAAAACTCGCTCTCCTATAGCTTTGTTAAAAGCTCTAGCTAGAACCTTACTAGGTATAGGCGCTAGATTGGCAATCATAAATTCTCTTGAAAAAACTGAGAATAACTGGCCAGTTATATCTCGCTCTTCGACTGAAATTGAGCCACGCCATCCACAATCGCATCCGGCGATATGTACATTTAACACCTCAGCTCTTTTCAAAAAACCACTAGAGCAGTCTGGGCACGCACTGAAAACTCTTATACCGTGCTTCCAACATGAATACACACCGGGGATTTGGTGAGAACGATGCAAATAAGCCACTCCATATTTCTTACGATCCTCCTCCAAACATTCAGGACAAACCCAAACTTTATTTTCCTCACCTGAGATAGACTTCGACGAGTATATCTCTTCACCGCCCACTAAACCGTCCAAAAATCTGACATTACGAGCAACAAAGGCTGCATATAATGGGAGCATACTATTGCTGTATATCAGGCCTTGAGCAACTTCTATACTTTTATCACCAAATCGACTCAACACCCCCCTAACATCATCAACACTTAATGACGACAGGTTAGATGCTTTCTTTCCAAACAGGTCCAAAATTGTTTCAGTGACTGAATACCCACCGGAGACAACGTGATAACGAGAGAGAAGAGACGCTAAGCTTTCATCAGGAAACGAAGACAATAGAAATTTAACGGCATCAACCACGACATTGCCTCACATCAAAACCAAGGCTCAAAAAAATACAATAACAAATACGCAAAGTCTATCTAACGTCGAGTTAACTCCAATTACCATCACCATTTTTACATCTAACCTCCACGCGGCCATCTGAAGATGGCGTGATCAAAGACTCTCAACCTCCATACACAGCCAGCCTTCCCCCCGCAGAAAGGGGATGGTGTGAAAATGATCTCATCCAGGCGAACGAGCGCCCACCACCAATGATCTGCTGCCAAGGAAGCATTCAGCCAGCTCCTCCCTTACCCACGTCTCGCAGTACGACTCGAAATCGCGCCAGACTTTTTTATTTTGCGACCGACTTTATTCTTAAGGATCACAAATGAACGCTAAGCTTGGGCCTATGGATGACTCAGATTATTTACGCCTGCTGACCATTGCGGCCGAGCAAGCCAACACGTTCCTCTCCAATGCCCGCAAATGGGAGCGTGAGCGTTGGGTTTGTCAGCGCCTGCTACAAGGCTTGAACATTCCCTATCGCGCCGACGAATTTGCCCCCGCGGGGGAGCCGCCGGACGTGTTGTTCCGCGACGCGAATTTCGAGGTGTTTTTCGTACTCGACGAAGGCCGGCGCCTCAACGACGAATGGCGTGACGAGCTGCAACGTCGACGCAGCGCGTTTTCCCTGAGCCAGCTGGTGCGTCGCGAGGCCAAGCCCCGGCGCATCCCGGCCAATGAATTTCTGCTGAGACTGGCGCCGACCTTGCGCAAAAAAGCCCACAACTATAAAGAGCGCGGCATGGACCTGGGGGAGCTGGACATCATCGCCTTCGCCAGCCTCAAGCGCGAAGTGCTGGACCTCAACAGCCACTTTCCTCCTCCCACCGAGTACCTGCGTCAGGGCTGGCGCTCGTTGTCACTGGTCGGCCCGACCTTCGCCCGAGTGTTATTCGCCCACCCGGATGCTCCAGATTTCTTGCGCAGCAATCTGGGTCGCAGCATCGTTTTCGACGTAGGGATCAGCCTGTGAGTCCGTTGCAGGAGTTGCTGGCCGAGTGTTACAAAGTGGAATCATTCGCCTGGACGATACGGTACATGTCGAGCCATTCCAGCCAGCGACTATGCTCCGTTCAACGCAGGATCTCCCCCACTGTAGCTTCTAAACATTCAGCAACGTCTACCTGACGAGGCCCAATATGACCAGCCGCCTGAACCCGGACGACCAGAAGCATGTCGAAGAGTACCTGCGCCTGTCCCAGCACCAAGTCGAGCGCCGGCCTTTCCGGCCGTGGATGCTCCTGGTGGTGGTGTTGGCAGTGACCATTGGTTTAGGCCTGTTGAGCCGTTTTATCAGTTACCTGACGCTATGAGCTGCATCGCGCTCGCTCGGGTAATTGCACCGATTTCTTTTAGCCTTGCGAGATATCCCCATGACTCATCGTATTGTCATCGTTGGCGGCGGCGCCGGCGGTCTGGAGTTGGCTACCCGTCTGGGTAAGACTCTGGGCAAGCGCGGCACGGCCAGTGTGATGCTGGTCGACGCGAACCTGACCCACATCTGGAAACCGTTGTTGCACGAAGTGGCGGCAGGTTCCCTGAACTCTTCCGAAGACGAACTCAACTATGTTGCCCAGGCAAAATGGAACCACTTCGAGTTCCAGCTGGGGCGCATGAGCGGGCTCGATCGCGCACAGAAGAAGATCCAGCTGGCCGCCACCTACGACGAGGCCGGTCTGGAACTGGTGCCGGCGCGCGAAGTAGCTTACGACTCGCTGGTGATTGCCGTCGGCAGCACCACCAACGATTTCGGCACGCAAGGCGCGGCGCAGCACTGCTTGTTCCTCGATACCCGCAAACAGGCCGAGCGCTTCCATCAGCAATTGCTCAATCACTATCTGCGCGCCCACGCCGGGCAAACTGACGCAGTTCAGCAGATCAGCGTGGCCATCGTCGGCGCCGGGGCCACCGGGGTCGAACTGGCAGCGGAACTGCACAACGCCGCCCATGAACTCGCGGCCTACGGCCTGGACCGGATCAAACCGGAAAACATGCACATCACCCTGATCGAAGCCGGGCCACGGGTGCTGCCTGCCCTGCCGGAACGAATCGGCGGGCCTGTGCATAAAACCCTGGAGAAACTCGGGGTCAACGTGATGACCAATGCGGCGGTCAGCGAAGTGACGGCTGACAGCTTGATTACCGCCGACGGCAAAGTGATCAATGCGAGCCTGAAAGTCTGGGCCGCCGGGATTCGTGCCCCGGGCTTCCTCAAGGACATCGATGGCCTGGAAACCAACCGTATCAATCAACTGCAAGTGCTGCCGACCCTGCAAACCACCCGCGACGAGAACATCTTCGCCTTCGGTGACTGCGCAGCCTGCCCGCAACCGGGCACCGACCGCAATGTGCCGCCGCGCGCCCAGGCTGCGCATCAGCAGGCTTCGTTGCTGGCCAAATCGCTGAAACTGCGGATCGAAGACAAAGCCCTGCCGGAGTACAAATACACCGATTATGGCTCGCTGATTTCGCTGTCGCGTTTTTCGGCCGTGGGTAACTTGATGGGCAACCTCACCGGTAGCGTGATGCTCGAGGGCTGGCTGGCACGGATGTTTTACGTGTCGCTGTATCGCATGCACCAGATGGCGCTGTATGGCGCGTTCCGCACGGCGATGTTGATGCTGGGCAGCAAGATTGGGCGCGGGACTGAGCCGCGGCTGAAGCTGCACTAAGTTTTCGGCGTCTGTCAGGGCCTCATCGCGGGCAAGCCACGCTCCCACAGGTTATGGGTCAACCACGGAATCTGGGACCGACACATAATCTGTGGGAGCGTGGCTTGCCCGCGATGCAGGCGCCTCGGTCTAACCTGCGGACACTTCCGTGTCTCACTGTATCCCTCTCCCCGATTGCGCCCCTTCGCTTACAAAGCCCCCCCTTGCGCGACACAGTAGCGATACACCACGCCCGCTAAATGGCCACACCCGAGCAAGGCACTGCCTGCTTCGGTCATCGCCGCACTCACGTGGCGTCCTTTATCGAGCGGTTGTGTCGTGCAACCCAGGAGATTTGTAATGCCCCGTACTCTCAGCAAAAACACCGTCGGCCTGCTCGGTGCTGTCCTGGCCGCAGGCATGATGTTGTCCGGTTCCGTATTCGCTTCGCAGCCGCTGACCCAGGGCTACCTGCTGGCCTCGGCGGAACAGGCCGTGAAGACGCCGGAAGGTAAATGTGGCGAAGGCAAGTGCGGCGATGCTTCGATGGCGAAAACCGATACCGATGATGACGGCAAGGTATCCCGCGCGGAATTTTTGAAAGTGGCGCCCAAAGCTGACTTCGACAAGATCGACACCAACCATGATGGCCAAATCGACGAACAAGAGGCTTTTGATAACGTGAAAACCAACTACGAAGCCAATGGCAAAAAAATGCCGAAGGGCTTGTTCGAGCACCTGAAAGACAATAGTTAAGCCTCTGAAGGCCCAAGCCCTGCCTCTCCATCGAGAAGCAGGGCTTTTTTGCATTTGCAGCAGGCAAAAAAAATCCCCGTATCTTTCGATACGAGGATTTTTAATATGGTCGGGGTAAGGGGATTCGAACTCCTGACATCCTGCTCCCAAAGCAGGCGCGCTACCGGACTGCGCTATACCCCGGTAAAAAAAAGGCACCTTTGAAAGGCGCCTTCTGCGAACAGAGCTTTTGGCGTCTGATCTTAAGATTCGATTCCAGCGCTAACTGGTTTCAAAAATGGTGGGTCGTGTGGGATTCGAACCTACGACCAATTGGTTAAAAGCCAACTGCTCTACCAACTGAGCTAACGACCCAAAAATGGTCGGGGTAAGGGGATTCGAACTCCTGACATCCTGCTCCCAAAGCAGGCGCGCTACCGGACTGCGCTATACCCCGGTTTGAAATTGGCTCCGTGACCAGGACTCGAACCTGGGACCCAATGATTAACAGTCATTTGCTCTACCGACTGAGCTATCACGGAACTACATATTTCAATTTACAACTGTGAAGCTTGCTTCACCTCTTCGACCCGTTCGCATCGCTGCGTTCGTGTGTCTGAGGCGCGCTATTCTACAATCTTAAGCACCTCTGTCAACCCCCTAAATTGCTTTCAAGTTAATGATTTGCAACTTATTTCAGATTCCTGCTTGGGGAGCAGAAACCCCTTGGGGTGACTTACTGCGGGGCGCACTTTACAAGCCTTTTCCTTTGAGTTCAACAGCCTGGCGAAAAAAAGGCCTCGCAATGCGAGGCCTCTTTCATTTTGTTGCCGCCGTGGATCAGACAAAGACGATTTCGTCGTTCTCCACCACACCTTTGGCGGTCTCCCCGGGCATGAATCGACCCGACAGAATCAGCTGTGCCAACGGGTTCTCGATCCAGCGCTGGATCGCCCGTTTGAGCGGCCGTGCGCCATAGACCGGGTCGTAACCGACGGCGATCAGCTTATCCATCGCTTCCGGACTCAGCTCAAGCTTCAGCTCACGCTCGGTCAGGCGACTACGCAGGCGACCCAACTGGATCTCGGTAATGCCGGCGATCTGATCCCGAGCCAGCGGCTCGAAAATCACCACTTCGTCGACCCGGTTGATGAACTCCGGCCGGAAGTGCGTGGAAATCGCATCCATCACCGCCGCGCGCTGCGCTTCGCGATCCCCTACCAGCTCCTGAATCTGCACCGAACCGAGGTTGGAGGTCATGACGATCACGGTATTTTTGAAATCCACCGTGCGGCCATGGCTGTCGGTCAAACGGCCATCTTCGAGCACTTGCAGCAAAATGTTGAACACATCCGGGTGGGCCTTCTCGACCTCGTCCAGGAGGATCACCGAATAAGGCTTGCGACGCACCGCCTCGGTCAGGTAACCGCCCTCTTCATAGCCCACGTAGCCCGGTGGCGCGCCGATCAGTCGAGCCACGGAATGTTTCTCCATGAACTCGGACATGTCGATCCGCACCATCGCCTCTTCGGTATCGAACAGGAACTCGGCCAGCGCCTTGCACAACTCGGTTTTACCGACACCAGTCGGGCCGAGGAACATGAACGAACCGCTCGGGCGATTCGGATCGGACAACCCGGCACGGGAACGCCGCACTGCGTTGGAGACCGCGATCACTGCTTCGTCCTGGCCGATCACACGCTGGTGCAGCAGGCTTTCCATCTTCATCAGTTTTTCGCGCTCGCCCTCGAGCATTTTCGCCACGGGGATGCCGGTCCACTTCGACACGACTTCGGCGATCTCTTCTTCAGTTACCTTGCTGCGCAGTAGCTGGTTTTCGCTTTTGCCATGCTGATCGACCATTTGCAGGCTGCGCTCCAGGTCCGGGATCACCCCGTATTGCAACTCGGCCATGCGATTCAAGTCGCCCTTACGGCGTGCGGCTTCCAGCTCCTGACGGGACTGTTCGATCTTTTGCTGGATCTGTGCCGAACCCTGGACTTCGGCTTTTTCCGAGTTCCAGATTTCTTCGAGGTCCGAATATTCACGCTCGTGACGAACGATTTCTTCCTGCAATTTCTCCAGACGTTTCTTCGCCGCGTCGTCGCTTTCTTTCTTCAGCGCCTGGGATTCCACCTTCAGCTGAATCAGGCGACGCTCCAGACGGTCCAGCACTTCCGGCTTGGAGTCGATCTCCATGCGGATGCGGCTGGCGGCTTCGTCGATCAGGTCGATGGCTTTGTCCGGCAGCTGACGGTCGGTGATGTAGCGATGACTGAGCTTGGCCGCGGCGATGATCGCGCCGTCGGTGATCGCCACCTTGTGGTGAACCTCGTAACGCTCTTTCAGGCCACGCAGGATGGCGATGGTGTCTTCTTCGCTCGGTTCATCCACCAAGACTTTCTGGAAGCGCCGCTCGAGAGCCGCGTCCTTCTCTATATATTGGCGGTACTCGTTGAGCGTGGTCGCGCCGACGCAGTGCAGTTCACCACGAGCCAAGGCAGGCTTGAGCATGTTGCCGGCGTCCATCGAGCCTTCGCCTTTACCGGCGCCGACCATGGTGTGCAGTTCGTCGATGAACAGAATGATCTGCCCTTCCTGCTTCGACAGTTCGTTGAGCAGGGATTTGAGGCGCTCTTCGAACTCGCCGCGGTATTTGGCACCGGCAATCAAAGCGCCCATGTCGAGGGACAACAGACGCTTGCCTCTCAGGCCATCCGGCACTTCGCCGTTGATGATGCGCTGGGCCAGGCCTTCGGCGATGGCGGTTTTACCCACGCCAGGCTCACCGATCAGTACCGGGTTGTTCTTGGTGCGGCGTTGCAGGACCTGAATGGTGCGGCGAATTTCGTCGTCACGGCCGATCACTGGATCGAGCTTGCCTTCTTCGGCGCGCTTGGTCAGGTCAATGGTGTACTTGTCGAGCGCCTGGCGTGACTCTTCGTGGTTGGCATCATTGACTGCCTCTCCACCGCGCAGGTTGTTGATCGCGTTTTCCAGGGCTTTCTTGCTAACGCCCTGGCCCAGCAACAATTTGCCGAGCTTGCTGTTCTCATCCATGGCGGCGAGCAACACCAGTTCGCTGGAGATGAATTGATCACCCTTCTGCTGGGCCAGGCGGTCAGCCTGATTGAGCAGGCGCGCCAGATCCTGCGACATGTTCACGTCGCCGGTGGGGTTCTGGATTTTCGGCAGCTGATCGAGGGCTTTGGTCAGCTCTTTACGCAAGCTGTTGACGTCAAAACCCACCTGCATCAGCAGGGGTTTGATCGAACCACCCTGCTGTTCAAGCATGGCCTGCATCAAATGCGCCGGCTCAATGGCCGGATGATCGAGGCCGACGGCCAGAGATTGGGCGTCGGACAAGGCTAACTGCAACTTGCTGGTTAAACGGTCTATACGCATGGGTCACCTTCCTTTTGAGCAGGCCGGACCTATAAACATCCTGAATGAAGAAACCTGCCAGATACCGCTATAGATGTGGTCGATTCTGGGAGATTCAAGCGTCGTGGAGTTGATGCAGATCAGAGAAGTCTAGCGCTTGAGCCAGATCAGAGAGGCAAACCGGCCGGTGCGAGGACTGCGGCGGTAAGAAAAGAAGCGTGGATCGGTCACGGTGCAGAAACCGCCACCATAAACAGCGGTAACCCCGCGAGCGGCCAGACGCAAACGCGCCAACTCATAGATGTCAGCCATGAACTTGCCGGCGTTTTGGCTCGGCACAAAGGCTTTGGCGGCTTCAGGCAATTGCTCGACGAAGGTTTCGCGCACTTCCGGGCCAACTTCAAAGGCTTGTGGGCCAATGGCCGGGCCAAGCCAGACCAGCACGTCTTCAGGCGGCACGGCCAGACTGTCGAGGGTCGCTTCCAGCACACCCGCCGCCAACCCGCGCCAACCGGCATGGGCGGCAGCGACGCGGGTGCCGGCACGGTCGCAAAACAGCGCCGGAAGGCAGTCGGCGGTCATCGCGGTGCAAGCGATACCGGGTGTAGCCGTCCAGCTGGCGTCAGCGGTGGCGACCAGGCTTGGATCCGCTTGGGCCACGACAATGCCGTGAACCTGCTTTAACCAGGCGGGTTGAATAGAGAAACGATCGGTGAGGCGACGGCGATTCTCGGCGACGGCTTCGGGGCTATCGTCGACATGATCGCCCAGGTTGAGGCTGTCGAACGGCGCCAGACTGACGCCGCCCGCACGGGTGGTAACGCAGGCTTTCACCCCGGCAGGCGCAGGCCAGTCGGGAATCAGCCAGTCACTCATCCGATGAACGCCTCACGGTCTTGCTTGAGCAGTGTCAGCAACCAGACGAAATCGTCGGGCAGTGGCGATTCCCAGCTCATGCGTTTACCGGTGGTCGGGTGATCCAGCTCCAGGAACCGCGCATGCAGCGCCTGACGCGGGAAATTCTTCAGGGATTCGACCATGGTCACACTGGCGGCCGGCGGAATACGGAAACGGCCGCCATAGGCAGGATCTCCGACCAACGGGTAGTTGATGTGCGCCATGTGCACGCGAATCTGGTGCGTACGACCGGTTTCCAGCTTCACCCGGACGTGAGTGTGGGAACGGAAACGCTCGAGCACGCGGTAATGGCTGACGGCTTGCTTGCCACCTTCCATCACGGCCATGCGCTGGCGTTGCTGGCCATGGCGACCGATCGGCGCGTTGATCTTGCCGCCGGCCGTCACCACACCGATCACGATGCACTCATAGATCCGGCTGACGCTGCGGCTCTGCAATTGCGTGACAAGCTGTGTCTGCGCCTGAATGGTCTTGGCCACCACCATCAGACCGGTGGTGTCCTTGTCCAGGCGATGTACGATACCGGCGCGGGGCACATTGATGATGTCCGGCACGTGGTGCAGCAAGGCGTTGAGCAAGGTGCCGTCAGCATGACCGGCAGCCGGATGCACCACCAGGCCCGCAGGCTTGTTGATCACCAGGATGTCGTCATCTTCATAGACGATGTCCAGCTCGATGTCTTGAGCGATCCATTCGCCCTGAGCTTCCTGCTCGGCAGTCAGTTCAAGAATGGCGCCACCGTGAACGATGTCTCGCGGGCGGATAACCGCCCCATCCACAGTCAGGCGGCCGTCTTTGATCCAGGCGGAAAGGCGCGAGCGCGAGTGCTCAGCGAATAGTTGTGCGGCGACTTGATCGAGGCGTTGGCCGCCCAATTCGGACGGCACCTCTGCGCGAAGTTCAATTTTATCGGACATGCTCAGACTAGGCGTCGGCACAGCCTTTGGTTTCGGCTGCGCGCTTGTGGTTAAATACGGCGTCTTTTGCCCCGAGGCTTTTTCAACGGGGCGCTCATCATAACAGGACGGCCCCGCCCAAGACAGCGGCCGTCATAGGGACGCAAGCCGCCATGCAAGTGAAACACCTGCTGCTGATCGCCATCCTCGCATTGACCGCTGCTTGCTCATCGAAGGAAGTCGTAGACGAAAACCTGAGCGAAGTCGAGCTGTACCAGCAGGCTCAGCACGATCTGGACAACAATAGCTACACCGCCGCCACAGCCAAGCTGAAGGCGCTGGAGTCGCGTTATCCGTTCGGTCGCTACGCCGATCAGGCTCAACTCGAGCTCATCTACGCCAACTACAAGAACTCCGAGCCTGAGGCTGCGAAGTCCGCCGCCGAGCGATTCATTCGTCTGCACCCGCAGCACCCGAACGTGGATTACGCCTACTACCTCAAGGGTCTGACCTCCTTCGACCAGGACGTCGGCCTGCTGGCGCGCTTCCTGCCGCTGGACATGACCAAGCGTGACCCAGGCGCTGCTCGCGACTCCTACAACGAGTTCGCGCAGCTGACCAGCCGCTTCCCGAACAGCCGCTACTCGCCGGACGCCAAGCAGCGCATGATCTACCTGCGCAACCTGCTGGCTTCCTACGAGATTCACGTTGCTGACTACTACCTGACCCGTCAGGCCTATGTCGCCGCCGCGAACCGTGGTCGTTACGTGGTGGAAAACTTCCAGGAAACCCCATCGGTCGGTGACGGCCTGGCGGTGATGACTGAAGCCTACCAGCGCCTGCACCTGGACGAACTGGCCGCAACCAGCCTCGAAACCCTGAAGCTCAACTACCCGAACCACCCAAGCCTGGTAGACGGTCAGTTCGTGCCCTCGAAGGACGAAGCCGACAACCGTTCGTGGCTGAGCAAGGCCACCCTGGGCCTGATCGAATCCCGTCCGCCGTTGCCGCCAGGTGAAACCCGCGCCAACCAGGACGTGCAGAGGCAGTTCCAGGATGCCAAGGACTCGATTCCGAACGAGCTCAAGCCTAAAGATGAAAACGGCGATGTGATCGAAGAAGAGGAACACGAGTCCGAAGCCAATACCACCGACCGCTCGTGGTTCAGCTACATGACCTTCGGCGTGTTCGACTGACGCTGAGTGTTGTGCCGAAAAGGCGCCTTTCGAGGCGCCTTTTTTATTACCGGATTTCAGGGGTGAGCGTATTGCGCTGTGCGCCTGACCCGTCCTTGGCTAACTGCCCATCATTAGTCAAAAAGCAGCTCACCATGCTTCGTTTATTGTTCTGGATCGCCCTGATTGCCGCTGCGGTATGGCTCTGGCGCAAGTTCAAGGCCCCGGCTTCGGGCGCCAACTCGCCGCGAGAGCAAGATGCTCCACCCATGGTCCGTTGCGCTCATTGCGGCGTACATCTGCCCCGCGACCGTGCGCTGAAACTCGAACAACAGTGGTATTGCAGCCAGGCTCATCTTGAGCAAGGCCCGGGCTCCAGTGATCGCTGAGACCTCCAGTCCCGGCAACAAACAGGCCCAGCGGCTGCTGCGCCTCTATCACCTCTACCGTTTAAGCATCGGCATCACCTTGGTGCTGTTGATCTCCAGCAACATGGACAACCAGTTGCTGACGTTCGCCAATGACGACTTGCTGCGTAACGGCAGCTGGTTGTACCTGGTGCTGAATATCCTGCTGGTGGTCTTTCAGGGGAACACCCGGCGCCCGACGCAGTTGTTCAGCCTGGCGCTGGTCGATGTCCTGCTGCTATGCGGCCTGTTCTATGCCGCTGGCGGCATGCCTAGCGCCATCGGCAACCTGTTGATCGTGTCGGTGGTCATCAGCAATACCCTGCTGCCCGGGCGTATCGGCCTGCTGATTGCGGCAGTTGGCGCCCTCGGCATCGTGGGGTTGAGCTTCCTTCTGAGCTTCAGCCACCCCACCAGTCCCAACGATTACCTGCAAGTCGGCACTCTCGGCGCCCTGTGTTTTGCCGCAGCATTGTTGGTGCAAGGCTTGATCCGAAGGCTGGAAGTCAGCGAAACCCTCGCCGAGCAGCGGGCTAGCGAAGTGCTCGGCCTCGAAGCCCTCAACGCACTGATCCTGCAACGCATGCGCACAGGCATTCTGGTGCTCGACGACCAACGGTGTGTGCAACTGGCCAATCACAGCGCCTTGACCTTGCTGGGGCAGGAAAAACTCGATGGCGAGTTGATCGACGACTATTCGATGGCGTTGGTCGAGCGGCTCCAACTGTGGTTCAACAATCCGACTTTGCGCCCGCAAAGCTTGAAAATCGCCAGTAATGGGCTGGAGCTGCAACCAAGCTTTATTGCCCTGGACCAAAGCCCGCACCACCAGACGCTGGTTTTTCTCGAAGACCTCGCCCAAATCGCCCAACAGGCCCAGCAACTGAAACTCGCCGCCCTCGGTCGCCTGACTGCGGGTATTGCCCATGAGATCCGCAATCCACTGGGTGCCATTAGTCATGCCGCCCAGTTACTACAGGAATCCGAGGAACTGAACAGCGCGGATCGGCGTCTGACACAGATTATTCAAGA